>CAYFWL010000143.1:0-4634 GCA_964346845.1 uncultured Eggerthellaceae bacterium | reverse complement strand
GCTTGAACGTCGCTCTGCTGCTTGAACCGTCCCTCGAAAAGGGAGTTCAAGCACAAAAAGACGCGCTTTGGGAAAGAATCTGCTCATTTTCGGCTGTTTTCGGGTTCCTCGGAATTTGCGACCTGGGGAAACATGATCGCGCTGTGCTTCGACGGCGGTGAGCGCTTCCCAAAGCGTGTCTTTTTGTGCTGTTCTGGGCTTGCCTTCGCGTATGGGCCGCAAAATTATGACAAATCACCTGTCCCCTTGTCATAATCAGGCTGGTATCCGCAGCCATCCCATTCGCAGCGGGCCATGTCGATGTGTTCGTTGTCCCGGAAGAGCACGCCTTCATCTTGCAAGAGCGTGCGTTGTACGTTGGGACCGCCGAAAGCAAAACCCTCGCAGAGGCTGCCATCTTTGAACACCACGCGGTGACAGGGTATGTCCTCGTATCCGCTTCCGGGGGAAGGGTTGTTGTGCAGCGCGAATCCCACAGAGCGGCTGCTGCGAGGAGCGCCCATAAGGCGCGCCACCGTGCCGTAGCTGGCGACTTTTCCGGAAGGAATTTGCGCCACGACGTGATAGACGCGCTGGAAAAACATGCCCATTAGAGCGCCGTTCCCTCAGTGGGGCGGAAAAGCCGACCCATCGGTGCACCCTCGTGTTTCAGCAGCGCGACCTTTTTGTCCAGTCCCCCCGCATATCCCGTGAGACTGCCGTTGGTGCCGACGACGCGATGACAGGGGATGATGATGGAGATGGGGTTGTGCCCCACGGCGCCGCCGATGGCCAAAGGAGCCATGTGCTCTTTACCTTGTAGAACAGCGACTTTCCTGGCCAGCTGACCGTAGCTGATTGTCTGCCCATAAGGAATCGCGCAGAGCTGTTTCCAAACAAGCTGGCGAAATGCGCTTCCTTGCGGCGCGAGAGGCAGCTCGAAGAGGGAGGGCTTTTCACCGGCGAAGTCGCGGTCTAACCAGGCCAGAGCCTGCTTTATCAGGGGGTGTTCGGTATTTTCTTCCATCGCGTTTGTCGGGATGCCGGCACCAAAATATTTCTGTCCCTCCATCCACAGACCAACGATGCCCTCATCGCCTGCGGCCAGCAGCACGCGTCCTATGCAGGGCGTTTCGTACCAGGTGCATGCAATCATAGCAGACTCCTTTGCCTCTCTTTTTTGTCCCATTGTGCTTCAAGAGGGGCTCGCTTCGCGGCTCAAATTGGGACATGTGGCCATTATCGGTGCGGGCGGTTTTTGCTAGGATGAACATGAGGAGTTAGGCTGTGAAAGGAGTTTCCCATGGTCCAAGAACTCAGAAATCTTGCATGGCGTGTTTTTGCGGTGACCTTCTCGGCAATGGCGGGGCTTTGTCTCTCCCTCATAATCATGCCTGTTCAAAATGCCTATGCGGGAACAGCATATCCTCTTTACGTGGGCGGTGTGCAGGTTACCGTGGATAACATGAACGACGTGTTGGGCGATGGCACCGTGAGCTATGTTGCTCCGACGAGCACAGGCGTGCCCAGCACCTTGATACTGAACAACGCGCACATTGAACCCGCGCCCCTTCCTGATTTGGGGATGATTAATGATCCTGTCGGTATTTGGTGGGACGAAGAAGCTATCTCGTTTATCCTTCTGAGGGGCGAGAACAGCATCGGGTCTCCGCTTTCTACCGGTGCTGTGCGGGGCATTATGTTTGAAAACTCTCGTGGTCTGCTGAATATTGGAGAGGGTGTCGATGGCGGTTCTCTTTCCATTTCAACCGCTGACCCCCAGGGTGGCTCTTTTTATTATTCTTGCGCTATCGATGTCAAGGGTGCTTTCAATTTGGGCGACACTGAGCTTTCCCTCTACTGTCCGCAGACCAATCCTTATATTGAGCGTTTCGGTTTATGCGTGAGCGGCCTTTACCCCACGACCATCGAGGGCTCTTTGCATATCCGTGTCGAGGGCGCAGATGGCTGGGGAGTACAGGCTTTCGCGCCGTCGAGTTCGATTCAGATTCGAGAAGAGGGCATGCTAAGCGTTATAAGCGACGGTTACGCTATTAACCCCCGTTCGCACATAGAACTGTACGACAACGGCATGTTTGAAGCGCACGCCGATGGGGCGGTGTTTTTCGGAAACAGCACCTCCGATCACCTCGGACTGTATACGGGTAACTGGGTCGAAGAGGGCAAAGGCGTTCTTGTAGCGTACAACAGTGGCGGTCTCTGTCCTGCTTCTTTTGCATGGGGCGAGGAAGATGAGGCTCTCTACAAAGAAAACGAAGTCCTTTATAAGTATGTGAAAGCGGGCCCCTATTTCGCTTTCGATGTGTGGGTGGGGGTCACCCCTGTGACCAGCCTCAACTACACTGATGTCTTGGGTGACGGCTCCCTAAGCTACGACCCGATTTTATCCCGTCTATCTCTGAATAACTTCAACTCGAGCGGGTATGGCAGTTACGGAATATTTCCTTATTACGCCAACACGGATGAAGGCCCCATCAAGACCATCATCTATGCGCGCACACCTCTCTGCCTTGTTCTCCAAGGGCACAATGAGATGGATATCAGGGCTGATAATGCAGCGGAAGGCTGCGCTATCTTCTCTACGAGTAATTTGAGTATCATTTCAAACGAATATGATGGTAATAGCCTATCTGCTGGTGCGTATGGACAAAATCTGGGCGCCTGCACGGGCATTCACGTTAATGGTGACTTCGAGGTGGCTCAGCATGCCGTCGTGCATGCCTGGGCTGGTGACACGGGAACCGATCGCGCTGGCGTTTCTTCGGGCGTGCATGTCGGCGGTTCTTTAACGGTGAGGGATGGTGGCTCTCTCTTTGGTCAATCGCAAAGCGTGGAGGCTTGGGAGAACGCGGCTTCCTACGGTATCTATTGCACAAGCGATGTCAACCACAGCCTGAGCACCTACGATGATGGATGTCTTCAGGGACAGGCGGGCGCTGCGTATGAGCGCAGCTATGGCATCTGCCGTGATGGCAGGGGCGCTATCCTCTTCGGTGGCCGTTCGGTGCGGGCCGAGGGCGGTTTTTCCTATCGAGGCGACAGCGCTGGCTTGGTGTCGAAAAACAGCCAGAGCATGGTCAACCCTCCCGATCCCGTGCTTTGTGCCGGCACGTTGATTGCCTCTACCATGTCAGGCGATGCAATCATTCCTCGTCTGACCTTTGATGCGCAGTATCTGCCGCTGGTTCACTACGGTGATTCCCCGGACGGCACCTACACTACCGATGCGCCAGCAGCTGTTCCAGGTATTTGGGGTAATCTGTATATTTTTGTTGAGCCGATGGCTGCCGCTGTCTCAACGCTCTATGCACCGGGGCTGTGGTTGGTGAAATATCAGGTGGACGGTGGATATGGGGTTGATTACTGCCCCGCGTATCAGGGGAAGCCCATGCTTTGGAACGCTGCATTGCGGTCGTGGTGCTACCTGATGAACAGCGAGGTGTCCATCGACATCGAAAACGACTTTGCCGCGTTTCCAGCTTCTCAGAAGAGCCAGGTTGCCGTACCCGGTCATGCGGGGGCAGGAGATGTTAATCTAAACGACACGCTTAATATTGTCGATGCCCAGATTGCCTATGATATGGCTACGGGAGGCCTCGCATTTGATCTCAGCCGCCCACACGAGGTCAAGCGATGGCTTACGGCCGATGTGACGGGTGATGGTTTCCTCGATGCCCCTGACTCCTTTGCGCTTCAAAGTGGGGTGCTGCGTGGCTTTCCCGTAGGCTAAGCGTACACGAGGCGTGGCAAACGACTCCAGAAGACGCAAGAGGATATACACAAGAGGCACACTGGGAACACAAGTTGATGCGGGTTTTGCTCTTTGGTGCCGGGATATAAACACGAGAGACACACTGGGCTGGGAACACAAGGCGGCTGGGTTCGCGTAAACGAGCCGTAAACGAGCCGTTTACGAGCCGCTTTTTTTGCCGTGCGGGTTTTTTACGGGGCTATGAGGCGGCCCGGTTGCTCAAAAGCGTTTCGGCAGTTTCCAGGGCATTCATCACATTGCGGCGAGACAGTGTGCCCACCACTTTACCCTCATGAACCACCGGCACCTTTTTAATGCGCTTTTCGGAGAGCAGTTTGAAGGCGGTTTCGGCATCGGCAAGCGCCTCGATGGAAACAACGCGCTTGGTTGCCAGCTTCATGACGTTGAGGTCCAAAAGACTGCTCAGGCGGGTCCAGAAATCCTGGTCTTCAACGAGGCTGAAGTAGTTCGTGCCTCCAGAGAATTTACCGGTTTGGTTGGAGAGGTACCCCATAATATCGCCATCGGAGATGAAGCCTACGACGCCGTTTTCCTCATCCACAACGGGCACGCCACTGGTTTCTGTTGCGCGCATGGCATCGATTGCCTGACGTACGGTGGCGGTCTGGGAAATCACATTAGGCTGGCCATTCATGACATCTGCCACGAGGAAGGCGCGGTCGATGCCCGCAATGCCGTGGAGGGCCAGGCCCGCAGAAGGAGCCGTCGCAGCACCGCGATGCTGCTTTTTCTGGCCATGGCTGTCACGCACGAAGAGCAAGATGCCCAACACCACCACCATCAGAATGGCAAACATACCCATGAAGGCAGCGTGTACGCCCGCCATAGTCGTCACCTGCGTGCTTGCGTCTTGGGGAGCGAG
>CAYFWL010000142.1:0-4694 GCA_964346845.1 uncultured Eggerthellaceae bacterium | reverse complement strand
TTTTACCCCAACCCTGCAATAGCAGCGCAAAGAGCATCGATCTCGTCATCGGTCGAAGCCCATGATGTGCAAAAACGGCAGACATTCTGATCGGGGGCGAGAGCGTGATCAAACATAAAGGCGAAATTGCCTCCTAAGGAAGCCATCTGAGCGTCGCTTAAAATGAAAAATTGCTGGTTGGTGGGGGATTCCACGAATTGCTTCACACCGGCTGCGGCAAAAGCATCGCGAATGCGCAGCGCTTGGGCGATAGCATTACGGGTAATCTTAACATACAAGCCATCGGTAAAAAGGGCGGCAAACTGAGCGCCCAAAAGCCAAGCTTTTGCCAATATGGCACCGTTTTGCTTTAAAGCGGCACGAAAGTGGGGCTGCAACACGGGATTGGTGATAACAACGGCCTCGCCGAACAGGGCGCCGCATTTGGTGCCGCCAATCGAGAACATATCGGCAACGTGCGCGATGTCTGCCAGTGTGAAGTCAGCGCCTTCGGCGGCTAAAGCGTATCCCAAGCGCGCACCGTCGATGAACAGATAGAGGTCATGTGCCATGCAGACTTCGTGAATCGCTTCGAGTTCCCCTCGAGAATAAACCGTCCCCACTTCACTTGCTTGGGAAAGGTAGACCATCTTGGGTTTCACGATATGCTCTTGGATATCGCTCGTCTCATAGAGAATAGCTGCGGCTTCAACCTGCGCCGCAGCAATCTTTCCGGCATTTTGAGGAAGAGCCAAGCACTTATGCCCGATATGTTCGGGGGCACCGGTTTCGTGCACGTTGATATGTCCGGTCTCGGCGCAAAGGATTCCTTCCCGCGGGCGTAGCATGAAATCAATAGCGACCGTATTAGACTGGGTGCCCCCGACGAGATAATGAATCTGAGCTTCAGGACAATCGAGCTGTTCTTTGATAAGCTCGCTTGCATGTTCACAGCAGGTATCCAGGCCGTAAGCATCGTACGTTTCGTGTGCGGTTTCCGCCAGCGCAGCCAAAACAGCGGGATGACCCGTACGGTTATAGTCATTGTTAAAGCGAATCATGTGACTCCTCCTCGATTCTTACTCCTTGACAGTATAGTCAATTGCACTAAAAGATTGTATGCAATGCGACAAGAGGGAGTTTCTTTCTTGTAAAGCTTGTAAAAATCACATTTACCTGCATATTTGCGTGATAAAATCACCGTTTGTCTTTAATACTTATAAACTATTACGTATGGAGTAACGAGTGAAACAAGAAAACATTCGCAACGTGGCTATCATCGCCCACGTTGACCACGGCAAAACCACATTGGTCGATCAGCTCTTGAAAGCTGCCCATGTGTTTCGTGCCAACCAGCAGGTTGAAGAGCGCGTTTTGGACAGCAACGATCAGGAGCGCGAACGCGGTATCACCATCCTTTCCAAAAATATTTCCATCAACTATAAGGGTGTTAAGATTAATGTTATCGACACTCCGGGACACGCTGACTTTGGCGGTGAAGTCGAGCGTGTTTTAAATATGGCCGATGGAGCCCTGCTTATCGTCGATGCCTACGAAGGCCCGAAGCCCCAGACGCGCTTTGTTTTAGGCCACGCGCTGGCAAATGACCTGCGCATTGTGGTTGTTGTCAATAAAATCGATCGCCCCAACGCTGACCCTGACGGTGCTATCGATAAAGTCTTCGAGCTCATGATGGAGCTGGGGGCAAGTGATGAACAGCTGGACTTTCCCGTTATCTACGCTTCGGCGGTCAATGGCTATTCTCGCTACGAGTATACCGATGACAATGGGGACATGATTCCGCTGCTCGACACGATCCTCAAGGAAATTCCCTGTCCCGATGTTGATCTGGAAGGCCCTGTGGCTCTGCAGATCTGCACGGTGGACCACAGCAGCTACGAAGGGCGCATCGGTGTTGGCCGCCTGCATAGCGGTATCCTGCATGAGAAAGAGCAGGTGCTGGTAGTGAAAAACGGCGGGGAAAAGCAGTACAACGCTACCGTGCGCAAGGTGCACGTGTTTGAGAACCTGGGCAAAACCGAGGTGTTGGAGGCGCAGGCGGGCGATATCGTTGCGGTCATCGGCATTGAAGACGCTGATATTGGCGATATGATCACCGACCGCGAAAACCCGGTGATGCTGGATCCTATTTCGGTGGAAGAGCCCACTATGTCCGTTGTGTTCGAGGCTTCTACCAGCCCTTTGGTCGGGCGTGAAGGCGAAATCGTGGGTGCTCGCCAGCTGAACGAGCGGCTCATGCGCGAAAAGGAAAGCAACATCTCCATGCGTATCACGCCACAGGAAGAGGGTTCGGGTGTTGAGGTGGCTGGTCGTGGTGTCCTGCATCTGTCCGTGCTGATGGAGACCATGCGCCGCGAAGGATTCGAATTCCAGGTTGGTCGTCCTCAAGTTGTGTATAAAACGGCAGATGATGGCAACAAACTCGAGCCCATCGAAGAGGCAAGTGTGGATGTTCCTAACGAGTATGCAGGAAAGGCCATCGAGGTTATGGGCAATGCGGGAGGCATCATGGAGGATATGTCTTCCGACGATGCGATGACGCACCTGACCTTTAAGATTCCCTCCCGAGGCACCATGGGCCTGAAAACGCGTATCTTGAACGCAACCCATGGTGAGGCCCAGCTGTTCCACCACTTCTTCGAGTATGGCCCTTACACGGGGGAAATGCCTGGTCGGAAAAATGGCTCTATGATTTCTATGAGCACGGGCAAAGCTGTTGCCTATGCTTTGGACACCCTGCAGCAGCGCGGTCGTATGTTTGTCGCGCCGGGTGACCCGTGCTACGAGGGCATGTTGGTGGGTGAAAATGCTCACGAATCCGATATGGTGGTCAACGTTGAGAAGGCAAAGCAGCTGGGAAACCAGCGTTCCTCCACGGCCGATAAAGCTATTCAGTTAACACCGCCTATCGTTTTTACCCTTGAGGAAGCTTTGGAGTACATTCAAGACGACGAGTTGGTTGAAGTCACCCCTCAGAGTGTTCGCATGCGCAAGCGCTTGCTTTCTGCAACCGACCGGAAGAAACAAGCAAATAGCAAGATGTAAAAACCGTTTCACGCTACGACGCGGCTTTCGCTGAACGGGGCCGTGTGCCGTGCAGGAAAGGACATCCAGGAGATCTGCGATGAATCTACGACGCGGCTTTCACTGAACGGGGCAGTGTGCCTGCGATTCGAACGAGTCGTAATGAATGAGTGAAACAAAGATGGTCAAATTGTGCAGGGGCTTTTCCGCTCGCGAAAGAGTGCAAAAATGGAAAACCAGCAATTTTGTTCGTGCTTCTATTGGTACAACGTGAAAGGCCCCTATGAGAATCAAGGCTATTGCGGCAGCTGCTTGTACGGTTGCTCTCTCCGCTTCGCTTTTGTGCGGTCTCTCTGCTTGCAGCAGTGAATCTATCGCAGCAACGGTTGGCTCTAAGAATATTCCTGAACAAGAGATTACCGATTATATCGCTGATTTCCGTGTAGCGCAGGGTATGGAGGATGACAGCAACTTCGCTCTGGTCCTAGCTATGTACGGCATGACTCCTTCGGATTTTCGTGAAAGCATCATTGACATGTTCGTCAATCGTGAGCTGGTGCTTTTAGCTGCCGAAGAAAAGGGTCTATCGGTGGATTCTGACACGATCGATGGTTACGTTAATCAGATTCGTGCCAATTACAGCGATGACGCTTCGTGGCAGACAGCCTTGAAAAATGCCGGTCTTACCGAGCAGGAGTACCGAGACAACATCGAGTATACTCTGCTGCACAATCAGCTTATAGAGAGTTTTGCCATTTCCGAGAACCCGAGCGATGAAGAGGTTTTTGCTTTGGCGAAGGACAACTTGAAGTACTTTGCTAATGCCAAGCGTTCTTCTCATATTCTTTTCAATCTTGATGACGAAGAGACTGCTCAGGAAGTTCTTGCTCGCATCAAGGATGGCTCCTTGGATTTTGCGGAAGCCGCAGCTCTCTATTCCGAGGATGGCTCTGGCGCTGATGGTGGCGATGTGGGCTGGGACTTACTGACCAGCTTCGTTACTGAGTACCAGGAGGCGTTGGACGGGCTGTCTCAGGGACAGGTGAGCGATTTGGTCGAGAGCCAATACGGCTACCATATCATTTTGTGCACCGAAACGATAAAGCCTGTTGACGAGGTTCAGACGCTTGCCGATTTACCCGAAGCATTCCAGGATTTCTTTAGGGAGCTGGCCTCCACTAATGATTCGAGCACCGCATTCACCACCTGGCTGAATGGCTACAAGACGACCGTAGCAGTGAAGATCAACCCCATGCCTGCGAAGCTTCCCTACGATGTCGATATGAGTACGGCAGACCTTTCGAGCCTTATTAGTGCTGACAGCGTGGTAGATACTGAGGATGCTGCAGATACGGGCAGTGCTGAAAGCGATGCCAGCTCCGAGGAGGGCGCCAGTGCGGAGAGCGGTGTTGCCCGTGCCGAGGGTGAGGCCAACTCTGAGAGCGGTTCTTCTTCTGCTTCATCGAATTAGGGGAGTGCTTTCTGTCGGGGGAGTTTAAAAAGCAAGTCCGCATGCAAATTTTTGTTTGCGACCTTGATTGTTCTGCGCTATACTCTTTCCCTGCTGTGGTGCGTAGAGCATTGCACAACATTTGGCGAAGCAGAGAGATGTCCGAGCTGGCCGAAGGAGCACGATTGGAAATCATGTATGCGCCAAAAGCATACCTGGG
>CAYFWL010000141.1:0-4754 GCA_964346845.1 uncultured Eggerthellaceae bacterium | reverse complement strand
CACGTCAACAGGTGATTTGCAGAAAATCACGCAGCACCCCATCATCGAGGCCATTACTGATTCCCCACGAGAACATCATCAGCATCAAGCCGAAATGATCCTCAGGCTCGTTATGGGGAAGCGTCAGCTTGACCTGGTTTTCACGCATCCACTGGCGCACACCTAAGGTAGCGTTGCCGAAAATCACGCCCTCAGGGTCGGTATACACCGAAGCCCAAGGAGGGGCAGGCAAGCGATATGGCCCCACAAACAGGCGATTGTATTCCTCATGAATTGCTGTCTCGCGCTCCGAAGAACATGCCGACTTCATCAGCAAAAGGGCTTCCCGCGCTTGAGGCTGACCGAACGACCAGGCATCCTCGGAGCCTTCGGCAGCAAACCAGTCCAACGCAGCACGACCCTTATCCGATGCAGGATCCTGATAGAAAACCGTTCCCAGTAAAACAGCAGCCTGAGCCACGTTTTCAGAAAATTCAGCCACAACAATCCTTTCTGAAGAAATCAAGACGCCTCAAAGGGAAGCGCGAGCACGGATTGCCGCTCCCCTGCAGGAGAACGGCAATCCAGGAAAAGCACGGAGCCGGTACGTCGTTAGAACAGACCGACCGAAAGGAAGATTCCGTAGAAGCAGATGCGGATGAGCACCAAGGCGACCAGCGCAGCAAGCGCTGCCACCAGCGTCATAAGCGTGAGCGAAGAGCCCTCTTTGGATGCACTCATGAAAGCAAGAACCGCAGCAACAGCCGCACAGATAATACCCGCAACAGCGGTGAACCAATACTGGCCCATAGATCCCGCCAAAGTCAAACCAGCGGCGTTCTGCACGTCTCCAACCATAACGCCCTGGGCGACAACCATCAACGCAACGCCCACAGCGCCAACAACGGCAATGAGCGCGAGCGGTTTTGCCAGCTTAGCACCGGCAAGCGCCAAAACGAACGCGGCGAGAGCAGCACCACCCAGCAGAGCGGCG
Organism: uncultured Eggerthellaceae bacterium; assembly: GCA_964346845.1. Taxonomy (GTDB): domain Bacteria; phylum Actinomycetota; class Coriobacteriia; order Coriobacteriales; family Eggerthellaceae; genus CAKUOV01. The sequence continues at coordinate 3,781 of CAYFWL010000141.1, read as the reverse complement.
AAGAGCTGGCTCACCGTACCGACCGGAGAATTCCACGTGGCGATGGTGGGCATCACATAGGCAAGACCCGTGAACAAAGCGATGAGCAGGCCTAAAACGCAGCACACGATGCCGAAGGCCTTGTGGGCACCCGCAGCAGGATGCTTAACCAGAGCGAAAATCCAGTACACGAGGGCGGCCACGATGGCCACTGCGGCAACGACAATCTCGTTGGACAGCGGCGAAGAGCCGATACCGTTTGCCATGCCAAAGACATGCGAGGGGCTGCCCAGATGGGCAAAGGAGGCACACAAGCCAACGATGGTCACCAGTGCAGGAATGCTCAGCAGAGCATCAGCCTTCTTGGCACTTTCCTCGGAAAGCTTCAAAGAAGCACGGAAGAAGCCTATCAAACCCATGGCAGTAACACCCATAGGCACCAAAACGGAGAAGATAAGCAGCGCAATTTCGCTGGATGCAGTTTCGAACAACATTACATGACCTCCTTCGGGTTCATGAGTTTGCCCTCCTGCGTACCCAGAGCGCGGGAAACGGGGCTCCCCTTCATGATGGTGGTCGGCTTGGTGAAGCTCGGATCAGGCATAGGTGCAGACCAGACGCTTTCGCCGTACTTCTTTGCCATTTCATCGGCCTTGCCGAAATCGAGCGCGTACAGCGGGCAGGCATCCACGCAGATAGGCATCTCGCCCTTAGCAACGCGAGAAGAGCAGCCGTCGCACTTGCGCATCTGACCGAGAGCCGCGTCGAAGGAAGGAACATTGTAGGGACACGCCATTGCGCAGTACTTGCAGCCAACGCAACGGTCGTGGTCGACGGAGATAAACCCGCGCTCATCGCGATGCATGGCACCCGTGGGGCATACCTGCATGCAGGCAGGATTTTCGCAGTGATTGCAGTTCAGAGAGGTGTAGTAGCCCCATACATCCTGCGTCCACGTGCCGTCTGCATTGGCAGCAAAGCTGCCCCCGCAGTACTCGTAAACCTTGCGGAACGCCACTTCCGGAGACAGGTCGTGATAGTCCTTGCATGCCAGCTCGCAGGTCTTGCAGCCCGTGCAGCGAGAGGCATCGAAATAAAATGCATATTCAGCCATGTTCTACCTCCCCTTATTTCTTGATCTTGCGAACGCCGGCGATGTTGGAGTGCTGAGGATTGCCCTTGGAGATGGGCGAAGGATGCATGTTGGTCAGGGTGTTGATGCAGCCGCCCTTGTCGATGCGGTCGCCGTCCATGTTGGCGTCGCGCCACGCACCCTGTGAAATAGCCAGCGTGCCGGGAATGATACGCGGTGTCACCTTGGCAAGGATATGCACCTCGCCGTGCTCGTTGAAGACGCTGACCATCTCGCCGTTTTCGATACCCAGTTTCTCGGCATCCATGGTGTTGATCCAGACCTCTTGAGGAGCAGCCTGCTTGATGATATCCATATTGCCCCAGCTGGAGTGCGTACGGGACTTGTAGTGGAAACCCGTCAGGGTAAAGGGCATCTGCTCGGTGCAATCCTGGTAGGAATCAACGCCGGGATTCCACAGCGGAATGGGGGCGATCACGTCACGAGGATCATCAAGCTGCCAGGTCTCAACCATCTTCTGCAGCCGCTCAGAGAAGATCTCGATCTTTCCGGAGGGAGTCGTGAGCTTGTTGGTCTCGGGGTCATCCACGAACGCCTTGTAGGCAGGAGTGTAGCCAACGGGGTTGCGGTAATGGAACTCGCCCATCTTGTAGCCATCCTCATAGCTGGGCAGACGAGGATCTTTCGCACGTGCGCCCTCGTAGATTTCCTTGGTCCAGCCTTCCTGGTCCTTGCCGTCTAGGAACGCAGCCTTCACCTCGGCACCCGCAGCAGCGCACAGGTCGGCGCACACATCAAAGGAGCTACGACGTTCGAACTTCTGACCCATGGTCTTGGGGTCAAGGGGGCTTGCGAAGGTGACCGAAGCCACGTCGCCCGACCAACCGTCGTTGATGATGCCCTTCTGCTCGGCACGCATGATGTCGGGCAGCAGGATGTCGGCATACTTGGCGGCATCGTTCATGAGGGTCTCGAACACCAGGATGAATTCGCACTTGGTTTCGTCAACCAAGATATCGTGAGCCTTGTTGGCATCGGAGTGCTGGTTGGTGAAGCAGTTTCCGCCGTACTCAACCAGGAATTTAATGTCGGTCGAGAGCTTATCGGTACCCTGAACGCCATCGTGCAAAGCGGTCATCTCGTGACCATGATCGATAGCGTCAGCCCAGGTGAAGATAGAGATTTTTGACTTGCAGGGATTGTCGCCACCAATCCAAGGAATACCAAAGGAGTAGCTGCCAACATCCAAGCCTGAAGACGTGCCGGGCTGGCCCAGCTTGCCCACCAGCAGCGGGAGCAGCGAAACAGCCAAACAGGAAAGCTCACCGTTGGAGCGACGCTGAATGCCATAGTACTGAGCGACGAAGGGAGCCTTGGCGGCGGCCAGCTCGTGAGCCAGCTTGACGATGCGCTCGGCGGGAATCAGCGTGATGCCCGCAGCCCACTCGGGCGTCTTTTCGACCTTGTCATAGCCCAAACCCATGACGTATGCCTCGTAGGACATGTCCTTGCCCGCATAAGCTTCGGGCATGGTGTCTTCGCTGAAGCCAACGCAGTACTTGTCCAGGAAAGCACGGTCAACCTTGTCCTCTTTGATGAGCACATGCGCAATTGCGGCAACCAGGGCAGCGTCGGTACCCGGGCGAATGGGCAGCCACTCGTCATTGGAGTTGCACAGGGTATCGTTGAAGCGAGGGTCGATGTGAATGTATTTGGCTGTGGGGTTCATGCGATGCTGATACTCATAGCCATGCTTAGACTCGCCGGTCGATCCCATCATGGAGTCAGAAGGAGACCAGCCCATGCAGATGACCAGGTCGGAGTCTTTGATGGCTGCAGGCGTCGAAGCGGCCTTGGTGCCCCACATGAAAGGAGCGATGAAGGTGATCTGGGCGGCGGAGTAGGTGCCGTAGTAGCCCAAATAGCCCCCGGTACTCGCCAACCAACGGCCAATCGGACGACCCGTCAAACTGTAAACGCCGGAGCCCAGCGTCCAGTACACCGCTTCGGGACCGTAGTTCTTGTAGGTCTCCTGCAGTTTGTCATTGATGGTCGTAATGGCTTCGTCCCAAGAAATGCGCTCGAACTTTCCCTCGCCGCGCTTACCGACGCGCTTCATGGGGTAGTTCAGACGATCGGGGCTGTTGATCCAACGACGAACGGAACGACCGCGCAGGCAGGCACGCTGGCGGCTGGTCTCTTCGTCGTCCCAGGCCTTCTGCTCGGACTGGATCCACTGAAGTTCGCCGTCCTTGACATGCATCCACAACGGACAACGGCTTGCGCAGTTGCACGAGCAATGGCTTTGGACAACCGTTTCCTCTGCGATTTCCTGGTTAGCCTCGGCAGCATACGCCGGCTCGACTTTCTCGAACATATCATTGAGCAGCATACCGCTCAATGCGACGCCCACAGCGCCAGCCGTAGCGCCCTTGACGAGCGTCCTACGCGAAACATTCAGTTCCCTGTTCGATTCCATGTTCCCTCCTTCTTTTTCTCTCTTTCAGGATGAAGGGTCTTGGCACCTGAGGGCGCACGAACCCCTTTTCATGTAAGAAGACCCTAGCTAAGCATCCTTCCCTTTGCATCACATAGAACGTGTGATATTTTCATTTTCCCAGGTAAATGAGGTAGAGAAAAATTGTATGCAAGAGATTTGCTTTCAAATCGTATAATAGAAGGTCAAAGAGAAAAATGGGTCTTTGGCAA
>CAYFWL010000140.1:0-4765 GCA_964346845.1 uncultured Eggerthellaceae bacterium | reverse complement strand
CTCTGAAGAGGGATTGAAGCCACGCCTACGACATGCCTACTGATTAACCCCAGCTCTGTCCTTTAGCCTGAGAGATTCGACGTTTCGCCCATGGGCTGCGCCTTGCACCTTCGGCACTCATTCAAGAGTTCTCCAGAGCTTCCTCCACGTCCTGTCTCCACAGGGATTCAAAACGCTTCACCGGAAGGTAACTGACAATACGAGGGGAGATTATGGATTTCCCCTTTTTTCGGTGCAAGGGTCCGCAGGTGTACGGTTGCCCTCGTGCCGCAAGCGGTATGAGTAGAGCGGCGAGAGGTAACACGGCATCAAGGGAGCGAACTCACCCAGACCACCCAGACGCACTTACCCGGCGCAGACGAAGGCGCTAAAACAAGAGGGGGCTTCTCCTTCAAGAAGCCCCCTACAACCTGACTCGCACGTTCTACAGCACCGCCACGCGAATCCTATCAGGCAAAATACGAAACACCGCCTTCGATCAAAGGCTGGAAGCTATTGCCCGGCACGTTCTTGTAGAGACCCACGCCCGCACGCTCGGAATGGCCCATCTTGCCCAGAACGCGCCCATCGGGACTCGTGATGCCCTCGATTGCCAGCACCGAGGCGTTGGGGTTCACACTCCAGTCCAGGGAGGGCACGCCCGTCTCATCGACGTACTGGGTAGCAATCTGGCCGCCACGCTTCAGCTTTTCCAGCATTTGCAAGCTTGCCACAAAACGACCCTCACCATGACTGATAGCAATATTGTGGATATCGCCCACCTGGCAGCGCGACAACCAAGGGCTCAAATTCGATGCGACCCGCGTGCGCACCAGACGGCTCTGGTGACGACCGATCTCATTGAAGGTTAGCGTGGGACAGGCATCATCCATGGGACGAATATCGCCGAAAGGCACCAGGCCCAGCTTTACCAAGGCCTGGAAGCCGTTGCAGATGCCCAGCATGAGGCCATCGCGGTTCTGCAGTAGGTCACGCACTGCCTCCGTGACCTCGGGAGCACGGAAAAACGCGGTGATGAACTTAGCGGATCCATCGGGCTCATCGCCCCCCGAAAAACCGCCCGGCAGCATGACAATCTGACTTTCCTGGATGAGCTCCACCAGACGCTGCGTGCTTTCGGCAACAGCGGCAGGGCTCAAGTTGTTGATCACGAAGGTGGTCGCCTTTGCACCCGCGCGCTCGAAGGCACGCGCCGTGTCGTATTCGCAGTTCGTCCCAGGAAACACGGGGATGACCACGCGGGGCTGACCGATCGTCCCGAAAAAGACGAGCGGTGTTGCAGAAGTGAAGTTGACAGTTTCCACCGTCTCTCCCGCCTTACGATACGGATAGACGGGCTCCAACTTTCCCTCCCATACCTCCTGCAAGCTCGCTAGGGACAGCCGCGTATTCCCTTCGGTGAGCGCATAGTCTTCGGTCGTAGTGCCCAGCTCGATAACGCGCAGATTATCGGTAGCAAGGGGAACGGCTCCCTCTTCGACAACTTCCACCAAGAAGCTACCGTAAAGAGGCGTGAACAGGTGGTCGGAGGAGAAGTCTTCCTCCAGCTCAATGCCCAGCTGGTTGCCCACGCACATCTTGAAGAGCGCCTCAGCCAAACAGCCATAGCCCGCCGTGGAAACACTCAGCGCATCACCTGCGGCAGTCATGAGCTCAACGGCGTCAAGGGCTTCAATCAGCCCCTCAGCGGTGGGCATCACGCCATCCTCACGGTAGATAGGCGCCAAGAGCACCACTCGGCTGCCGACAGCCTTAAATTCAGGAGAGACGATGCGATTGAGCTTGCCGCAAGCAGTGGCGAAGCTGATAAGCGTCGGTGGAACATCCAAGTCCTCAAAGCTACCCGACATGGAGTCTTTGCCGCCGATAGAGCCAACACCCAAATCAATCTGGGCCATGAGTGAACCCAAAAGCGCTGCTGTGGGCTTGCCCCAGCGTGCGGGGTCGTTGCGCAGACTTCCAAAGTATTCCTGGAAGCTAAAGTAAGCGTCTTCGCGGGCGAAACCAGAGGCAACAAGCTTCGAGATACTCTCCACGACCGCCATATAGGCACCCACGTACTGGTTCTTTTCGGAAAGGTAGGGATTATAACCCCACGCCATGCCCGAGCAGGTCGTGGTTTCGCCCTCTACCGGCAGCTTGGCGACCATGGCCAAATTAGGCGTCAGCTGGGTCCTACCGCCAAAGGGCATGAGCACTGTGGCGGCGCCGATGGTGCTATCAAAACGCTCGGAGAGCCCTTTGTTGGAAGCCACGTTGATATCGCTCAGCACGCTCATCATGCGCTCTTCTAGGGTAGCGCCCGCCCAGTTCGGAGCAAAGTTGTCGCCTTTGAGCACATGCACATCGGTCCGCTTGGGAGCACCATTGCTATTTAGGAAGGCACGGGAAAGGTCGACAATCGTGTCCCCATTCCAGCTCATACGCACGCGGGGCTCTTCGGTGACCTGGGCGATAGGGGTTGCCTCCAGATTTTCCTCGTGAGCGAGAGCGATGAAGGCCTCAACATCTTCGGCCGCCAGCGCCACCGCCATGCGCTCCTGGCTTTCGGAAATGGCCAGTTCGGTACCATCCAGACCATCATATTTCTTGGTAACCTTGTTCAGGTCGATCTGCAAGCCATCAGCGAGCTCACCGACGGCAACCGAAACGCCACCAGCGCCGAAATCGTTGCAACGCTTGATCATGCGACAAGCGTCCCTGCGGCGGAACAAGCGCTGGATCTTGCGCTCAACAGGAGCATTGCCCTTCTGCACCTCGGCGCCGCAGGTCTCGATAGAGCTCATATCGTGAGCTTTAGAAGAGCCTGTGGCACCACCGATACCATCGCGGCCGGTACGACCGCCCAAAAGCACGATAACGTCGGTAGGAGCCGGGGTTTCGCGGCGTACATGATCGGCAGGCGTGGCGCCCACAACGGCGCCCACTTCCATGTGCTTCGCGGCGTAACCCGGGTGATAGATCTCACTGACCTGGCCCGTTGCCAGGCCGATCTGGTTGCCGTACGAAGAATAACCCGCTGCAGCGGTGGTGGCCAACTTGCGCTGAGGCAGCTTGCCGGGAATGGTCTCGGACACCGGAGCCAAGGGATCGGCGCAGCCGGAAAGACGCATGGCCTGATACACATAGCTGCGGCCCGAAAGCGGATCACGAATGGCGCCGCCCACACAAGTTGCAGCACCACCAAAGGGTTCGATTTCGGTTGGATGGTTATGCGTTTCGTTCTTGAACAGATAAAGCCAGTCCTGCTCTTCGCCGTCAACGTCGCACTTTATCTTCACCGTGCAGGCGTTGATCTCTTCGGACTCGTCAAGATTCTTCAAGATGCCCTGAGCTTTCAAATACTTCGCACCGATGGTCCCCATATCCATGAGGCATATCGGCTTGTCGTCGCGGCCCAACTCGTGACGCATGGCCAGGTATTTCTCGAAGGCACGAGCCACCGCAGCATCATCGATAACGGGGTTTGTGAGCTCGGTACCAAAGGTGGTGTGACGGCAATGATCGGACCAGTATGTGTCGACCACTTTGATTTCGGTGATCGTGGGATTGCGCTTTTCCTCTTCCTGGAAATGCTTCTGGAAGAACATGATATCAGCCAGATCCATGGCAAGACCACGCTCTTTGATAAAGGCAGCCAAGCCCGCTTCATCGAGCTCGGTGAAACCTTCCACCACATCAACCGGTTGGGGTTCGGCGAAGGTCATGGTCAAGGTATCGGGTAGTTCTAGGGATGCTTCACGACTTTCCACGGGGTTTATGACGTAGCGTTTCACACGCTCTACTTCCTTGGTGGAAAGCTTTCCTTCCAGCACATACACCTTTGCGGCACGGATCAATGGGCGCTCACCTTGGCTGATAAGCTGAATGCACTCACTCGCACTTTCAGCACGTTGATCGAATTGCCCGGGCAACGCCTCGACCGCAAACAAGGCCCCTTTGGTCTGAGGAAGCACATACGCCACGTCATCGGACTGAGGTTCGCTGAACACCGTAGGCACGCAGCGCGTGAAGAGCTCATCGCTCATACCTTCCGCATCATAGCGGTTGATGATGCGAAGCTGTTCCAAACCAGCTATACCCAAAATGTCGCGAAGCTCGCTTGTCAGATGCTGCGACTCAACATCAAAACCCGGTTTCTTTCCAACGTAAACGCGCTGAACCATGAAGCCACTCCTTGAAAAATACGGTGAACAGAGGTGGTTTCATGATAGCGCTCTTTGCCCCTGAACTGTAGGCCGATACGGAGCACGGAAGCAAAAAGGCGGTCGGTTCATACACCGAGCCGCCTGGGGGCAAGCCTCAAGCAACAGTTCACGCCAGGGCCTATTCGATTGCGCCGAGGCCTGTTCGAGCTGGTCGGGCAATCTGGACAGCCCGTCCAGCCAGGACCTAATCGATCGCGTCGAGGTCTGTTCGCCTGAGATGCTTTTCTGTATTCGTGGTGGCCCGAAAAACGAGGCTTCCGCTCAATGCCCGCGAGTCCTTTTTGCATGAAGCCCTGCGCTTCGGCGAGCCCGCTTTCCCTCCTTGGCGGAAATCCAGCCATCGGAAATCTCTGCTTCGCTGGGGCATATGCTGCACAACATCGCCGACAGGCGATGCACTCTTCGGTGCGCTGATCGATACCGGCGCACTGCCACGCCGATTGCTTGCGAAAAGCGCAAAACGGTCGCAAAAAGTCGAGTTTTGGGTAATCGAAACACGGTTTTTCCCGCTCTAGGTCCCGAAAGCCCCTAAAAACCAGTCGTTTTCACCCTCTGTA
>CAYFWL010000139.1:0-4775 GCA_964346845.1 uncultured Eggerthellaceae bacterium | reverse complement strand
CCAGAGTCTGCATTGCACTTGAAAGCATTCGATATTCGGCTCCCAAATGCAACAACTAAAAGATAGGAGTTTGCATGGAAACGACGTATACCTTCGAAGATGTGCTGACAGGCGCTTCGCTTGCTTGCGGCTACCCCTATCTGCAGAGCCGCTCTGTGGGAAAATCTTCAGCTGCTTTGCCGTGCGAGTCGGTCTTTTTCCCCGGGTGTAGCTTTATCAATTACGGATTGCCCCTGGTGCAGGCCGTGTATGACACGCTCGTGCAAGCGGGCAGCGTGCAGGGGATCTCGTTGCTGTGCTGTGGGAAGATTCTCTCCTATGAGCCTCAGGGTGATGTTTTGCGTCCTCGCCACGAGCAGCGCTTGTGCGAGAGCTTGCTGGCATCGGGCGTGAAGCGCCTGGTAGTGGCGTGCCCGAACTGCGTGGCCGCCCTACGCAAGGCCACCGCAGCAAATCCCGCCACGGCTGAGATTGAAATCGTGGCGCTTCCCCAGGAGCTGGTGCGCCTGGGTTATCGCATTGACCCCGAGGTGGCGCAAGGCCTGGTGGCGCCGGATATTCCCGCTGGTGCTCAGGCCGTTTTCTGCTCCCATGATTCGTGCCCCGATCGTAAGACCGGTGAATTTGCGGAGGGCATGCGCGTGCTTGCAGAGAAGCTTTCCTTGGTGGAGGCCGCCCATAACCGCGCCAAGTCCATCTGCTGTGGGTCGTTGCCCCGTGCGGCAGGGAACATCGATGCTGCCAACAAAAGCGCCCAGCTGCGGGGAAGGGAAAGCGTCGAGGCGGGCGCTACGGTCATCATGACCCCCTGTGTGAGCTGCTCGTTCCAGCTGACCATGGCTCAGCGTCAGCTGCCGGTGTATCATTACCTGGAGCTGCTCTACAATTGGCGCATTGATTGGAATCACGCGGATTCGTATATGAAGCTGCGTTTTCTCTTTGACGATGTTCCTTCGGCGGGAGACGGGCAGGCGAGTAATCGTGCCTTCGTGCCTTTGGGCCAGACGAAGGAAGAATAAGAGGGAAATCGAGCTTATGAGCCAAGGCGGAAGAAAACCAAGGGGAAGAAGAGGGAAGCCGAAACTATGAGCGCGGCTGAAATCAAGCGTACCAACTGCCATTTTTGCGGCTACCTCTGTGGCTTTTTGGCCACCGTGGAAGACGGTCGCGTGGTGGACTTGCAGGTGGATCCCACCCGGTATCCGTACAGCGAGAAGACGCTGGCGGGTTGTCGTCGTTGGCGCATGAACTTGCAAACGCTCGATGCTCCCGACCGCGTGAACTATCCTTTGAAGCGCGTGGGGGAGCGGGGAGGTGATCAGTGGCAGCGCGTGAGCTGGGATGAGGCCCTCGATGATATCGTTTGCCGTTTGAAAGCGTTGGCTGACCAGCACGGGCCTGAGACCTTGGCCTCTATGATTGGAGGTCCTCATACTTCCTTTTGGCCCCTGCACCGCTTCTTGAATCTGTTTGGAACTCCCAACAATATGGGTATTGGGCAGATTTGCTGGAACCCGCGCATCTGGATGGATGTTATCACCTTTGGCTGGACCGTTGAGGCCGATATCATTCCGGGCCTTACCGAGTGCTTTTTCATCTGGGGCACCAACCCGGCCGCATCGGACAATTCTTCCTTCTGGCGGGCGGTGCGGGATTATTCCCAGGGGCAGGGCAATACGCTGGTTGTCATCGATCCCCGCTACACGCGTACCGCGTCCGTTGCGCATCGCTGGATTCCCGTGCGTCCTGGCACCGATGTGGTTTTTGCCCTGAGCCTGCTGAACGTGATTATCGCGGAAGATCTCTACGACCACGAATTTGTTGAGGCATGGACGCATGGCTTCGATGAACTGGCTGAACACGTCAAGGCATATCCGCCTTCCTTGACGGCGAAGACCTGCGGCGTTTCCGAGGAAGATATTTACTTTGCCGCGCGTGCTTTTGCCCAGGCACGTGCTTCAGCTTTGGTTTCGGGGCGGGGTATTGACCAGGTGGGTCGCAATGTTTCCCCGTGCCATCGCGCCATTTGCTGTCTGCGCGCCATTACGGGCAACCTCGATGCGCCGGGGTCGTGCGTCATTATGGATAAGAGCGATTTCGTGCCTGAGGTCGATTTGGAGATGACCGACCATCTGGCGCCTGAGCATCGTGCTCGCAGCTTGAACACCCTGCGCACCGATGGCACGCCGCTTCAGAGCTATCCCGGTTTTGACTATATTCGCCAGTTCACCGAGCGCATTGATGGCAAGGTTTTGCCGCAGCGTTACCTGACAGCGGCCCACCCCGATTTTGTGCTCCACGCTATGGAGACGGGGGAGCCTTATCCGGTTCGGGCGCTGATTGTTGAGGCCACCAATCCGCTTCTGACCTACGGAGATTCCCATCGCGTATTCAAGGCGCTCATGTCTTTGGATCTTATTGTGGTGCTGGATTATTATCTGTCGGTGACCGCTTCCCTTGCCGATTATGTGCTTCCGGTGGCTCAAGCTATGGAGCGCCCAACCTTCCAGGCTCACGGCGGTGTGGCCAACATCGCTTATGGCGGTCCTGCGGCGGTGGAGCCCTATTACGAGCGCAAGACCGATTACGATGTCTTTCGCTTGTTGGGCCTTCGCCTTGGACAGGAAGAGTTTTGGCCTGATGAGACCTTTGCCGATGCGCTGCGCACCACCTTAGCGCCAGCGGGAATGAGCTACGAGGAATACTGCGAGGAAGGTATATACTCCCGCAGACCGGCTTATCGCAAGCACCTGCGCGTCGACGAGAACGGCCACTATCAGGGCTTTGGCACCTCCACGGGCTACGTGGAGCTAGCAAGCGAGGCGCTGACGGCTCTTGGTGGTCAGCGGCTGCCGCGTGAGGGGGCACCTGCGGTGATGTGCACGGGGGATATCCTGAAGAAGGGTCCGCATTTGCAGTTGATTACGGGCTCTCGCAAGCAGCCCTACAACGCCTCCATGTATTTCAACAATGCAGCTTTCCGTAAGCAGGTGAGCGTCCCTGTGGTGGAGATGAGCGCCGCTACTGCCCAGAAGCTGGGCTTTTCGGAGGGTGACTGCGTGTATCTCGGCACCGACAAAGGCCAGGCTCGTTTCCAGGTGAAGCTCGCTGTTATGCGCGACGATCTGCTGAGCGCCGATTACGGCTGGTGGCACCCAGAATGGACTCCCGGTGCGCCGGATTTCGGCGGTATGGAGGAGTCGAACATCAACTGCCTGACTTCCTGCAGCCGTGCGGATGGCGAAGAGATGATCGGGACGTGGTCGTACAATAATATCGACTGCGTTATTTGGAAATCAGAGGAGCCTTTGGGCTTTTCTTACGATGCGGAGCAATCCTATACGGGTGCTCCCTGGGGTGAAGTCCCCTTGAGAAAGGACGTTTCATGACTGTACGAAAAGAAGCCTTGATGCTGTTCAGCAAGCCGCCTATTCCCGGTAAGGTAAAGACGCGTTTGACCAGGGAGTTTGGTGGCTTTCTCAACGAGAAGCAAGCGGCTGAATTCTTTAAACGCTGCCTGTATGATGTGGCTGAAACGTGCATGCATGCCCTTATCGAGCTGCAGTATGCCAACGATGCGCTCGTGGAGGCCGATTCTGAGGCTACCAGGATCCAGTACGACTTCTTCATTGGTTGTCCCGAGGACCATGTGCAGCTGATGATCGATACCTTCGATGAAATTGGTCCTTGGCCCATGGAGATTCACTACGTTGCCGATCACGGTAAGACCTTCGACGATCATTTTGATGATGCCTTCAAGCAGATTTTCGAGAAGGGCTACGATTGCATCGTCTCTGTAGGAGGCGATATTCCCACCTTGCCCAAGGACCACCTTTCCCAGAGCTTCCAATGGCTGGAGTACTTCCGTGCCCAGGGTACACCGGGTGTTGTGTTGGCTCCCTGCCAAGAATGCGGCACGTCGCTGGTGGGCTTTCATTGTGATACGCCCATCAACCATCAGGGCGTTTACTACAATATGGACGGAAAACCTGCGTTGGATGCCTACATCGAGAAGATCGATGAGCATCAGCTGCCCTGCGCCTACTTTGCCCCCATTGCTGATATTGATGAAGTCACCGATCTGGCGCACGCCATTTCCTGCCTCAAGGCTATGAAGCGTGCGGCCGCATATCAGCCGAGCATTCGCGTTGCTCAGCGTGTTCTGGACTGGGTTGAGTTTATGGGCATCACTATCTCCACTCCTCCCAATGAGGAGCACGATCCGCGCCAGTACTTGGACAACCCTGATGGGACGCATTATTATCCCGAGGAAGAAAAGTAGTTTTCCCGATAGCCTCTCCAATAGCCTCGACAGGAAGCCTGTTTCCATGGAACATCTCTACCATACCTTGGCGTTGTGCCCCCAGTGTCTAAAAGAGCTTAAGGCCGATGTTTACGCTGATGATGAAGGCGTGGTGCGCATGGCGCGCACCTGCCCCGAGCACGGCTCCATCACGACGCGCGTGTGGCCCGAAAAGGAGCATTTTCAGTTCATCACTTCGGGAGCTATGCCCAAGGTGGCTCCCCGCAATACCCTGCCGGTTTCGGCACCGTGTCCTCATGGGTGTGGGATCTGCGCCCGACACGAGCGGCGTGGCACGCTGATTGAAATTGAGGTTACTACCAGCTGCAACCTGAAGTGCCCCGTGTGCTTCATGAGCGCTGATACCAACAAGCACGATCCAAGCTTCGAAGAGGTTCGTGCCATGTATCAGGTGATCGCAGATGCGGTGGGCACCGATGGCGCCGTGCAGATCACGGGAGGTGAGCCCACC
>CAYFWL010000138.1:1207-4806 GCA_964346845.1 uncultured Eggerthellaceae bacterium | reverse complement strand
GGTCGTTTCGCCATGACCTCAAAGGCATTGGTCGGTTGGCCAGAAATAAAATCCCTGCAATTCTTCCGGTAGATAAGCGCCATGATTCCTTTATAGGCAGCGCTGTTCCTTGTCTGCAGCCCGAGCAAACGCGGCGTTTGGAAGTAAGCAGCGTTGACGGTGCGCATCTGAGAGCCGCTTCCGTCAATCGCCGCAGCAAGGTCTTCCATATCATTCGCGTAGCGAGTCTCATTTGCTCCGCCATACATCTCGCCCAGGATGCCGCACCATAGCCAGCGATGGAGAACGTCTTTGGTTGTCTGCTTATTCGCAAGACCAGAATTCTTCGCATGCGCAAACGCACATGCAAGTGGTATGAGCTGCGTGGAATATGGCAGATCGCGAGCTCGGAAGATGTGCTCATTTACTATAAGAAATTCGGCGGCTAGAACGAATCCCTCTTGGACTGTGTCGGCATATTGCTTATAGCTATCGAGATCAAGAGCGAGCACGTCCTTCTTCTTGCAGCTGACGAAGCCTTTTCCATCCTGCTTTGCCATGAAGCTCGCATACAGCGTCACAGCGGTGAGAAAAGTGGTCGCGTCGAGCTTGTCAAGAATGTCGGTAACGACCCTCTGGTCTTCCTTTATGCGCCGGAACCTCTTTTCCCAGTCATCGCGCAAGCGGAAACCATCCATCGCGAAGGAGGCTGTTACTAGCTCGAATACGGTGAGCGGCACCCCGCCGGTGTTGACGTTCTCGAAAACCCTGCACTCGGCTTCCCTTGGCGTCGCTTTGCTCAACGTTATAACGGGAAGTCGGTAGGATTCGATGGTATCCAGCACCTCGTGCTGGAACTCGTTGAACAACGACTCCTCGGGACTGTCGAAGCCGTACGTCCGCACTATCCCTTTGTACCAAGACTGCCTTTCGCTGGCATCGAAGGCGATGTTCAGCGGAAACATCATTTGCTCGATCTCTTTCTCCCGGGTGGAGATGTCAAGCAGGATGTCTCTGCCGATATTCTGCGTAACAATTCGGTTCGCGGGCACCGAGACGATCGCATCGACACGATCGACGCCGTCGTCGAGGCACGCCCTAATGTCTGCATAGTAGAACAGGCGACGCTCGTCACCTCTGACGTTCTTGGTATGAACGGGTTTCTTGCAGCATAGAGAAAGATACAGGGAGGTTAGACGCTGCTGCCCATCGAGCACGAGTTTATCTGGCTCGACCGTTTCGGCATCGATTTCGACCCCGGCAAAGCAGCGCCGCTTGAGCTTGAAGTCTCCGCCATTTTCCAAGCACATCACCGCGCCCATGGGGTACGCCATAGTTAGGCTCGCGATGATTCCTTTTATGCGGTCGTCGTCCCAAGTCCAATCGCGCTGAAAATCAGGGAGCTGGTAACGCCCCTTTGAGACATCGCGAATCAGCTCGCTGATGTCGTCGTCATGAGATGTTGGCGCATTCTTTGCCATTTGTTTCAGCCTTTCTTTCGGCACCAGCGGATAGCCTATTCATGAGTTAGTTCGGCGAATCTTTCGACAGGGCTTTCACTATCGCGGCGAACGAAGCGAGCTGTTTTTCATTTAACCCTCTGTCAAAAAGCGCGTTCGAGATTGTCTTCTCTTCCTTGTCGCCGATTTCCCCCTTGATGAAAATTCGGTCGGCTATCTTGTTGGTGATTTCCCTCTTATCCTCTTCGCTAAGATTCGCAATGAAAGGCTTGTATTCCCTAAGCGTCAGCTCGGTGCGTCTTGCCGCTTTGGCCTCGCGCTGGTTGTAAGTACCGCGCTTGAAGAGGAAGCCCGAAACGGTAAAGGACGCAACGGAAACGGCAAGTTTGAAAACCGAAGCGGACGTCGCATCCGCATGAAGACTGGTAAGAGCAAAAGCCACCAACGCAATACCAGCAATGGCGAAGAGAATAGCCAGGCCATCGTATATTCGAACAGCTTTCTCCTTGTCCGTCGCATACTTGGCATAGTCCGTCGTCATAGCAATGCCACTGATGGAGTTAGCCGTATTTTTAACCTCATCGAGAATTTGTTCAACTTCGGACTTAGTCGAATCGAGGCTTTTTTTGTACTCGTTTTCAACGGCGGCTAAGCTCGAGGTGGCCTTATCGGCGCGCTCTTTAACCTCCAATTCGAACTCGTTGCCCAACTCATCGCGCCGCTTTTCGAGCTGCGTCTTGGACGCAGCTATCGATTCGGCATACGACGACTTTAACTCAACGAGCCCAGCTTCGTATTCATCCTTCTTCTCTTGGAACTGCCGGGACAGATCCTCAACCTTGTCGGCAGCATCTCGCGCTCGCTCTATCCTCTCCTCCGAATCGGCGAAAAAGGCATCGCGAACCGCTTCATCGATATCAACGATTTGACGCCCATTGTTTGCAGGCCACTCGGAAGCGAGGATACGCATGCATTCGTCAACTGCGCTATCGATATAACTCGTGTAATCAGGAAGCCAGTCGCGAATGTTGCACAGCTGTCTGTGCAACTCATCAAGCGAAGAAGCCCGCACGTAATAGGCATTAGTAGTCCTTCCTCGTTTGTCGAGTTGCTCAAGCAAGTATCTTACGTACTGACGCGAATCAATGGGAAGGCTGGTGATTCTATCATCGCTTTTCAGCTCCTCAACCAGACCCCAGAGTTGATGTTCGTCAAACGCCTTCTTATTTTTCACTACTCACCAGCTTTCCAAGCAAAAGGCCAGTTGGTAGGCTGCGAAAGCTCGGATACGGGCGGCAGTTGATCGACTACCTCCATGGTTTCCATTGAGACGCGAATGAGCTTCTCAATGAGGTCGACTATATAGCGCGGATCGTCGCTGTACTCGTTGGGGTCGTTGACGATGCCGGACGCCTTGTCGGTCTTCACTTGGTAACGGTCGATCACCCATTCCAATGGGCTTCGGCCGTTGACGATGTAGCGCTGAGCCGCCTCTGGGATGTCCTTAATCACGAGGTTCTCGTTGTAGATGAGAACGGTATAGTCATCTACCTTCTTGCCTGTTTCGGGATCCTTGCGCTTGCCCCATTTAATCTTCTGAACCAGCCCCGGCAAAAGCGATGAGCCCACTTCCTTCACCGGCCAGGGTTCAATCGCTTCGTAGCCCAGGTGGAGCTTGGCAAGGGCCCGACCTGCAGCGCAAAACTCACGGAAATTGCGCGACAGGGGGATGCGCGGCAGCTCTTTTTGGAGATTGGCCTCGAAACGGCTGCGGTATTCAGGCGAATGAAGAATGCCATACACGTAGTAGAAGATGTCGACCTTATTCACATCGAAGCGTTCGTTGCTCTTGGCAATCTTTGGGGGCAGGCCGTCGGCTTTAGCTTGCTCGATAGTGCGCCCCTTACCGCCTCCGAATACGTTTGGATAGGCAGCACAGAACACTTCGAGGGCCTCGTCGGTGATGGCGTCATGGCGTGTATATTCGACCTGCTGCACATCGGCCTCTTCGAACAAACAACCAATTGAACCGTCTTTTCGTTCGTACCAGTACAGAGGAAAGCAGCGACTATCTCCATTTGTATGCAGATTTGGAACAGCATCAGTAATTAGTGGCATGGGATTTGTACCAGCACTAACCATAATAACAACATTTTCATA
>CAYFWL010000138.1:0-1197 GCA_964346845.1 uncultured Eggerthellaceae bacterium | reverse complement strand
AATCGATGGAATCTGCCCCTGCCCATCGATTAGCGTAGTATCGAAATATAGGAACTGTTTGCAAACCGGCCTATACATGGACGTGGTAATGGCCTCAGGAGTAAATACAAGATCATCACCATTGGCGGCATGACGAAGAAGAGTGTCACTCCAAGCAATTCTATCCTTTTCGAACCTCATGAACTCTGAAGGTTTTGAGGCATCGGCACTAGATCGATAGCGTTTACTTTCCGACAAATACATCTCAGTTGTCTTAGAGATCTGGTTCAATACCTTGCATCTGCTAAAACCATAGACCCAAGCATCTCGATTGGTCGAAACACCAAGTGAGAAAAGCCTGAATATACCATCTGGTTTCTTATTCGGTTTGCCATCCATTCCTAAAGGTGCAAAGTCATACCAGGAATCATCACGTTGATTGAGCCAATCGCCGTGGCGGTCGGGCTCAACGATATCCCATTCAAACGGCTCATCATGAATTGAACTCGCCACAATGGAAAGCTTTTCTTCTCGCGTGAGATAATCACCGATGTCGTGGTAGCGGATGACGCCATGTTCTTTCGAATCCGGGTTCTTCACCAGAATGGTGATGACGATAGGGGTGCGTGTGCCCTGACCAAAAACATTATCTTTTTCTTTACGGCGCTGTTCGCCCGAGGTACGAGCGTTTCCCCTCAAATTGAAAACATAGATAGAATTGAACTCGTCTACAAGAGTCTTGCGGAAACCGTCCATAGCCTGGCCGTCGAGCCATCCGCCGTTCGTGACGAACGACACGATGCCCTTGTCCTCGATGCGATCGGATGCCCAACGGAACGCACGGATGTACTGGTCGTACAGGGAGTTTTTATTGGTGGCGCTGCCGCGTGCCGCATAGGTACCCGCGATTTTCGCATCAAGCGTGGGGTAGCTCATGTTCTGATTATTGTCGTTTGCGTTCTTCTGGCCAGCCGAATATGGGGGATTGCCCACGATGACGTCGATGGGCGTCTCCATCTGGCGCAATATTCGCTCGGTGTTCTCCGAGAACACCTTGGCGTCTATGGTGTCGCCATCCTCGTGCATCTGGAACGTATCGGTGAGCACTCCTCCCTCGAAGGGTACGTATTCCTGCGGTATGCGAGAATGATATGCATGCTCGATGTTGATGGTGGCAATGTAATAGGCAAGCAGCAGGATCTCGTGGCAATAGAGCTC
>CAYFWL010000137.1:2418-4904 GCA_964346845.1 uncultured Eggerthellaceae bacterium | reverse complement strand
GCCTTCGCCCGGAGGAAGGCCGGCTTTGAGCGGTCTTGGGATCCGGCAAGCCTTCGCCCGGAGGAGGGCCGGCTTTGAACGGTCTTGGGACATAGGTAAGCTTTTGCCCGGAGGAAGGCTAACTTTCCGCAGCTTCAAGCGTATCTATCGGATTTGCGCTGGCAGGCCCCTATCTAAGGCGATTGCGGGGCAGCCGCCAAGCTGGGGAGCTTAAGGAATCGGCTCGTTTCTTCCTGTTTGAACTGAGCACGCTTAGAGGCAATACGGACGGTGCGGGGATGACGATTTTTGATACAATGAGGATGCTTGGAGCCCCTAAAGAAAGAGGTAACACCACGAAGAAGGAGACTGCTGAGCGCAGGATGTTGGCAAAACGGGGGAAAGGCGTGGTGCTTGCTGCTGCGTGTATGATGCTTACCCTCTTCGTGGCTGCGTGCATATCCGAAAAGCCTGCGGCATCAGCGAAGGACCCCGCAGCGAACATCTCTCCCGCGTGATTAACGCAGGCGCGCTTCGTGATGCTGAGCGTACTTCTGATGTGCGGTGTGTTGATGGCAACTAATCCACGGGCGGTGTTCTCTTTGCCAATGCGGGAAACGAAGCGGGAAAGACAGTAACCTAGGTTGACGAGAAAGGTGATGCGCTTCTTGATAACGGTTGGTTTCTTGAAGTGACCTCGGGCGTTCATTTGAAATCGGACGACAGCGGCAAAAGTCGTTCGCGCGACTTCATGTGCTAGGACGAGATAAGCTACTACGACAATGTGGACAAGGTGTGGTACATCTGCGGCGACCGCACGGCCGAGCAATACAAAGAGCTGTTTGCGGGCAAGACTTTTTGTCGACACCGAAGATGACGCCTGGTTTTATGGGTTTGCAGCTGACGGAACAGGTGCAAAACATGCAGAAGACCGCGAGTTCGAAGGCACGTGGAAAAGAGTGGCTCCCAACGTTGTCGATATGAAATACCCCGACAGCGCGTCTCCTTCCCAGCTGCTTTTCATCACGGATGGTAAGGTTGGAACTCTCAGAGGGCAGAAGCGTCTATGCGCAGAAGTAGGTCGGTGGTTTTGAGTCAACGCCGAGGTCAGCGGCTGAAGCCAACAGCTTAGGCTGGCGGCTTGAGTCAGCGGCTTATGTCAACAGCCGAGGTTGGTTTTTGTTGGAAATCCCTGTCTTCAGAAAAAGGGCGGGGATTTTATTCTGGCAAGTGAGGCATTATTGCAAGGGGGAAACCGTTCATGCAGGATAAACTCAGAAGGGTGTGCGGGGTTGTTGCCGCAATTCTTTTGGTGCTGATACTGGCCCATGTGCTCTTGGGTGCGTTTTCGCTGATAAGAGAGGTGTCGCGCAATTTTGAGTTTCTTATCTGGCTTGGCGTCATGCTGATAGCTGCGCACATTGGTCTTTCGGGTGCTACTACTGCAGTAAAGCTTACGGATGCGGAAAATCCGCCCAGCGATCGCAAAAAGCGACACTTCGTGTTGAAGTGGGCATCGGGAGCCGCAGTGGTCGTTGCAGCAACAATCCATGTGGCGGTGCAGCTTGCGGGATATGTTCTCGACTCACGCGTGAGCCTGCTTATGATGGTGTTGGTCGCCACAGTGCTCGCCTGGCATATGTGGGTAGGAGCCAAGTCGATCGTAAAAGATTTGGGGCTGCCTAAAAAAATCAAACCAGTTGTGCGCCTTCTTACCACGCTGCTTGCCGCCCTTGCAGGCATCCTTGTTCTCTTCGTTTTGATGGGCTTTCTCGAACGAATCTAGCAGGCAAACGAGCAAACGCAGCGGAGTCGTCGGTGCGATTGGCCGCAGCGCGCCTTTCGGCGTAAGCTGGCGTGGTTCAGTCGGACGGCGCTGTCGGCTCATCAAGTAGATAGCAGTGGACTAGATAGGTTGCAGCGAGCAAATGTGCTATTGTGCTTGCTAGAGGTTAATATCGTTCTATGTGGCCCTCTGCCAAAAGGAGATACCATGGTTTTTCAACGGTTTGCGGTGGTCAAGAAAATGACGATTGCCCTGGCGCTTGCGCTTACGTTGGCGCTGTGCGCGCTTCCGGTCCTTGCGTTTGCCGAGGGCGGAAAGGGCGAAGGGAGCTCTCTGGGCAAGAGCGACGGCTCAGGTGGTGGTGGGGGCAAGGCGGTTCCCACGCTGGTAGCATCAAATCCCGAGGAGGGCGCAACGCTTGCGTTGGACTTCGCGGAAGAGATGTGGCTCGAGTTTTCCAACAACGTGGCAGATGCAAGTGTGTCTGCTGATAATCTGGGGAAAGTCTACCTGCAGAAGGCTGACGGTTCACCTGTTGAGGCTGACGTTCACGTGGTTGATACGCAGGTTGACCCCGAACATCGTAATTTTATCTACCTCACACCCGCGCAGCCGTTGGAGCCTTCCGCATCCTACGTGATCGTTGCCGATACGGGCATTACGGCGAAAAATGGCATTTCTTCCGAGAGCGAATTCAGGGTGACATTCAAGATTGCTGATG
>CAYFWL010000137.1:0-2408 GCA_964346845.1 uncultured Eggerthellaceae bacterium | reverse complement strand
CAGGTTCCGGCGCAGGCGGCAGGCGGTGCGTCGTCTGTTTCCCCCGAGTCATCATCGGCGGCATCGTCTTCTGCAAGTGGCGCTGCTCAAGAATCATCCGGCCCGAATATTGGTGCGATCGTCGCAGTTCTCTTCGTGATCGTTGTTGCCGTTACTGCGGGCGTGGGGATGAGCCGCAAAAAGGCCGTGGAAGGACAGGTTGAAAACACCCACGGGGAAGATGCCTCTGACGAATAATCGCCTGTGTCGCAAAAGGGGGCGCTGGCTCAGCTTTGAGCTAGCCTGAAGGCTGAGGGGAGAGAATCATTCGATGGATTGTGTAGGTACGAACAGGCCTGACTATCTGGTATATGACGCTTCGAGCGAAGATCTTGTTTCCCTTGTCCTGTGTGTGGACGACACCGATGATGAAACAAAGAGCACCTCAACGGGGAAAGTTGCTGGCTGCATTGCGGCGGTGGTGAAGGATTTGGGTGGCGTTGTTCGCTTAGGAACGACGCGCCATCAACTGCTTTTACGTGAAGACGTCCCCTACACTTCGCATAACTCCTCCATGGCGTTTGAGGCTTGTCTACCCGCCAATCGCATTGATGAGCTGCGGAAACGGTCGCTTGAGGTACTGGCGGCCGAATGTGTTTCTACGGCTGACCCGGGGCTTGCCCTCGCACTTCCTCCTGCGGGTGAAGCGCGCGGTGGCGCCAAAGTTTCCCTTCTGGACGAGGTGGTGGCGTTTGGCAAGCGGGCGAAGCTTGAGTATTGCTCGAAGGAAAGCGCCTATGAGTTAGCAGCGCGCATTCCCTGGCTCTCGCTGAGCGAGCATGGTGGAGATGGGCAGGGTGTCGTGGGTGCGCTGGCAGGCGTTGGCTTGCGTCTCTCGGGTTCTGACGGTCGTTTTCGGGGGCGATGTGACTTGTTTAAACAGTTGGGTATCGACGCTGATGCCGATGCTGATGTGGACGTCACTGCTTCGGTTGCCGACGTTGCTGCGGTGCTTTCACGCCGAAAACATGGCCCAGTGCGTGTCATCGATGCCGCAGGTGCGGCGTTTCCTGACGATGCCCTGGTGCGCCTGATTTCCGATGCTAAGCCGATCTATTTAGGCGGGTCGCTTTCCATCGTATGCCGAAGGGAAAGAGACGTTATCGTTCCCCTCACGAAAGGGGATATGGAAAAAGCCGGTGATGACGAGGCGTTTTCTCGCGTGTGCGGTGGCTTTGAATGGGATAACGATGCAGAAGAGTGCCACGGCTGGACAAAATCTTGCCGCAACTGCCTGCATAGGCGCTGGGAGAGCGAGGGCTTTTCCTGTATGCTCGATGCGCGTGAAGGGTGATGGCGAAAACGACCGACAAACAAAAAGCATCGGTGTCTCCTGCGCCTGAAACGCGGAATGCTCAGCGCATGCTTGTTGGAGCTGCGTGTGTCTTGCCGTTTGCGCTGATGTTTGCCTCCTTGTTCGTGGGTCGCTACCCCTTGTCTTTTTCCGACGTTATCGGTGCTCTTGCGAGCATGTTCTCGGGAGGGGTGACGGCAGGGGCGGGTGATGAGTATGCGGCGTTTACCCTGGTTGTAAACGTGCGTCTGCCTCGTGCGCTCGCGGCGGCGTTAGTGGGTGCGGCGCTGGCGGCTTCCGGTGCAGCGTTTCAGGGGGTCTTTCGCAATCCGCTGGTGAGCCCGGGCATTTTGGGCGTTTCTTCAGGTGCAGGTTTCGGCGCAGCGCTCGCCATCGTTTTTTTCGCAGCCACGACGGTTGCAATCTATCCGTTCGCTTTCGTGTTCGGTGTGTTGGCCGTGCTTGCCAGCTATCTGATAGCACGGGTTTATCGCAGCACGCCCACTATCATGCTCATTTTGGGCGGCACCATCGTATCATCGGTGTTTTCGGCCCTTATCTCGCTCATGAAATTCATCGCCGATCCTGAAACGCAGTTACCGAATCTTGTGTACTGGCTGATGGGAAGCTTGTCTTCTGTTGGTTGGGAACAGTTGGTCGCGGTGGTTCCCCTTGCACTCGGACTGGTTGTTCTCTGCGTGATGTCCTGGCGCGTCAACGTGCTTTCCATGGGCGATAAAGAGGCGCGTGCCATGGGTGTTGACACGGTGCGCGATAAGCTGCTGGTCATCGGTGGAGCAACGCTGGCAACGGGGGGAGCCGTATGTATCGCAGGTGTCGTGGGCTGGGTGGGTCTCATCATCCCCCATATCGGACGCATGCTGGCAGGGAGCGATAATCGACGCCTCATTCCCCTTTCTATGGCGATAGGAGCATCGTTTCTCGTGATTATCGACCTTATCGCACGCACCCTCACGGTGGCAGAAATCCCCCTGGGTGTACTGACAGCACTGGTGGGAGCCCCGTTTTTCGTGTACCTGCTGAAAAAGACGAAGGGCAGGGATTGGGGATGGAC
>CAYFWL010000136.1:0-4936 GCA_964346845.1 uncultured Eggerthellaceae bacterium | reverse complement strand
CTTCCAAAAGGAGATAGAGGATAAAATAGACGGCGCATCCGCCGATTGTCGCACCTATGACCACTCGTTAGCAGCGCCATCTGATTTCATATTCTCGATTGATCTTCGGTAGTTTTCGCAAAGGACTTTGGAGCTGCTGTCGAGGTTTCGATTCACGCAGGCGGCGTTGTACTCATCGACATGTTCCTCGATGCAGGCATACCAATTTTGGTTGAGGTAGCAGGGAGGCTCATGGTCATCAGTTACGTGAAAAACACCTGTAGGCTCAGCCCCCTCGCGTGCGCCGCGGTAGGTTTTTGTTTCTGCGGTCTCAAACGCGAAGAAAATGCTCAGAACAAGGCATAAGGCAATAATCGAAAGCGTGAAGAAGGCGGCTTTAAAGCCGTTTTTCTGCGGGGCATCCTCTATGATGGCCGCATAAATGGGAGCCTCATTCACAACGGGGGCGATTTCGAGGTGAGACGAAGACTCAAAGTCAGTTTCATCGAAAGGTGTCGTTAGGTCAGAATTTGTTCCCACATTGAGCGGGGCTCCATACGCCGCCGCTGACCTTTGCGGCTCCTTTTGTTCAGGCGTCATTTTGCTTTCAGGCGTTGATGCGGGTTTTTTCGTCGAGCTGAGGGACGCCCCGCAGCTCGAGCAGAATATTCCGTCCGGTGTTTCTTCTCCACATTCGATGCATATGTGCATACAAAACCTCCTATGCGCCAAGCGTGTCGAGTAGGTAACTGTTGTAGCATCGTCCCGTCGCGAAAAAGGCGGGGACAAATTCAAGGTCTTCTGGGATATCTTCCTTGTCTGCTTCAAGCTCAACCAGGGTGGGGGCCAAATCGGCATCGTCCCAATTCATGCCGCTCTTTTCATTCAGAACGGCCAAGATTTCCTTATTGCCGTACGTGGTCCACGTCGGCTGGTTGTCAAACAGCCAGTCTTCCACTTCCCGAAACGTCTGAGCATTGGTGCGATAGAGAAAAAGCATATAGGAGCACACCGTTGCCTGCGTGTTGAAGCGCTCGCTGTCGTTGTCGCGAAGCAGGATTCGTGTGGTGTATTCGCAACTAACGTTTGCCTTATGGAATGCAGCGCAGTAGGGGCATGCGTAATTTGTGTAAAGAACGTAATCGCGGCCGGGGTTTATATCGCTTGCACGTTCCTCGAGGGTGAAAGATGTTTCCGTATAGGCGGCATGCGCAATGTCAAGCCGGCGAGGCCTTGTAGATTCAGGAACGAAAAGCATGGCCGCAAGTGCAAGGGCGAGAAAGAGGACGATTGCGGCCATAGCATAAACATGCTTTGGCCCAATACTCGCGATTGTGTTGCGCTTATCCTTCAAGAACTCCCGCTTTTCTCTTCCGCTCTATTTCTTCTTCCGAACTGCTTTTTTGAAGATTGAAGCGCAAGTATCTTTGAAAAACTGGAAGCATCGCTTTCTGGAGCTATCCGCGTTTTGTTTCGTGTTGTCGAGGTGGTTGCGAAAGGGCCGCTCTTAGGGGACTTTTCTGAATCCCCAGTCTAGAGGAGTGCTGGTCTCATGACCAAAAAATGAATTTGTGTCAAGGAAGACGGCGGATTCGTATCCGCTGTCGGTGTTTTTCCAGACAACAAAATAGTAGGGGATGTTCTTCTGGTCATCGGTAAGCAGGTATGCCGCCTTAGCTTCCTCGTTTGCGGGAACGAGCTCATCGTTTAAATGCTTCCAGCTATAGCTTGCCAACTGCTCTTGGTTGACTACCAGTGTGGCCGTTTGGTTGTCGGAGAACGTAAGGTAACAGGATTCACCGGTTATGTCGTCGACGGGCAGCACTTCGCCTTCGTGAACATAGTAGAGAAGGCCCCATCGACCAACGACCGCGTCTTTTTCGAAAGTACGAAAAGAGCCACGATTAATGCGATTATGCATAGGGCGCCAAGGAGTGCGCCAACGATGACGCTCCACTTTTTTGCATGACGCGACTCTTTGTGTTCTCCGGTGAAGGGTTGTTCGCTGGGCGTCGGTTTCGTGCGGCTTTTTTGCTGCCTCGGGTTTCCCCGGCGCTCTTCCTGCTCGCCAAGAATCGATGGCTCTTTTTTGAGTGTTGCTGACCGGAGAGACGTGGTTCTCTGACCCTCTGTTCGTGCCCTGCCTTTTGCATTTGTTAGCCTAGCGAGCTCATCGAGGTCGGCATGGAGCTCAGATAAGCTCCCATAACGCTTTTCTCTATCGATGACGAGCGTTTGTGACAGAATCGAATTAATAATCTGAATTCCATCGTTGTCTATATCGCTCTTTAGGGGTCCCTTCACGTTTTCGGACGAGATAGCCCATTCTCCATCCGCGTGAATGATTTCGTTTGTGAGCGGCGGACGACCCGTCAGACGGGTCGTCCGCTGCTCAGGCGCAGACCAGAGCAAAGAGCCACCTGATGCAATCGGGGTATCCATTTTCTTGAGCGGGAGAACGGTGTCGAAATCGAACAGCTTTACGCCAATGCCGCTGCTCGTGCGTAGGACGAGAACATTTGATGGCTTCAGATCAAGGTACAGATATCCTTGGTCGTGCATTGCGGCAAGGGTTTTGCATAGCTGGAGTAAAACATCGAGTCTTTCAGGAAGAGCAAGATCGTCAACCACTGCGGCAAAACTCTCTCCATTCGATGCGTCGCTTACGGTGTACGCTGTTCCGTTGGCGAAGATGGCCTTATGGGGTGGAGTAATCTGCTCGCGGATGGGACTTTGGTAGAATAATGTTTGCGTTATGAAAGCATTGCGGAAGCGCTCAAGGTATCGCGTGAAGCGCTCTTTGGCGCTCTTTGGGGCATCATCGCGAAAACAGAGTTGAGTCTCGTCGCGAAATAGGTGGTTTTCGATTTCGCGAGGATAGCACTCTTTTACTATCAGGTGGGCGGGCGCAGCGTTGGATAGTCCATAGTAGTCATCGGAAATGGCAGAGTACACCAAGCCGCTTCCACCCTCACTGCTCATGAGTTTAACGTTCCGGCAGCGGAATGTTCCGAAATCAAGCTTTGCGCTGAGCTCATTTTCGGAATCCGGTAAAGGTGTTCGTTTGTAAAGTTTTTTGCTCATTACGCGCTACGGCCCCCTGTTTGTCCCCTTTCTTGATTTTACCTAATGCTTCAGTAAAACAGATGGAGCACCTTGTTTTTGGTACAATCGGTTTCCAGAGGAGACCCCGTGCGTCTCGTTTGTCTGTGACATGTTGCACGGTGGGTTCTTCCCCTGTCGAAAAGGTGAGTCCTTCTGCAGAGGGAAGAAATCCATGATGAAGGGTATTGGCTGGAAGAGGGATCAGTGAGCTCAATCGATTTTTTTCAGCACGATGAAGACAGTGCGTCACCTTTCGGCGAGCATACGGCGTATCTGTATTCTTGTCTGAAAAATCAACAACAGCCTTTAGCGGTTCATCAGGCGTATTCCGAGTTGGTGGCTAGCTTTGTGCCGTTTGGGGAGCGCCTGTCGGCGTACGTTTCTCGTCATTTCGGCATAGAGGATGACGTGCGTTTAGTAAGGCAGATTCTTCGTGCCCAGAGCGAAAAGAAAGGCTTGGGCATCTCTTCCTCGAATCTGAGCCAATGGTTTTCAGGCACGCGTCGCGAAGTTTCGTTGAGCAAGCGCACCGTTTTCAAACTATGCCTGGCCATGGATCTCGATACCCAAACGGCACGGAAATTTGTCTACGATTGCTTGTACCAGAACTGGTTCAACCATCGTGTGCTTGAAGAGCTGGTCTATTGCTTTTTCTTGGGAAAACAGTGCCTTTTTGGCGATTCGGCATTTGCTTGCTCGCAGCGGTTTTTACAGGACTTTGAAGAGCTCGACAGCAATATGGGGGACGATGCTCCCCTCTATGCCGACGCAACAGGCTATACGTTTATGCTTGAGCGTGGCATGGAGGCTCTACTAGATTCTTCATACACGGATTCGAAAAGTGCGCTCGGAGCGCTCTCCGATTATTTGCAGAAATGTCTACCCTTGCTGCACGGGATTCGCCGATCGGGCATTAGCACGTATATGTTGTATTTCAAACAAGGTGGAGTGGGGATAAAACCGCTGCGTGACATGTACTACGATCAGACGGCCATGACGTTACCTGAGACGAGCTACTTGGACATGAGCGACGTGGGCGTGGATTACAAGCGAAAGCGGTTATTGTGGGGGGCTGTGAACAGATCAAAATGGATTAGCAAGAATGGCGGCGAATGGGACCTCTTAAACGAATCCGAGATAAAACTCGAGCATCATGCAGTGGATAAGATGATCAGAACGGGTATTCTTCGGGGGAATATGATCGCACTGCTGTTCTTCCATTTTTGTTTTGAGCATGCCGAGGAGCTGCGCGCTCGGAGACTGAAGTCATCCGATTTTACGATGGCCGAGGGGGTTGATGGATCTGACTCCGTTTTGTTTGAAAAGTTTTATAAGTTCGTAAATACTACGCTTGAGAGTGAATGCGGTATGGACCCGTTTCATCCGCGACGGCCTTTTGATCGGCTGTTTCTTCTGAGCATCGCCCAGTACCGCACTGAGGATCCCGTGGAATATTTGAACGAATTGCTCCTTCGTTACTATGCGCTTTGAATAGCTTTCTTCCCAAGATTGACCGCGACAAATTACCAACCCCTTTGTCATAAACCGCAAAGAAAAAGTTTACTGCGGCAGACAGTTTTTCTTGCATGTAGAAAGTATTGACAGCAAGTACACTATGAGATGTGCGGTACGGTGGAGAAGCGCATGCGCGGTAGGGGGCACTATGCAACTCGACGATATTGAAGTGATCTTAACCGTTGCTGAAACGCGCAGCTTGTCGCAGGCAGCAGAGCGCTTGTATATGTCTCGCCCTGGTCTTTCTCATCGTCTAAGCAATATTGAACAGCGCTATGGATCATCTCTTTTCAACCGCACTTCATCAGGTGTCTCGCCTACGGGTGCAGGTGCTATC
>CAYFWL010000135.1:0-5062 GCA_964346845.1 uncultured Eggerthellaceae bacterium | reverse complement strand
CTCGACCACGCGACACCTAAGCGTGCGGTGTCCTGACCGCGTGGCCCCTAAACGTGCGGTGTCCCGACCACGCGACACCCTGAGCTGGCGCTGGCACCCCGACCGCGCACCCCGACCGCGTGCCACCCTGACCGCGTGCCACCCTGAGCTGGCGCTGGCACCCCGACCGCGCACCCCGATTACATGGCACAGGACCAGCGCTTTCGAAGAGACGCCGAGAGGAAGCGTCCTCTTTTTGCCCGAGCCTACCACCCACAGCCCTCTGGATACTACGCATCAAAATCGGACGCTGCGTGCAGGGGTCGGCAGCAGGCGCTCAGCCCTGCATTTTGGCGATAAGCTTGGTGTAGATACGCTCGCGAATCCAGGGTTCCGTGGAAAGGGAACACACCTGGTCAAGGGGAACCCATGCAACACCGCTGTTCTCATCGAGTTTCGCCCGAAGAGGCTTTGCGGGATCAGCTTCGGCCACATAGGTCACATTGAGGTGAAGGTGCGAGCTCACATAGGCCCCTCGTTTCTCGTGGCCATCCACCGTGAGCACTTCTACTGAATACACACGACCATCGTTGAGCAGCTTAGAAGCCGCCACACCGGTTTCTTCTTGCAGCTCGCGCAGGGCAACCGCCGCAAGATCGGCCTCTCCGTCGGCGTGACCGCCAATCCATGACCAGGAGTTATAGATATTGTGATACACCATAAGAGTTTGGGTGTGCGTAGGGTCAAGCACCCAAATTGAACAGGCCATATGTGCTTGGGCGCTGCGATCGAACACGTGAGGCACCTCATCGAGAGCTTGCAAGATAATCGCCTTATCGACTGTTTCTTGCTCGTTGAAGGGCGCGAACGCTTCAATATGAGCACGCAGACAAGCACGTTCTTCTTCGCTTGCTCCCATAAGCCGTCCTTTCCGCGCAAGCAGCGCAGCGCTTTCACATGAGGCATATTCTACACCGGTGACACGTTTTGACACGCTTCATCCGCTCGTCCACGATGCCCATGACACCCCACACCCGCTCGCAACGCGTCCACGACACCCCTTCCCTTCGTACCACTCGCAACACCTCCGCTCGCACGCCCGCTCGAAGCACGGCAGGGCGCCCCTCCCCACGCCCGCTGCGTAACCCGACACAAAACCCCTACGGAACTCCCAACGAAGCCCTCGCAGCACCAAGCCACACCGAGCCGCAACACATCCAATTCTCCTTGAAAATGGGACACGGGGCAGTAGACCAACAACCGTCCGCTCTCCATCATAGAGCCATCCTACTTTCTGTACGTGCACACGGCCCTCGGCGAAAGGTCATCCTATGGCGAACACGAAAAAACACCTCAAGAAGCTGACCCTTTTGCACTCCAACGACCTTCATGGGGATTTTTTGGCTGAACAGCTCGATGAAAGCCTCGTGGGGGGCGTATCCCTCCTTTCCGGCTACCTCAACAAAGTGCGTAGCGAAGAGCCCTGCGTGCTGTATGCCATTGCCGGAGATATGTTCCGTGGCTCGGTCATCGACAGCGAATTTCAGGGTCTAAGCACCATCGAAATCATGAACCTTCTAGGCCCCGACGTGGCTACCATCGGCAACCACGAGGTGGATTATGGCGTACCTCACCTGCTCTTCTTGGAAAAATGCGCTACCTTCCCCATCGTTAACGCAAACTTCCACATCCGCACAAACGGTCGACGCCTGTTCCGCCCCGAATGCATCATCGAAATCGACGGCATGAAAGTGCTCTTTATCGGCGTACTCACCGAAGACGTGCTGGCCGCCACCAAAGCCGACACCATGATAGGCACCTTCCTGAACATCGAGGAAGCCGCCATTGACGTGGGCCGTATCTGCAATGCTTACAATGCAACCGATGTCGACCTCACCGTGCTGCTCACCCATATCGGTTTTGAGGAAGATCAGCGCCTAGCCGCCCAGCTGGAACCCGAGTGGGGCGTCGATTTGATTATCGGTGGACACAGCCACACCTTTATCGATGAACCCTGCGTCGTGAACGGCATCCCCATCGTGCAGGCAGGTACCGGCACCGACCTCGTTGGCCGTTTTGACCTGGTTATCGACACCGATGAAAACTGCATCGATTCTTTCACCTGGCAAAGCGTATCCATCGACAACAAGACCTGCCCGCGCGATGAGACGCTCGAAGATCTGATCATGAATTACAAGAAACGCACCGATGAGAAGTACGGACGCGTTTTGACACGCTTCACCCGCCGCCTCACCCATCCGTGCCGCTTCCAGGAAACAGAGCTCGGTAACCTGATAGCCGACATCTTCCGTGACAGCTTAGGCGTGGACATCATGCTCGCCGGATCGGGTTCCATCCGAAACGAAGAGGCCGGTCCCGTTTTAACGTATGGATGTCTCACCGAGCTCTTCCCCTACGACGACGCCCTTTATCAGCTGAGTGTTACCGGCGCCCAGCTCAAACGCATGATTGCCTATACCATGAGAAACGAGGCGCTGAAAGGCTGCCACACCGAGTTCTATCAGGTATCCCACGGCCTGCGCATCAACTACGATCGCAGCGCAGATGCATTCGAACTGTTCACGTTTAACGGCGATCCCCTCGATGAAGAACGGGTTTACACCGTGGGCGTGCAGGCGTACCACTACTCAAACCTGAAGGCCTTTTTGGATATCACGCCCGAAGAATGCGATGCCAACGCCCCTACACGCACCCTCGCAACATCAGCCCGTGATGTGCTGGAAGAGTACTTTATCAGTCATCCCAACCTCAATCGCACCGTGGAAGGCCGCATGGTCATGAAAGACTAGCTCCCCACTTTTGCACCACCTGCTGAGCAGAACGACTGCTCCTAGCTGCTTGCCACGACCTCATAACGCCGCCTACCGCCCTATGCGTCCAAATCGACCACCCGTGTTGCCAGGCGCTTCAGCAGGGCGGGTGAATGCGTCACCACCACCATGCCCACCTGGTGCTTTTCGGCATACCCCTTAAGGAAGTGCCAGATTTGCGCCTGGGTGATGGCATCCAGCATGGTAGACGTCTCGTCAGCCACGATGAACTGCGGCTTGCACATAAGGGCGCGCGCAATGCAGCAACGCTGCAGCTCGCCACCGGAAAGCTCGTGGGGAAAGCGCGTGAGCCATTCATGCTTAATCCCTAAGCCGCTTCGAAGCTCCTCAGTGATGCCGCCCACTTCGGCAAGGGAATCACGCAGACGCAGATAGGGGTCGACCACCTGCTCCGGATGCTGCCAGATCAGCTGCACCGGATTAGGCATTCCCGCCGTTGCGCCATAGGGTGCACCATCCAGCAACACGCAACCCGATGATGGCTTCAGGTAACCCGAGAGAATCTGACAGAGGGTGCTCTTACCAAAGCCGGACGGTGCACGAAGGGCAACACACTCGTCGCTTTTGACCTCAAGGCACACATCCTGGAGCACGTAATCCCCCGAGCCATAGCCAAAGCTTATGTTCTCTGCTGTCAAAACCGCCATCAGCGCTACCCTTCTTCCTGACGAACAAGCGCGAAATCGTGTTCGGGAAGAGCGTGCCAGAGATTCCGCGAAAACTCATGTTGAAGGGTTTCAGCCGAGGCAAAATTGCTCACCGCCGTCTCTTCCACCACCGTACCATCGCGAAACACCGCCACACGATCCGCCACACTCAGGGCAAGCTCGATATCGTGAGTGATAAGCAGCACACCGCCACCCTTGTTGGCAAAAGCGCGGAAGTCCTCCATAGCCTTCACGGCAAGCCCCAAATCAAGACCAGGCGTAGGCTCATCAGCAATAATGAGCTGGGGATCGGAAATCAACGCCGTGCACAACAAAACGCGCCGTGCCATGCCACCGGAAAGCTCATGCGGATAGAGCCGCTCCACCGACGGATCAAGCTGATATTGCTCGAACAGCTGCGCACGCTTCTCTGCGGATCCGCCAATTTGTTTGCCGATGCGCATCAACGGATTCAACGATTTAACGCTTTGGGGAACAAAGGCGATAGAACGGCCACGAAGCTTTGCCAGCGTTTCGGCCGTTTGTAGCTCTCCGTCGAAATAAATACTGCCACTGACCTGGGAATTTTCTTCATACAGACCCATAATGGCGTCGGCCAGCACCGTCTTACCCGACCCCGATGCACCCACGATGGCAATGATTTCGCCCACATGAACCGAGATACTCAGGTCGTGGATGACGGGCGCGAACACGCGCGCGCTTGTCCAGGTGCCCGTCTGCTCATACATATCAAAACCAATAGAAAGGCCTTCCACCTGCAGCAGGTGATGACCGCTCACATGGGTTCCCCGAGCACTGTGAAGGTGATGGTGGTGCATCGTCTCGCCCACGTGACTGTCACAGTGGCTTGCGACATCCTCGATAAGCGAGTTAGAAACTCCGATCATATCGCTCATGACTCACCTACCTTTGGGCCTGATGGGGATTGAGCAAAGTACGCACGCACTGGCCCGCCACATCAAAGAGCATAACCACGGCAACCAGAGAAAGGCCCGGGAAGAACGCCAACCACCACGCACCGAGGGAAAGGTAACTCATGGATTCGCTCAGGATAACTCCAATAGCGGGCATTTCGGCGGGAAGGCCGAAGCCCAGAAAGGTGATAGCAGCCTCGTGCAGAATAGCATGGGGAAACAGCAGGATAAGCCCCACCAGCAGCTGGGGAAACACCGCCGGAAAAATATGGCGTGCAGCGATTGCAACAGAGCTTTGGCCCGCTTGGCGCGCCACCGCCACATAGCGGCTCTGCTTGACCTGCAAAACCTCGGCGCGCACCACGCGGCACAGACTGGGCCAGTGCGTAATGGCCACGCCCACGGTGACGCCCACGAAGCCTTTTCCCAGGGCAAAAGAGATCAGGATAAGCAAGACGATATGGGGCACGCTCATCATGAGATCGATAAGCCAGGTCACTGCCGTATCCAGCTTCTTGCCACCGAGAGCAGCGGCGATGCCCAGAACGAGGGCGATAACGGTAGAAACCACTGCAGCGATCAAGCCGATACCGATGCTGGTGGAAAGACCTGACACGGTGCGTAAGAACATGTCGCGTCCCAGCTGGTC
>CAYFWL010000134.1:502-5102 GCA_964346845.1 uncultured Eggerthellaceae bacterium | reverse complement strand
GGAATCATGGCATACAGCCCGGATCAAAAAGACGTTGAGGGCATCCAGGAGATCGCGGACAAGGCTCCGAAGGTCTGCCCGAACTGCGGCAAGCCGCTGCGCAAGATCGTGACCAGCCGCGAGTTCGGCAGCTTCACGACCAAGTGCCCGTGGTGCAAGACCAAGTTCGAGTACAGCGTCGAAGAGTAGAATTGCTTGGGGCGCCACGGTCCACGGTGCGCCCCAAGGGCTTCACCCGTCGTTCCTTGGAAGTCTGAGGGGTTTTCAAGGGAGGGCGTCCCCCGTCTGAGTGAGGATAAGCTCCTTGCTTGAAAGCTATAGGTTGCTACGCCGAGATTCGTGGCTTCTTTTGGAACCTACGCCAATTCAAGCAATAAAAAGGTGCCCCTACAATTCAGATTGACAGGGATGGTCCTGTATCTAGGTTCAGGTCTGCCCATGTTTGGGGAAATGAGATTTTTCGCGACAGCGAGTTTCTCGCAACAAAAGGGGCAAGCTCTGCTGCTCCACCATTTAATGAAGGGGGTTTTAATGATTACCTTGAAGAACAGTAAAATCCAGGCGTGGATTATCGTATTCCTCGTTTGGCTGGGTGCGTTCATTGCATCCTATGCTCAGAACCAGCTTTCTGGTATGTCGACCCAGTTTATGGAGCACTACGGGTTTAGCGGTGAGCAGTATGCTGCCATTTATTCTGCATCCCAGCTGCTGGGTGTGTTCCTGGCATTCGTAACCGGCATCATCTCCGATAAGATCGGTACGCGTAAAATCATCCTGATTGCAGGTGTTGTGGTGTCAATCTCTCTGTGCTGCCGTGTCTTTGCCACCTCTTTTGAGCTGCAGTATGCTGCGAATATGTTCTCTGGTTTCACGGGCCTGTTCATTGCGGTTATCCGCTCCAAGATTCTGGGTGGTTGGTTCCCCCCTGCTATGCTGGCCATGGCGGTTGGTATCGTTTCCACTACCACTCCTGTTGCAAACACCGTTGGTATTGGTCTGACTTCTCTGATGCCTTCTGTTGAGTTTGCCTTTGGCGTTTGCGCTGCTATCGCTGTTGCGTTTACCGTAATCTGGTTCCTGTTCGGCCAAGATGCTTCTGCTGAGACGATAGCTGCCGAGGCTGCTGCTGGTGAAGCTGCCGAGAAGCCGAGCATCATCAAGACTTTGGCTGAAATCGCCAAGAATCCTTGGGCATGGGTTTTGTCCTTGGCCGCTCTGTTCCTCATGGCTGGTCAGGTGCCTTTGATGGCCTTCACCACCGCTACGCTGGTTAACCTCCGTGAGCTTACCCCTGTCGAAGCTGGCGGCATGGCCACTGCTATCACCATTGGTATGGGTATTGGTTCTGTCATCTCCCCGATTTTCGTTCGCGCCCTTAAGGCGTTCCGCCCCATCATCGCTGTGTATGGCATTATCGTTGCCGTCGTGATTTACTTCGGCTGGACGATGCCTGTTGGCCCTGTGATGTACGCCGTGTTCTTCGTTGGCGGTTTTGCCCTAGGTTACCTGCTGGCAATCATCTTTACCTATCCCGTGCTGGTATTCGGCCGTGATAAGGCCGCTACTGCTCATGGCCCCTGCGTGCTAAAGCTAAGGCTGTCTCGGTGCCAGTAAGCCCGGCGCCGACGATAACGACGTTTTGACCGACAAGCGAGGGATTTTCGTCTGCTGCTGTGGCTTGCATCACATGGGGTAGGTCAACGCCCGGAACAGAGGGCACGACAGGGACCGCTCCGAGGGCGAGGATGACGGCATCGGGTTGCTCTGCAGCAAGGAGGCTCGGGGTGGCTTCGGTGCTCAGGTGAATATCAATGCGTGAATCCTCGGTCACCGTGCGAAGGGACCATGCGGCGTATTCCCGCACATCCGCCTTCAGGTCATTTTTCCCGGCAGCTACCAAGTTGCCGCCTAGATGAGGGGCTTTCTCGAAGATGATGGGTCGATGGCCACGTTCGGCGAGCCAGCGAGCAGCTTCAAGGCCGCCAGCACCGCCCCCGACAATGGCAACCTTCTTAGGGCGTGTAGCTAGCTTGATGGTGGGAAAGTCCGCCTCGCGACCGATGCGGGGATTGACACCACAGCGCGTGGGCTTGGGCGTTATGCCGGGCCCACCCCCTGTACAGCTGTTGCAGCGTAGACAGGGTCGAATATCTTCATCGTGACCAGCACGAGCCTTCGTGAGGCAGTCGGGGTCTGAAATGAAACTCCGAATCATGGCAACCATATCGCAATCGCCTGCAGAGATATGTTTTTCTGCAAGAGCTACGGTGAATTTTCCCACAGAGACCACAGGAATCTTCACTTGCTTCTTTATAGCGGCTGCAAGCTCGATATTGGTAGCGCGGGGCATGTATTGCCCCTGAATCATGTAGTCGCCAGCCCGAAGGTCATACAGATTGCCAGAGCTCACATGAAGCATGTCCACGTAATCTTGCATGTATGTGGCGAATTCAACCATAACGTCAACGCCCATGCCAAGTTTGTCGCCAAGACGTTCATCGCCGCTCATGCGCATCTCAAGGGCCATGTCTTTTCCGATGGCTTCACGAATGGCTTGAGCGATTTCTTTGGCAAGGCGACAGCGATTTTCAAGAGTGTTCGTGCCGTAGAGGTCGGTGCGTTTATTGAAGTAAGGATGAAAGAACTGATCAATTACATGACCGTGTCCCGCATGAAGCATGACCATATCGAAGCCAGCCTGCTTCACGTGCTTTGCTGCGGTGGCAAAGGAATCGATAATGCTTTGGATTTCTTTTACGGTGTAGTCTTCGGGACGATGCTCCTCATCGCGGAAATTCAGCTCCAAAGAGGCAACGCTGTCATAGCGGTGAATTGCTTCTGCAACGTTGGACAAACTGTTTATCACCAAAGGATCGCTCATGTTGAGCGTGAAGGGACAGATATCAAAGTACTCCTGGGTTACGGGACTATCGCCTATGGTCACAATCCCTGCGCCGCTGGCGGCGAGGGAAGCTGCAAAATTCACGAACTCGCGGGTTGCCCAGCCTTCCTTTGAGCACATATGATACTCAGCAGGGGAGACTTCCATGCGGTTTTTAATCGTAAGGGGACCAACTTTCAGGGGTTGAAAGATGGCGGAATACTTATTGGCCGACATGACGAACCCTCCGATTGGGATCAATAGGCATATGGGGGTCATGAGCGTCGCCGATGGCCTTGTAGTAGTACTCAACCACCGCCTTCATTTCCTCATCGTCGCTGAATATGGGTAAGGTCCATTCCATCTCTTCGAGTCCAACGAAGAAGTTCTGCAGTTTTTGGAAAGGGATAGCGATAATCTGCAATCCTGCGGGGTAGAGCTTTGCGCGCTTCATACCGAAATGCATGCCGGTGATTACATGGTTCACCTTGCCGCTCATGTAGGGATAATTGAACAACCAATGGCAGCCTATGATATTGGTGGCGCGCTGTTCGTACAGATCTCCTGTTGCGTATGCGCTTGCACGCATGATGATGTCGGCTTTTTCTACGGGGGCAACAAAAAAGATGATGTCGGGGTCAAAGGTGGCTTCGATGGCGGGGCCAAACAGCACAAAGTGCACGGTGCCTTCTTTAAAAGGCTCAATCTGATAGTAGATGTGAGCATTGCAGCTTTGTTGGCGGAAGATGCCATGATGAAAACCAAGCGTACCTGCTTGCGCGCACGCGTCGAAAGGTTCGGTGCCCAGCATGAACTTACCAATGCAGCCTTCCTTTTTGGCATCAATATAGTAGGTTTGGCCGCTTGTTTGGACATTCTTCAGATGATGGCAGAGGGGAATCGACGTCTCCAGCTCATTATAGCCGGCAGGGCGGTTGAAGCAGAACTTCACAGCAACGGGGCAGTATTCCAAACCAAGACGTCTCATGGCGTCCTTTGAGCTTTGCTTAATCATGGGATCCTCGTTTCTGCTGGCCGGCCGTTTCGGCCGTTTTGGCATTATGCGTATCGCGTCTGGACTATTCTACGGGAAGCGTGGCTACGGTAAGTGTGGAGCAGTACATGATGTGCTTTCTAGGCGTACGATTCGATAAGGGCGATGCTCGACTCCAGTAGAGATCTTCTCCGTCGGGCCTGGGCTCTGCACCGCATCAGCTCTTTTCTGGAAGGAAAAGCACTCCTCAACTGTATCGGTCATAGGGGTCCCTTTCTCCGGGTGAGAGCATAACGGAAAACAGGCATGGCCCGACGAAAGGAAATCATCGGGCCATACAAAGGGAGCGGAAGCGATTACGTCTCCTGCGGAGAAAAACTCTGCAGGAGAGCGTATGAAGCATCTATATCATCGTGGGGTAACGTTGCGTGTGCGCTCCCTTTTTTGTGGAATACGAAACCAGTCTGCTCTCTTAGGCTTGCGGAGCTTTCGGCGCTGCGGGGGCTGCAGGTGCTGTAGGAGCGCTCGGGACAGCGGGTGCAGCAGGGGCTCCCGGAACGGAGGGAGCACCGGGGGTGGGCATAGCGTCTGCTGCGGCAGCGGCCTGCTCTTCTGCGAGTTCATCCAGGTCGATATCCTCAAAGCTGGTTTTGCAGAAGGGGCATTTTTTGGGGTACATGCCCTGGGTTTTGTTGATTTTCTTGCCGCAGTTGGGACAATGTGCG
>CAYFWL010000134.1:0-492 GCA_964346845.1 uncultured Eggerthellaceae bacterium | reverse complement strand
CAAAGTAGTTAATTCGTAGAAAATAAAAGGTACGTCTTTTGCTGTAAGAGAGCAGGGGAAGCGCCTTTTATTATGGTGGATGTGGGTTTTCTCTTATAGTTCTGCTTTGGGTGTCTTCAGGCTAAAACTGCAATGGGCTTGTGCTCGCGTTGTCTGTGCCCTTTCTGCGGCCTCGATTCTCGGGTTCGCATCTACCGATTACCGATGGGCTTAGCCAGGTTCAATCCTAGCTGCAGGCTGATTATCACGGTTTCCGGGAAATGATTGCCAAAAAGCCGATCTGACAGAAATCCGATCTCTCCCAGCGAGGCCAAACTGTCAAAAAAACCGGAGTTGTCAGGGTAAAACGCATGGAAAAACGGGAGATTTGCCAAAAAGGGGCGAGTTGTCAGGGGAAATAGAGGCTTTTGCGAAGTATTTCCCCTGACAACTCCATCTTTTTTGACAGTTTTCATTTCGTCCAAGAGAACAGTGGTGCTCGATTTTTCTGTC
>CAYFWL010000133.1:0-5117 GCA_964346845.1 uncultured Eggerthellaceae bacterium | reverse complement strand
TGGCCCTTCTAGGGCCGATGATCAAGCCACCGGCTAGGCCGGTGGTCATGACTCCAACGCCCTGCGTAGAGCTGCGTCTATAGGGATGTTTTTTCAGAGGACGTCCTGAGAAATTGAGACCTCCCGTAATCTCGTGAGCCATTCCTTTATCGAAATCAGGGTTGTCAAAAAGGGTAAAGGTGGATTCGATACGGCTTTGAGCTTGGTCAAACAGCTGATTGAAGGAAGCGGTGCTTTCAGCGCCGGTGAAGGGATTGACCCACACGTCTTCCTCATGATTGTCGTAGGGACATGAGCTGGCTTCAATCACGCGATGGGACATGGCGCGGTAGAAAGAATAGGGGCGCGCGAGTTCTTCCATACGGGCGATCAGGGTGCGTTTGATGCCGCTTCGGGAATAGAAAATACCCTGTACCAGGCGAAACGCCTTGACTGATTTGCTGAAAACATCAGCGGGCATGCGGCGCTGGAAAGCCGTCGCCGCCATGGAGGAAAATAGGTTCCCAATGATGTCTAAGGTCTTATCGCTTCCGCGCAGGATTTCTTTGTGAGGCTTGAACGTGGCAAGCGTCTTACCCGTGCGCGTGAAGAGCACAACCTCGTCAAGTTCGCTTTCGATGATGGCGTGTACCTCGTTGCCGTCTTTGCGGGTGAGTCCTTCTACTCCGGCATCGCAGAGGGCATATTGATTGGCATACACTAAGGGGTGCACCGTAGAGTCAAGCAGATAATGGCAGAGAAAACCCAGCACATAGGCGCGGCCAAGAGGAGCTTCATCAGGGGAAAGGTTTGCGAGGGCTTCATGGAAGGCGACCATCATGCCCTCGGTGTTCACGGCATGCAGGGTGCTGCCAAAGCGGGAGAAGTCGGAGATGTGGGGGTTTGCGCGCGCATAGAACAAAGGATCGGGACCTTGATTTCCCAGCAGGAAGGCGTAGCGTGCTTCGGGGTTCTCACCGATGGTCTCAGGGAAACGCTCGTAAGCGGTCTGTCCGAAAAAGTCATGAGTGATAATAGCCGGCATCGTTCTTCCTCTCTTCTCGCGAAAAGCTTCGTCGGGCATAAAAGCGGCGCTTTCCGCTTTTCCTCTTGCGAGTATAACTATACAATGAACATACTTTCGCGCAAAATGCGGTTTGTGCATTTTGGTGTTTTGCAAGAGTACATGAGTGGGAGAGCAAAGGAGCGGCTGTGGCTCGTAACAAAATGACCAAGCAGGAAAAAAGCTGGGTTATGTATGATGTGGGCAACTCCGCCTTCGTGCTTCTCTCGTCCGCACTGATTCCGGTGTATTTTAAATCCATCGCCGAGCCCGGTTCTTCGGTTGTGGTGGCGTGGGGCTATGCGGAAACCGTCGCATCCCTTGTTTTGGCCCTGCTCATGCCTATACTCGGCAGCCTGGCTGACTTCAAGGGAAACAAGAAGAAATTTTTCATGGCTTCAGTTGTCATCGGCGTTGTCTGCTGTGCGCTTCTGGGCTTTCCCCAAACGGCGTTGCCTTTTTTGGTTCTGTACGTGATTGCTGCCGTCATGCTCAACGGTTCCATGGTTTTCTACGATGCGTTTTTGGTAGATGCCACCAGCGATGATCGCATCGATATGATTTCCTCTCACGGTTACGCCTGGGGCTATATCGGCTCTTGTCTGCCCTTCATTGCCAGTTTGGTCATCGTGCTTTTCGGCTCGAACTTCGGTATTGAGATGTCGCTTGGCATGAAGATCGCTTTCATGATTACCTCAGTTTGGTGGCTGGTATTCAGCCTTCCTTTAGCGTGCAACGTGCGCCAAATCAATTGCAAGGAACGCAGCCCTCAGGGCCATCTGATGCGCGATACCTTCAAAGGCCTGTGGGGCACGTTGAAGAACATCGCCCGAGATAAGCGCCTGCTGTTTTTTGTGGTGGCATATTTCTTTTACATCGATGGGGTTCATACCATTATCAAGATGTCTACCAGCTACGGCACCGATTTGGGCATCGATGCTACCCAGCTGGTGTTAGCCCTGCTCATGACCCAGTTCGTGGCGTTTCCCTCAGCCATTGCTTACGGCAAATTGTCGGGGAAGTTTGGCACCAGGAAGATGCTCATGGTGGCCGTTTTCGCGTATCTGTGCATCACCTTGTTTGCCGCATTTTTGCTGCGCTCAGCTCGGGAGTTCTGGATGTTGGCCTTCTGCGTCGGTCTCTTTCAGGGCGGTATCCAAGCGCTTTCTCGCTCGGAATTTGGAAAGCTTATCCCGAAGGAGCAGGCTAACGAGTACTACGGCTTTTTTGACATTTTCGGTAAATACGCTGCCATTTTGGGCACCTTCCTCATGTCGGCGTTCCCCCAACTCACCGGCAATGCGAGTCTCGGCGTGCTTTCTATCGCCTTGCTCTTCATCGTGGGGTTCGTGTTTTTGGCGCGCATGCCAAAAGAATAGGTCGTATGGTCTGTTGCCTTGGCTGTTTCCTACTTGGTGCAGGGCGTCTTCCGTTTCCGTGAAAATAGCGTTACTCACGGACGTTTATCTATGCCATCTGCGGGTTTTTCGATATAGTTACAAGCGCCTGGTATCCTAAAGGCTCTCTATCCCTGAAAGAAAGTTGAACTATGTCGCTCATCGTAGCAAAGTTCGGAGGAACATCGGTCGCTTCTCCCGAGCGCATTCAAAAGGTTGCTGCGCGACTTATCGCGAAGAAACAAGACGGACATGATGTGGTTGCCGTTGTTTCCGCCATGGGAAAAACCACCGATGAACTGGTGGGCTTGGCCAGTGCGATCAATGCCAATCCTCCCGCGCGTGAAATGGACCGCTTGCTTTCTACGGGCGAGCAGGTCAGCATGGCGCTTTTGGCGATGGCGCTCGAGGCGCGCGGGTATCGCGCTATGAGCTTCACGGGCCGTCAGGCGGGTATCGAAACCGACACCACTCATCTCAAGTCTAAGATCACCGGCATTGATGCCCAGCGCATTATGGATGCGGTAAAAGTGGGGATCATCCCCGTTATCGCCGGTTTTCAGGGTATCGATGGCAACGGTGACATCACTACCTTGGGTCGCGGTGGCTCTGACACCACGGCGGTTGCTGTAGCATGGGGCATCGGTGCCGATGAGTGTGAAATCTACTCGGATGTGGATGGTGTGTATACCGCCGACCCTCGTGTGTGTCCGCGCGCTCGCAAGCTTGATAAGATTTCCTATGACGATATGTTGGAGCTTTCAACGGCTGGATCAGGTGTTCTACAGAGTCGTGCGGTGGAATTTGCCCGCAAGTACCAGGTGGTTATTCATTCTCGCTCGGCCTTTTCCGATGCTGAGGGTACCTATGTTATGGAAGGATCAGACGATATGGAAGAAGCCATTGTTACGGGCATTGCCCACGATACTTCCGAAGTGAAGGTGACACTTCGCGGGGTGCCCGACATGTCAGGCGTTGCCGCCAAGGTGTTTTCGCGCTTGGCCACAGCAAACGTTTCTATCGACATGATTATTCAGAATATGTCCGAAGATGGTGTTACCGATATCAGTTTCACCTGTCCCAAGAGTGATCTGAGCCGAGCAGTGGAGACCATTACCGACATTCTCCCCGAAATCAATGCCCGCGAAGTCGTTGTCGATGAGGATATTGCCAAGATTTCTGTGGTAGGTACGGGTATGAAGTCTTCTCCCGGTGTTGCCGCCCGTATGTTTTCAACGCTCGGCGAACATGAGATCAACATCCTGGCAATTTCCACTTCGCCCATTCGCCTTTCGGTGGTGGTGCGCTCGTCCGAGGCTGTTGCCGCAGTTCAGTGCCTTCATACCGCTTTTGACATGGATTCGGGCAGCGTGTTTGTGGAGACCCAGCTTTCCGCTGAGGAGATTGCCGCAAAGATGGCCAAGGGCCGCTAATTATGACAAAGGGACAGGTAATTTGTCACAATTTGACGAGTTGCCCCACTTGAAAGGATACTAAGATGGCCTGGACGAAAGAAATGCCTGTTCATCCTGTTGTTGCTGTTGCTGGTGCTACGGGCGCCGTCGGTCGTGAGATGCTGAAATGCCTGGAAACGCTCAACTTTCCGGCCTCTGAAGTGCGTGCGCTGGCGTCTGCCCGCTCCGTGGGGCAAAAGCTGCCCTTCGCGGGCTGCGGTCAGGTGCCTGCAGGGGAGCTCATCGTGCAGGAGATGACGGAGGAAGGCTTCCGTGGCGTGGACATTGCCCTGTTCAGTGCGGGCGCGAGCATCTCAAAAGCGTTTCGCCAGGCAGTGGTCGATGCGGGTGCGGTGATGATCGACAACTCCAGCGCTTTTCGCGTTGACCCCCAGGTGCCGTTGGTGGTTCCCGAGGTGAATGCTCATGATATCGCTTGGCATAGTGGTGTTATCGCCAACCCCAACTGTACCACCATTCAGATGGTCGTTGCTCTGGAGCCGCTGCGCGCTTTGGGCCACATCGACCGCATTATCGTGAGTAGCTATCAGTCTGCTTCGGGTGCTGGCGCTCGCGGCATGGCCGAATTGGAAGACCAGACCGCAAAGTACCTGGCGGGCGAGTCTTTTGAGCCTTCTGCCTTCGCTCATCAGATTGCCTTTAATTGCATTCCTCATATTGATGTATTCGTGGATGGCGACTATCTGAACGACATTCCTGAAGGTTACACCAAAGAAGAATGGAAGATGGTGGTTGAGACCAAGAAGATTTTCAACGACGATAGCGTTGAGGTAGCTCCCACCTGCGTGCGCGTCCCCGTCCTGCGCTGCCATTCTGAGAGCATCAATGTTGAGTTTGACCGTCCGGTAAGCGTTGAGGCGGTAAAGGAGGCGCTGGCAAAGGGCACACATGTGGTACTGGAGGACGATCCTGCTCACAACGTGTATCCCATGCCTGCGCTGCATCGGGGTTCTTTCAAAACGTTCGTGGGGCGCGTGCGTCGCGACCACACGGTAGCTGATGATCGGGGCATTGCCCTGTGGGTCGTTGCCGACCAGCTGTTACGCGGGGCCGCCCTGAATGCTGTGTATATCGCGCAGGCCCTGCTGTCCGAAGCCTAAGGGACAGGAGCATCCGAAGCGTAGGGCAGTCAAGGGTCAAACTGTCTTCCTTACTGTGAAAACGACCAAACGGTCGCAAAAAGTCGAGTTTTGGGTAAAAGAG
>CAYFWL010000132.1:0-5143 GCA_964346845.1 uncultured Eggerthellaceae bacterium | reverse complement strand
ACTAAAGGAGCGACAACCTTCTTCGGTAAAGCTCTCGGCTGCAGCGGCAAGCTTCTGTGCCGTGACGATGTCTCCCGAACGGCGGCAAAGCTCAGCATCTGCGCGCGCATGCTTAGCGAGTCTCAGCCAGTCCTCGCATTTATATTCGGCTGTTTCTCCAACACGCTGGGCATTGTCGAAAACTTCGCCCGCACGGCGCTTCTCGATAACGCGCATCGCATCTTCATAGGTGCCGTATGATTCTTTGCCGGCGGCATCGACGATGGAGAAGTCCGCTTCCTTGGCAAAAGCTGCCGCAACGAAGTCATCAGCCGCATCATAGCCGTGGACAATCTTGTAGACCGAGCGGTTGAAGTGCTCTTGTCCGATAGCTTGTTTCAAATCATACCATTTGCCGTTGACTTCGATTTCGAAGGTGGCGTCCATATCCATGGAAACTTTCTTGCCGGCGAGAATGTCTGTCATGATGTTGCCTGAGGTCTTTTTTACGCGAATACGATTCAAGGGAATGCCCTTTTCGGCAGCAATAGAGACACGCGCCTGGTGGAGACCTTGCTCCTGTATTTCTCCGATAACCTTCGAGAATTGAGCGCGCACGGTATTCGCCAAGGGGTCATCAGCCGCCATGAGCACACGCATAGCATGCTTGTCTTTTTGGATGGCCATAGCAAGCTGGCGCTGCTGGAAGCGGGTGAGTTTTTTCCAATTCTTGAGCGCTTTCATGAAATCAAGACATTTTATCTTGCCCTCAATGCGTCCCAACGTGTATGCAATATCACGTTCGGTTAGCGTCTTGCTCGAGAGAACGAGATTTCGATTCCGTTTGATAAGATCGCGGGCCGCACGAGCTGCATCATCCATTTCCTTGCTTAAGCTTTCGACTGCGTTTTTAACGCCTGCTCCTTTCTTGGCGGTGGAATAGTACTTCGCGAGCTTTTGCGCAAGGACTTCCTTCGCTTTTTTCGCTCCTTTTGACAGCGCTTTGGCTGTTTTCCCCGCAAGTGAAAAACTGAGCTCGATCGTCTTGCCGGTCAGGTAGTCGATGAGTGCCTGTTTCGCGGCCTCACTGCAGCCAACGCGATATATTTCGAGCAAGCTGTCGCCCTTGCCGGAATCAATGGCTCTAAACGATGCCTCCACGCCTTTTGTTATGGCGATTGTGGGCAGGAAAAGGACCTCTGATAAACCACCGGTCTTGATGGACATGCCGATGCGTAGACCTATGAAGAGCCATGAACGGTTGAAGTCAGTAATAGTCATGAGCATCGCATCGGTGTCTTCCTGGCATCGTCCGTAAAACGCTATGTCGGCGGCTTCCGTATCGCCTATCTTACCGGTGGTGTAACGGGCAAACAGATCGTTTATGCGTCGGTAATCAGGTTCGTAATAGCCAAATTCAGGAGAATATCCTTCCAACATGACATCGATGCGGTGATAAACCGGCATCATATCGCGGTATCTATTACGTTCAATAAAGAGGGGTTTTCCCTCTTTCTGCGAATCAACACCCATGATTGCGTTCGCAGCTGCAACGCCGGCATTCGTAGCCGCGTCAATGAGACCGGTATAAAGGTCGAGTGCAGGGA
This sequence comes from uncultured Eggerthellaceae bacterium, assembly GCA_964346845.1. GTDB lineage: Bacteria > Actinomycetota > Coriobacteriia > Coriobacteriales > Eggerthellaceae > CAKUOV01. The sequence continues at coordinate 3,557 of CAYFWL010000132.1, read as the reverse complement.
TCGAGATGGAGTGGTCCTGGGGCTTTTCGAAGGTGGTCCGAGACATGATAATCTTGCGCTGAATGTAGAGTAAGCGGTCGAGGCGACGCTTATCGAGAGCTTCGTATTCGGCTCTGCGTTCGAACAGATCTTCGCGATAGGGTTGCGAAATAACATTCACCGTTTCTTTAGTGGAAAAACGACGTCCTCCCCATTCGAAGCTCACTTCCACTTCGGCTTGGCTGCGACTGGGAGGGAAGAGCACACCTTTTGTGGGCAAGATATTGTAGCAAAGCGTGTTGGTTTCACCGGTGATACTTGTTATGAACTTGACGAATTCCAGTTTTTGGCAGGGTTTATCGACATCTTTGTCGTTCTCATCCTTGAAGAGAGACGATCCGGGCACATCGGTGAAAGTGAACGTGACAGCACCGTGAGGATTTTGGCCCTCAAGTCCTAGATTGGGAACAGGGTTAATAATCGTCTTTTTCTCCTCATCCCAGGTGTAAAACGTAACCTGAGCTTTGGTCGTGGCAGGCGTGATGATAGTTTTTACAGGTTTGCTTGCCACGATGGCCTTGTGGATGGCAGGTGCGGCTCCCACGGCGGCCGCCATACCGCCAGCGCTCCCCATGACAGCCACCGAAGCTTTTTCGAGTTCCTTAAATTCGTAAGGCAGTATAGTTGTCTTCGGGTCATCTTTGAGTACATAGTAGGCTTTCAGATGCTGAATCGAAAGGCGAATGCCCTCGACGAAGCGGAAGAACTCATAGGTTCCGGTGACGACTTGATTCCCCCCAGGGCCGGGAATCGTGGCAGTAACAGTGCAGCTCATGGTTTCCATATAGCCCGCAGGAAGACTATCGGGCTTGCCGCATTCGGTCATCGATACGTTCCAGAGATAGGAATATTCGGCATCATGCGTGATGTGGATGTCTTTAAAGGATTCACCGCCGGAGCTGCTTATATGGGCTTCGAACCGAGGTTCGGCTCCTTCGCTCAAATCAAAACCGACAATGCCGAAAGGCATAGGAAGCGTTTGCCCCTGACCAGCAATAAAGGTGATATTTTCCTTTGCGAAGGTAATCTTGCGCTCGTTGATTATATGGAAGGTCACGTTGTTGATAAGACGTCCACTTGCACCAACGAAGGTGAAAGTGATAATGCCGTCGTAGGTCGACTCGCCTTCTTGGGCTATGGCTTCAACCTTCGCGCTCATATAGGGACCCGCGACGCCATAGGGCTCTACCTTGATGGTCTTGCTTCCCTCGATGAATATATATGCGGTAAGGTCAGGACGGTCGATACGCACACCGCTTGACGTGATTTCCTCAATACGTGCACCGACCATCTGGGGCTTTGCACCTACAAAAAGGGTGTTACCAAAATTCTTGTTGACGACCATCTGGAAGGTACTGGACGCTTTATCTTCGGATGTGTCGTTGGGGGAGGGATCGTTATTTCGGGAAGATTTGCCACGCTTTTTCAGTGCGAGTGCCACGCCGCCGAGGACAAGACCGCCACCGAGGATTGCCACAGGAAGGGGGATACCCTCTTCTTCACCGGGTGCACTGCTTGCTGTGGTGTTGGTCACGTAGGTGGCGCCTTCGCTGGCATCGTATTCATAGTAGTAGGCGAAGCCTTTTCCCGCAGTCATGCATTCCACGTAAATGCACATACCCAGACGGGTTGGATCACTGTAGTCATGCAGGTCTCGGATATCGTAGGTACCTTCAGCTATTTGGGCTGTCAAATCTAGTCCGAGTTTATGCCGATAATCCTCTTTTTCAGTGGAGGAGAGCTGGTTGGAAGGGCCGTAGAGACTCATGGTGTAGGTTTGCGATTTTCCCGTGAAATCTCCTGCTTCAAGGAAAAGCTCCATGAAGCCGGTCGTGCCGTCGGTTCCGTAGTCGCCTTGCCAGGCGCCGTTCTCGTAGCTTTCTTCTTCCACCGGCAGATAATGATACTGGGTCTGATACCAATCGTTCACGCCCCCTAAAGGTATATAACCAGCCCAGCGTTTGTTGGCGGCGTTATAGGCGTCATGGGGTGTTCGCGTACTGGAATCCGGCGTAGATTCAGGTATGAGGTAACCTACCGAAAAAGAGAGTTCTGCGCGGGAGAGCAGTGAAGGGATATCGCGCAGTGCTTCTTTATTTTTTCGCCCAACCTGTATTCGATATTCCCGATTTTTTGCTGTAAGGTCAAGGTGAGCTCATCTTCTTTTCCCAGCTGAATGGTCTCGGGCGGATTTGTCCAAACGGTGCTACTAGTCCAATTCATGTACTGATAGGTGTAGGTTTTTCTTCTTTGTTCGGGGATAGGGTCTGTATCATCGCTCCAAGCGTGTGTGGCGTCGCAGTAGTTTCCGCCGGAATCAGCGCTTATCTGAATAGGCCCTATGTGACTATAGTAATTCGTATCGAATACCTCAAACCCTGTCAAACGCCAGTATCCCACGCGTTCTGCACCATGAGCGCGCTGGGGTGAGGTAAAAAGGCAGGTGGAAAGAGCAAGGCAGAGCGCTATGAGCATCGTTGTGAACTGCTTGACTCGTTCTTTGTTCATCAGGGCTCCTTCCCAGGTACAGGACGATTGAAGAGGGATAGGTGAGAGCTATCTAATTTGAGCGCGCGGACACCTCTGCACAATGTAGTCGTACACGAAATCGTAGACTTTATCGCTTACGTATATCTGATTTTTCGCGAAGGGCTCGTTCACCTTTATGGTATTGCGCTTCCGGATGCCTTGGATGCTTCGTACCGCGTCAAACGATGAAGTCAGTGAGCTTCTTGCGGAAAGAATGCCAATACCGATCTGTCCGACGTTGCCCCGGCTTATGCCCGCCAGGATATTAATAACGCTCAAGACATGGGCTTTTTTGACCTGATGGGCTAGCTGCTTATGGACGATGCCCTTCTCATCCATTTCGAAGAGAACGCAGTATTTCATACCCATGATAAGTGCGTACACGAGATAGGCGACGAAGGAGAGTACGAGTATTCCTGCCGCTAAAGCAACGAAGGACTTCGTGTAATCGAGAAAGTCTCCAAAGTTGCGAAAATCACCCATTAAGGCGAATATGACACTGAAGAAAATCCATATTCCCGCAACCACACCACCGAAGATTTTCCAGAGAGTGAAGAGAATCGTTGGGTTCTTAAACAGGCCGAACTCATACACCCAGCGGTATTTGCCATCTTCGCAGAGCTTGATTTCGTCGCTGCTGTAGCCATCCGTTGTGCCGTTTGTGCCGTTTGTGCTGTAGCCATCCGTTGCGCTGTTTGTGCCGTTTGTGCTGTAGCCATCCGTAGATATGAACGCGCCGCAGGATGCACAGTAGCGAGCCGAATCGGAAAGTTCTTTGTTGCATTGAGGGCAGCTTTTCATCTTTTCTGTCTCCTTGTGTTGACCCTTCCTTATGTTGATCTCCCTGCGCGGTGGGTTATTGACGGTGCTGTCGTACGCGCGGACATCGTCTAATAATGAAAGTGTATACGGCATCCATGTCATAGGGGGGTACGGGTATGACATGTTTAGAGAAAGGTTCTTTGATTTTAAGCGCGTGGCGCATGTGG
>CAYFWL010000131.1:1145-5150 GCA_964346845.1 uncultured Eggerthellaceae bacterium | reverse complement strand
CATTACGACGAAAAATACTAAAAAGGTGGGGAAGTCTTCAGCAATTTTCTAATGACATCCCGAAGGTGAACGGTATAGCCTTTCGAGATTTAAAATGCTTGGCTCAGCACCGTTTCGGGCTGAGCCAAGCATGTGGATACAGCATAGTACTGCCATCACTCGTTTTCTGCGATGTGCTTGCCGGTAAGATATCCAAAGGTAACGCAGTTCATACCATAGTTCTGACCTGGAATTTTAAAGGTATAAGCACCGGCGTATGAGTCACCAATCATGCTTCCCACGTTGTACAAGCCTGGAATTGGTTCGTCGTTCTCGTCGCAAATTTTCATATTGATGTCGGTGCGCAATCCGCCCAAGACGGTGTGCATGATAGGCCTCAAATCGCCAGCGGCACCGTAGAAAGGCCCTTCCTTGATGGGAATCAAAAGCCCAGCGCGCTTATAGAAGTCGGTGTCAACGCCGGTCTCGCAAAAGCCGTTATACTTCTTTATCTCTTCGATAGTCTCTCCGGGCAGGCCAAGCTTATTGATGACCTCCTCAATGGTGTCAGCCTTCACGTAGCTTCCCTTATCCACCGATTCGTCCCAAGCCTTAATCTTGTCTTCGGCGGTTAGGAATGGCATGGTGTAGCCTGTTTTGGACGCCGGCCATGGCTTGCCGGTCTCCGCGTAACCAGAATCCCATATTTGGAACAGCTTGTTCTGGCGTGCGTGGAAGGCCAACTGCAGAAACGTTGACCCGAAGGTGAGCGATTCGTTGAAGAAACGCTTGCCGTCTGGTCCCAAGATACAACCCATCTCGTCGGCACCAGGGCCAAACACTATTCCCATTGATGCATTAGGAAATGTCTTCTGCCAAGCTGCACCAACCCACAGACCCATCTTCTGACCCATGGCCTTATACAGGCCCCCATATACCTTGCCGTTTTCCGGGTCATGATCTTCAAGGGCGTAGTTTGTCATGAAATTCACGGCCTGAGGAGCATATTTGGTCATCATGTCTTTATCTGCGGAAAAATCGCCCGTGGCTAGCACGATTGCTTTCGAACCCACAAACTTGGTGTAGTTTCCATCCTTATCACTTGCGATGACTGCGTCCACGCGCCCGGTGGTTCCGTTAGGCACACCACCACGAACCAGCTGCTGAGCCGTCATGTTGTAAATCAATTCCACGCCAAGGGATTCTGCACGTTTTGCGAGTTCCTGAACCACGAATGGCTGGCCATCTCCACAGCGTCTCATTTCGCTGTTAATCCAACCATGTGTTGCTAATGCATCCCACTCAGGCAAACTTGGGTCATCCATGCTTGCCCCGTGGATGATTTGCTCTAGGAATAACTCATATCCGCCGGCCTTCTCCATGATATCAATGAGCCAGTTCATGACTTCTTCACTGTGCTGATACCATTTGTACCATTTGTTTTGATCAATATTGAAGGAATACGTTGCCATTTGGTTGTACAAGTACGGATAAGGCTCGACTGGCTTGAGCCCCAGGCTTTCACGATACTTGCTGTGGAAGGCGAAGTTTGACCCGCCACGACCGATGGGGGCTGAGCCCATAGCAAACAGGATGACTTTCGCGCCTGCTTCCGCTGCTGCATTTGCGGCGCACAGCCCGGCAGTTCCGGCGCCCACGATGACAATCTCGGTCTCTTTGGTTTCCTTAATAGCTGAATCCGCAATGGGCTCGGGCGGAATTTCAAACGCCCATTTTTTCGTCGCTGTTTCCGTTGTAAGATAGCTGTTGGCCGTATCTTTTACGGCGTCTTCTTTCGCCGATGTGTTTTCGCTTGAGCAGCCTGTAACGTTACCAACTGCCGCAAGACCCAATGCACCAACCGCTGCACCTTGTAAAAATTCCCTGCGATTAATTCCCATGTTCATCCCTTCCCCTTTCTGTTGAGCCTCTTTGCATAAGACAGTTCCCAATGAAGATTTCAAGTTCGTCGTGAATCCAGAATATCTACGGTAAGCATAACCTTCAGGGTGCTCAATTCCCTGCGAACCCCACGAAACCTTCTTAACCCGCCTTAATCGAGGATGCTTTTACCGTGTTCGTGGCATTAACACGGTAACTTCCTACCACTATAGGAACTGATATCGATCACGTCAAGGGTCTTGCGCACTTTCGATCAGCCTGCGTCCTTAACCGGTCAGCAGTTGATTCGCAAGTTGAACCGAACACTATGTCTTTTCTATCGAACTGAACCGGACACGTACGGTTAAGTTGGAGTGTTTCAGGCAAACTGATTGTTGCTGATATGGCAGCCTGATTTTTCAGCTATGGCAAAGAAATTTTTCATGAATAGCAAAGGCATGCCAATCGACTAGGTCTACCTTTGTACTTTCAGCTACCAACTGACAAGTGCATAGGAGGCAGAAAGGATGACAATCAGCATGCCAGTAATCGAAAGTATACGAGAAATGAGCCTTCGCGGACTCACTAACGAGGAGATACATCGAAGGACCGGTGTCTCCGTTCCAACAATCCGCAAGTACATCAATATCGAGGACTTCTCTTTGGGGTTGCCTATCAAAGATTGTCGACCTTCCAAACTGGATCCCTTTAAACCCTTCATCGATGGGATCCTTGAGCAAGACCGCCACACATGGCGCAAGCAACGACATAGTGCCTTGAGGATATATGAGCGTCTCACCCAAGAGACGGACTACGATGGCAAGTACGGCATTGTTAAAAACTATGTCAAGAGACGCAAAGCCGAGATGGATATCGCAGACCAGAGCTTCTTGGAGCTGGTCTGGTTCCCAGGAGAGGCGCAGGCCGATTTCGGTGATGTTGATGCCCTCTTCAGAGGTCAGGTCACCAGGATGCATTTCCTTGTGCTCAGCTTCCCTTTCTCGAATATGGGCTATGCCCAGCTTTTTGCCGGAGAGACCGCTGAATGCGTTTGCCAAGGGCTGAGGGATATGTTCGAGCATATCGGAGTGGTTCCCAAAAGGATCATCTTCGATAACGCCACAGGTGCCGGCCGGCGCTTCGGCAAGCTGGTAAGGGAAGCTGAGCTTTTCTCCAGGATGCGCACGCACTATGGTTTCGAGGCAACCTATGCCAATCCCGATGCAGGGCATGAGAAGGGGAATGTGGAAAGGAAGGTGAGCTGGATACGCTCTCATCTGTTCACGCCGGTCCCACATGTAGACGACATCTCGCTGTTCAACTCCTCATTGCTTTCTCGTTGCGATGACTACAGGAAGACAATTCATTACGAGAGGGATATGACCTGGGGAGAGTTGTTCGAACGGGATCTGGCGGCTTCGCGCGATCTGCCTAAAAAGCCCTTCACGTGTATTCGCTACGGAAGGGCGATGTGTGATAAACGCGGCGATGCGATGGTAGATGGTGGGCACCGCTACCATGTCAGCGACCATGTCGCCTCCCGCTATGTGAATGTCGGGTATGCAGCACATACCGTATCGTTTTTCGATGACACCGGTGAGATGCTCTGTGAGCACACACGTCGATTCGGCGCGCCAGCGAATGGACCCGACGCGGTCTCCCAGCTACCACAGCTGATGCGAAAGACTGGAGCATGGCGCAACTCCGCGCTGAGATGCTCTATGCCCATCGATGTCTCCATGCACATGGATGAGCTTGAGTCCCGCGCGCTTTCTGACCTGTTCGGGTTGATGAGGAGGTGGTGCGATTCATATAGTCTAGACGAGGTGGGATCAGCTCTATCCAATGTATTGTCATCGACAAGCAGGATCAGGGAATCCGATGTGGATATGATGCTTGCGCGGATGAGTGGATTCGGATTAGGGTCAGATCCTGATATAGGACCCGACCTTGGCATCTACGACTCCTTTCTGGGAGGTGATGTCGCATGAGCACCAGAAGGGAGCTGGAAGAAGAGGTAAGACAAGGTTTCAGAACGGTCATGCTATCCAATCATACGGCCGAGAAGTACATCGCTGAAAGTACGGCCTCAGAGCTTCGTTTCCTGTCTGGCTTGTTCGGAGAGGAGATCGGGTGGCGCGAGCA
>CAYFWL010000131.1:0-1129 GCA_964346845.1 uncultured Eggerthellaceae bacterium | reverse complement strand
GGAGCGCATGCTCAAAAGAGCTAAGTTCCCAATCCCGAAGAGCTTTGAGAACTACGATTGGACAAGGATAAAGCTGCCTCCAGAGCTCAATCAGGAGGATATCGAATCATGTTCATTCGTTGAGAACTGCCAGAACCTGATCCTGTACGGCGGCGTGGGAAACGGCAAGACGCATATGGCGATCGCATGTGGATCAGCGGCATGCAATAAAGGATTGAGGGTACTGTTCACAACAATCGCCGACTTGGTGGTTAAGATGCAGGGAGCTGCAATGGAGGGGACACTGGAGAAGGTCTTCAAGGACATCGAGCGTTGCGATCTGGTGATACTAGATGAGCTTGGATATCTACCTATCGATCAGGAAGGGGCACGGTTTTATATCAGGTAGTGAACAAATGCTATGAGCAACGCAGCCTCATGGTAACCACGAATCTGGAATTCTCAAGATGGGGGAAGATACTCACGGATGATCAGATGGCAGCTGCGATGATCGACAGAATAATCCACTATGGGCATTTAGTGGTGTTCGATGGTCCGACAAAAAGGATGGAGACATCTCCCATGACAAGGGGAAGAATCAACAGATAAGCAAGGGCATGTCTTTGCCAAACAAGAAACCTTTCACTGCCAGACCTGAAAATTCTTTATGCCAATCCAGAAGCTTCATGCTTGACGAAAACACCATGACATCGGCCACGGCGTACTTGGGCGGTATCCTCATGCAGACGTGCACGTGGTCGATACAGACCTTGCCCTCGATAATCTCGATGCCCGGCTTCTTTGCGACCAACTCCCTGATCACTTCCACGACCTCGCTCCTGCACTCTCCGTACAGCGTCTTCCTGCGGTACTTGGGGATCCATACCAGATGGTAGGTACAGTCCCATTTCGTGTGTGCTAGACTGGATTCCTCCATGATTCTTCTATCTCCTGTCCTGCGATCCGAACCATCGCGCGGGCAATCAGGATAGGAGAATCATCTTTTTTATCAAAGTAGCTGGTAAACCAGCTTTCGCACCACAGGCATAGCCTGTGGGTTTCTCACGACACTAAAATCACGATGTCCGCAATATGGAAGCAAGTCCTGTGCGTTGCAGCCTTCGCTTTTGCCTGGGGGTCGGTATGTGCA
>CAYFWL010000130.1:0-5231 GCA_964346845.1 uncultured Eggerthellaceae bacterium | reverse complement strand
TCACTCATGCGCGTGTTGAGCGGCAGGGTTATTTCATTGGCAAAGTGCGCGTAGGCATTGGGGAAATCCTTGATGTCAAACCCTCGATTCGCATAGGCAGAAAGAAGGGGCAGCGGTTTATAGTGCACGTTGGTGCTCACGCCGACCTCTGCAAGGCGTTGAATGAGCTTATTGCGAAACTCCTGGGATTTGCCTTTCAGACGAACAATCATCAGGTGACCTGACGACTGCGCCTCGCTCGTGTAATGATTTAAGAACTGCAAGTCGAAGCGGGAAAGTTTTTCTTCATAGGCGCCGATCATGTGCTTGCGGCGTTCGAGCATGGCGGGGTAGCGGCGTAGTTGAGCTAAGCCGAGGGCTGCTTGCAAATCGGTCATATTGCACTTATAACCGGGGAAAATGATATCGTACTCCCAGCTGCCAGCCTTATCCTTAGCGAGGGCATCCTTGCTCTGCCCATGGAGCTGCATGAGCATGGTTTCGTGGTAGAACTCATCGTTGTCAAGCCCGGGAATTTCACGCCACGAGAGACCGCCGCCTTCAGCGGTGGTGAAGTTTTTCACGGCATGGAAGCTAAAGGTTGAAAAATCGGCGATAGCACCCGCCATGACGCCCTTGTAGCAGGCGCCCAGCGCGTGAGCATCGTCGGTAATCAGCAAAACGCGATCGAACAGTTCCTGCTTGCTGCCTGCTTTCGGGCGCCAGAGATTCTTCTTGCTTTCCAGCACTGAGAAAATGCGGTCGAAATCGCAGAGGCTGCCGCCCAGGTCAACGGGGATAACGGCCTTGGTGCGCTCGCTGAGCGCTGCGGCTAAGGCATCGTAGTCCATCTCGAAGGAATCCTCCTGGCTGTCCACCATGACGGGGATAGCGCCTACGTGGACGATAGGGGAGGCGGAGGCGGTGTAGGTGTAGGCAGGCACGATAACTTCATCGCCGGGGCCGATTTCCAGCATGCGCAGCAGAGTCTCAAGAGCCATCGTGGCAGAAGAGAAGCTCGCAAAACCTGCAGCGCCCGTGTAATCCTTCAGGCGGCGTTCAAGCTCCTTTGTCTTGGGGCCGGTGGTGATCCATCCGCTTTTGAGCGTGTCGATCACCTCGTTGATCTCATCTTCGGAAATGTCGGGGGGCGAAAAGGGGATGTTCTTTTTCACGTTCATGCGAATCCTTTTCCTGTGTTTCGGTTTTTTGTTGTGAAGCTCATATTATGCACCGTTTCTCTCTTTCAGGCGCGCGTGACTGTTTATTCACACAGCTATTGCAAAGACGCATAAAAGGGGGAAGTGCAAGTGAAGTGCAAGCGGTACGTGGCAGGCGCGAGCGCTCCTGGAGCGGTGTGGGAAGAAAACGACAGCAGGTACGGACAACGGGCGCGATAATCCGAAAGCGGGGGAGCTGATGTGAAACTTTTCGCTTCGGGGCGGGATTGAAAACTTCTTGAAACAAAGGAAGAGGTACTATATCTCTCAAATGTTTCATGCGTCGGCGAAGCGAGAAGGTTCATGAGATGCGCACAGGAGCGCAGAAGGTACCGAAGCGAGTTTTCAGGAGGCAGATGATGTCTGATTTTCAGCGTGATTTCGTTATCAAGACCATCGAGAATCGCGATGTTCACTTTGTTCGTTTCTGGTTTACCGATGTTTTGGGAACGATGAAATCTTTTGCGGTCATCTCAAGCGAGCTCGAGGACGCCTTTGACCGAGGCATGGGTTTCGATGGTGCCTGTATTGAGGGCTTTGGGCATGCGGGTGAAACCGATGTGTTGGCGTTTCCCTGCCCCACAACGTTTCAGATTTTGCCCTGGCGCCCCGATAGAAACGCAGTGGCGCGCATGTTCTGCGACATTCGCACGCCCGAAGGCACGCCTTTCGAGGGTGATCCGCGTTTTGTGTTGAAGCGCATCGTTCGTCGGGCTCAGGAAATGGGCTTCATTTCGAATATCGGTCCTGAGCTGGAATACTTCTACTTCAAAAGCCCCGATGCGCCCGAGCCCTTGGATCGTGGTGGCCTTTTTGACCTGACATCGTTGGATTCTGCCACCGATCTGCGTCGTGACACTATCATCACTCTCGAAAAAATGGGTATTCCCGTTGAGTACTCCCATCATGAGCGGGGCCACTCCCAGCATGAGATCGATCTGCGTTTCACCGATGCGCTGTCCATGGCTGATGCCGTGATGACCTATAAGCAAGTGGTGAAAGAGATTGCCCTGAAGCATGGCGTCTACGCCTCTTTCATGCCAAAACCTCTGGCAAATCAACCGGGATCTTCCATGCATGTGCATCAAAGCCTGTTCGACTTGGAGGGTAATAATGTTTTCTTTGATGCGGGTGACCCTCAGGGCTTCAATCTTTCCGTTACGGCGAAGCGCTATATTGCGGGTATATTGAAGTATGCTCCTGAATTCTGCATGATCACCAATCAGAACATCAACAGCTATAAGCGTTTGGTGATGCCTTCGAGCGACCCGGTGACGCTGACATGGTCGGCGTGCAATCCCTCGTCAGTGGTTCGTATTCCCGTGATGCCCTGCTGCGTCGTGTGTGGGGTTTTGACTACTACGGCGGATCGCGCACGGTTGATGTGCATGTGCGGCGCGTCCGCGCTAAGTTGGGTCCGGAGCTTGCTCAGCGCTTGGAAACGGTGCGTGGTGTGGGGTATCTTTGGAACTCTTGATTGCGGCAAGGGGGCGGCTTATGACAAATGACCTGTCCCCTTGTCATAAGCCGCCCCCTTGCCGCAACGAGCTGGGGTATACTGCTCTCAATACTTTTGAAGGAGATCAGCTATGCCTAAAACAGTTGCGGTAATCGATGGAAACTCCCTTATGCATCGCGCGTTTCATGCGGTACCCCCCACTATGAATGCCCCCGATGGAACTCCCACCAATGCGGTCTTCGGCTTTTATAGCATGCTGTTGAAATTCATCGACGAGAGCCACCCCGATGCCCTTATCTGCGCTTTTGATGCGGGAAAGCCTCAGTTTCGCATTGAAGCGCTGAAACAATACAAGGCGCAGCGCCCGCCTATGGATGACGATTTGCGGGTACAGTTTCCCCTTGTGGAAAAGCTGCTTTTGTCGATGAACATCCCCGTTGTCAAAATGCCCGGATGGGAAGGGGACGATATTTTGGGCACCATCGCCGCCCGCGATGAGGCCTTGGGGTACAAGACCTTGCTGCTCACGGGTGATAAAGATGCCTGCCAGTTGGCAAGCGAGCTTACAAGTATCGTTTCCATGAAGAAGGGCGTCACCGACATCGTGGTTATGGGTCCGGCTGAGGTTGCTGAAAAATACGGCGTCGGCCCCGAGCTGATTCCTGATTACCTCGGTCTTATGGGGGACTCTTCCGATAATATTCCTGGCGTTCCCGGTATCGGACCTAAATCGGCTGCCAAGTTGCTGCAGCAGTTTGGCAGCATGGAAGGCATCTACGAAAACCTCGACAAACTGAAGGGGAAACATCTCGAAAACGTGCGCGACAATAGGGAGGCAGCGTTCATCAGTCGTCAAGTTGCCACCATCATGCGCGATGCTGATCTGGATATCGATCCTGAAGAAGTCACCTTCCCGTGCTATACCAAAGAATCGGTGGAAGCGGCTTTTGGTGAGATTCGCCTACAAGCTCATCTGACCCGCGTGCTGCGTTATATCGACGTGATTGAAGAGTCCTCGCCCGTTTTCGCTGTGGCATGCGAGGAGCCTTTGTTGGGCGCTGAAGCAGAAGCGCTGCTGGCCAAATGTGTGGCAGCGGGCGCAGAGGTAGCCCTGTGCGCTGCCAAGCAAGAAGCGGAAACGCTCTTCGATGAAGAAAAGTTGGTTTTTGCTTTTGCCTGCGACGAGGGGCGCGGCTATCTTGAGGGGGACAACTGTCTGGACCTGCTGTCAGAGGCTATCCGTTGCGGTTCTTTAGTGTGCGAAGATCTGAAGGAACTGATGCACTGCGTCTTTCCCGTGGATTCCTCCGAGCCTGCTGCGGTGAGCGAGGAGGATTTGCTGAACTGTCGTGCCTTCGACCTGGGTCTGGCAGCTTACGTCCTGGACTCCTCGGCTTCTCAATACGGCCTGGAAGATATCTTGCAGCGCCATTTCGGCAGCGCTTTGCCTTCCGCCGATGATCTGTCTCCCGAGGGACGGTGGGCCTTGCGTGCAGCGGTGTGCCGAGCGATGAAAAAACCTCTGCAGGATCTGATGGAAGACGATAAGAATACTTCGGCTTATTTTGATATCGACTTGCCCCTGGTAAGCGTCTTGGCCATTCTGGAGCGCAATGGCGCTGCCTTGGATGTCCCGCGTCTTCAAGAGCTGGGAGAATCCACCCAGGTTGAAATTGATCAGCTGAAAAAGGACATCTTCGCGTTAGCGGGGGAGGGTTTCAACGTTGATTCACCGAAGCAGCTGGGTCATATTCTCTTTGAAGTGCTGGGTCTTGAGCCCAAGAAGAAAACCAAGGGCAAGACGGGTTTTTCCACCGACGCTTCGGTTCTCTCGGAGCTGGCGGGAGAACATGCGCTGCCTGGTCTTGTGCTCAAGTATCGCGAACTGGCGAAGATTAAGTCTACCTACATCGATGCGCTTCCGCCTTTGCGCCGTGGCGATAGGCTGGTTCACACCTCTTTCAACGAGAAGGTAACCACCACGGGCCGCCTTTCTTCTTCCGACCCCAACCTCCAAAATATTCCGGTGCGTACGGAGTTCGGTCGCAAGATTCGCGAATGCTTCGTTCCTCTACAGGACGGTCATGTCTATGTTTCCGCCGACTATTCCCAGATCGAGCTCCGTTTGTTGGCTCATCTGTCAGAGGATGAGGGCCTTGTGGGTGCGTTTACCTCAGGGGCAGACTTTCATAGCAGTACCGCTGCCCACGTGTTCGGCATCCCGGTTGAGGAGGTAACGCCCGAGATGCGCAGCCGAGCCAAGGCTGTGAATTTTGGCATCGTGTACGGGCAGCAGGCTTATGGTCTATCCCAGAGTCTGGGTATTTCCTTTGGGGAAGCAAAGGATATGATCGATCGCTATTTTGCCACCTATCCCAAGGTGCGCAGCTATTTGGACGAGACGGTGTCGTTTGCCCAAAAGCATGGCTATGCTGAAACGATGTTCGGCCGACGTCGCTATATCCCTGAGCTGAAAGAGCGCAACCCTCTGCGCAAGCAGTTCGGTGAGCGCACGGCTATGAACCATCCGATGCAGGGGAGCGCTGCCGACATCATAAAAATTGCCATGCGTC
>CAYFWL010000129.1:0-5267 GCA_964346845.1 uncultured Eggerthellaceae bacterium | reverse complement strand
CGCCTTGCCCTCTCGATCTGTCCGGCGGCGATGGCACGCCTGAGCGTCGTCTTCACCGACGAGTCGGACATCCCGTTGCATAGATGCAAGGCGCCGCAACCAACAGATTGGAGACAAGAGCTTATGTTGCCCTACATGAATCTTTCGTGGCATTCTGTCGCAATGGAGAGGGACGGGGAGATTATCCCAATCGAAGGACGAGATGACCCTAATTACAAACAACTCGACATAAATCAAGATGTAGTTCAGTATATTGAAGGGGATCAAGTCTTCATAGGTGGAGGAGTTGCCTTGCAAAATGGGAGCGAGAGAGTTTTTATGATATCTCCCTGGCTATATGGAACCGCCCAAGATGCCGCCGACGTTCCCCAATTTGTTTGTTTTTATTCCGCCGCCCTCCGCGATACCGATGTAACATCAGGCGAACTTTTACCATTTGAAAAAAAGCGCCACATAATTCTTTGCCCCTTAATGAAGATAGAACCTTATCGAAAAACGAAAAGACCTATCTTTCCACCGATAAACCCGAAGTTTCTCTCGATTCTGCTTTGATGGCAGCAAGGAGGTAAACATGCATCTTGATATTGTTGATTGGACAAGCTACGGCAAAAATGGGCTTCCGCGAATTGAGCCCTGGCAAGACACCGACGAAGCCATAAAGCTCACGAAAAAAGTCTATGAACGAACTATATCTTTTTCTGCGTACAAGGAAAAAGAAGATGAGTATTATCGCGGAGATATATCTGAGGCTCAAGCTGAAGTTTTAGGCTCAGTTGGGTTTTACGGATCAAGCTGCATATGCCCTCATTGCAGTATGGTTTTATACAAAAAGGAGCCCCGTGAAAGCCTCACCATAAAAGCGCCGAGGCTCTTCAAAGCGGACGCAAGCATCGAGTTGTTCAGCTTACTTCTCTGTCCAAATTGTGAAACTATCTATGCTGGAGTAAAAAGACTCGATGACTGGCATGGCGACAGCCACCACACGCTACAGCTTTATTTAGAGGGAAAAAGTCAGGGCTACGAAAGCGTCCCCGCCATCCTGTACGACCTGAGAAACATATAGATGGCATCGCAGGGAAGGGGAAACACGCGTTCCTATTCCCTGCGAACCCAACATTGCACAGAGGCAAAGGCTTGCTTTATCAGGTGAGTTCTTTGTCTCTGTGTCCCCAGGGATTCAGCTTCGCCGAATTCCATCAGGCAAAAAACCGCCTTCGTTCTCAAAACCAGAAAATCCACCCGAAATTATGCGGTGGCCGCATAGTCTGCCTCAGCGTGAATAGCACAGCGCGAGGTGAAAATCTTTCATATCAGACCAAGTGGATTGCAGCACCAGGAAAACAGCCACGCACTTTTCCAACGCTGCGAGCAACTCACTCCCCTGCTTAAACGCTCCGTCAGTTATACGTGTTGCCGCCATCCCGATCATACTGTGTTTTGTGCCATGCAGCGTTTACGTCGTATGTCATGAAGTACAATGAACAGAGGAAGATGGAGAAACGGCTTGGCTTCCCCTCACCCCACCTTCGATACCCCTACTACTGATATACTCGCTATAAGCGCACCATCGAAGCACCCACCGGAGACACAAGAATATCCTGACGACTTGATACGCCTGCTCCCCGCCTGTCCTCGTGGAAGTTGAAAGTGATCGCATGGATGAAATTCTGAGAGCCGAAAACATATCCTTCTCCTATGCTTTCCAAGCATCCAAGCTCGGCTCCACAGAAATACGCTTTAAACGATCCAGCGTTACGATATCGAACTCATGAACGCTTTTATTGTACTCGGGAGGATTACCGGCGGTAACCACAATCCAACCTGCGGGGATCTGATGGCGACCGAAGGTTTTGAACTGCAAGAACTGCAGCATACTGGGATAGAGCGTTTCGGAAACACAGTTGATTTCGTCAAGAAAGAGAATGCCCTTCTCCACCTGGTGCTTTCGCATATAATCGTACACGCTTGCCACGATCTCGCTCATGGTGTATTCGCTGGCTCGGTACTCAAAGTTGCCGTAGCTTTCCTTCACAATGTAGGGCAAACCAAGAGCGCTCTGGCGCGTATGGTGGGTCATGGAATAGCTCACTAGACCCATTTCCAGCTCTGCGGCAATCTGGCTCATGATAGCCGTTTTTCCAATGCCTGGCGCACCCACCAGAAAGATAGGGCGTTGGCGAGAGAGATCCAGCAAGGGACGACCCTTCTCATCGGTGGCCAGATACGCTTCGATAGTGTCTTTTACCTGCTGCTTTGCTTTATTGATATCCATGATCTTTCCTCCCTGAGATGCGGCAAATAAGCCTTTATGAATCGCAATCGCTACGACAAATACGAAACAAGTGAATGCTCATGCTGTTTTCTCTTGATGCGCGCACTGGCTGTTTTGGCCTCAGGTATTTCAAGATCGCGCTCGTCTAAAATAAGCTTTAACGCCCACGGCGGCACCTCAGGATCGCTATAACCATCATCGAGGAATACAAAAACAGTGTCATATTTGGGCTGCATGTGCGGAAACACCCCCTGTCCATCGGTGAAATAGACCATGCCCCGTAAATCGCTGAACTCTCCTTTTTCGCAAAGCAGATTCACGTATTCAAACACTGGGCGAAAATCCGTGCCGCCAAAACCACGTAATTCCATATCCTTTAGATAAAGATCCAGGTCATCAAGGGATTCAATCTTCTTGTCACTTTGAATGCGTGCATCACACTGAATGAGGTGAATATTCACCCTCCGATGAAAACTTTCCGTTTGACGCAAAATGTTGTAGGTTTTTCGCACAAAAGCCTGCACCATCTC
Organism: uncultured Eggerthellaceae bacterium; assembly: GCA_964346845.1. Lineage (GTDB taxonomy): Bacteria > Actinomycetota > Coriobacteriia > Coriobacteriales > Eggerthellaceae > CAKUOV01. The sequence goes on along the minus strand of CAYFWL010000129.1, from coordinate 2,465 downwards.
GCCGGAGCAGGATTCCGAGGTATCAATGGCAATGGCAAAATCATGAACGCTACGGGCATCCTTATACTCAAGAGGCTCCACCAAAGGCATATTGCCGTATGTGTCCATACCAAAGGCGTAGTAGATATAGTCGAATTCATCATCGTTCACCATCATGCGCTCGCGAAGCACGGCAAAACGCTTCAGAAACGCCTCATAATTCTGCTTTTCGCGGTTCACGGCACGCAACTGCGCAATCAGATTGCCTGCTTCGTCACCACGCTCAGCAACCATGGCCTCAATCTCAATCTGCATCTGCTGAGCAAGCTCTTCCCACCACGCAGACAGCTCTTCTTCCGTAGGACCTTCGTTCAGAGGTGATTCGATCGCGTCTTCAGGGCCCTGTCGGCTTGTTTCCTCATATTCTTTCTCAGAAGGATCAGTCTGCGAATTTTTATTTTCGCCTGCGTTTCTCCCTTTCTGTGAGCTCATCATGTCTTTCATCTGCTCGGGAGTCATGCCTTCGGTAGTAGGAAGCTCGCCGCCCTGATGTTCCTCGGTTCGCTGGCGTGCCACTGACGAAACACCCCTACCCTCGCCCGTATAATCATCTGCATACCATAGGCCATGAGAGTCGTGGCGAAACAGGGGGGCTAAACTGCGCAAGTCAGCGCGGTTGCCCTCTCCCGAGAAGAAATGGTACAAGCGTTCTGCGGTAATAACACCGCCCACTTGAGCTCGAATGATCTTAAGGGCACGCTTTGCGCGTCCATCATAATTGCTCGGAAAGGCCTCCCCTACCAAATCGATAAGCATGCTTTCGATAGCAATGTCGCACGCTACATCCCAAGGCTCGCGCAAAACGGAATAGAGCATGAAAGGATGGCGGAAAACGCAGTGAAATAAGCAGTGAATCACATCGCGCACTACCTCGTGAGGCGAAAGCTTGAAGCGGTCAACCACATATTCAGGATCGTAGTAAAGCTTGATGCCGTCACTACACATGCCAAAAATATCAAAACCGGGAACAAGGGGCATCCTCCAAAGAGCGCGATCGAGAAAACGAAAACGCACCGCCAAAGACGCACGCGCTTCTTCCAAAATATCATTGGCTACCGGCAGGCATTTCTCGTAGCGCTCCCGCTTACGAGCCATGCGCTCCTCGGTAGCAATGCTAATTTTCTCGTCAGCGCCCTCCGAATGGCCCATGCCCCTGTGTTCGCGCAAATCCTCTTGGTTGCGTACGTGGGGTTCCAAGCCCCTTTTTCTGCGCTGCTCTTTTTGCTTAAGCAGCACATCGTGTTCATCGATGGGAGTTAAATCTTTCATATCCGCACCCCCCTATAAGCTGAAATCGATACTGCCAAGAGAAGCGCCGTCTATGCGCTTGCGTAATTCAAGCAGGCATGCAGTCTTTAGCTTCGGTTACCGACTCAACGTAATTCAGGCGCAGCGAGGCACGCGGCGTCTCGGTCGCCGCACCAACCGGCCCAGAAAAATTACTGTTTTGCAACCATTCCAGCACGCTTTTTCCTTAGAAAACGAATCGCATCACGCATTTTTTGCTGATAAAAGCCTGTTTCTGCATCCTGCCCCGTGGTTTATCGCTCGGCAATAAGCTCTTCCCTCTTTTGCTCATCAAAGGAATACGTCTTGACAAGCAGAAGAATCGCAGCAGCAACAATACAGCAACCAGCGATGGCATAAGAAGCAATGGTCCATCCGAAAGCATCAGCAATACCACCGATAATGGGAGCGCCCAAGAGAATTCCCGTATTAAAGCCAATATTTACCACGCCCATAGCAACACCGGCCAATTCAGGCCTTTTGCACGTCTGAGCAGTCATTGTCCATAAAACGCAGGGAAAGCCAGCATCAACAAATGGATACACGATGGTAAAAGCCAAGATAAAAGTGGGCTGCTCCATGGTCATGCCGAAAACTGAGGCAAGACCATAGGAAACAAGCATTGCAGCGCCAAACATTTTGCGATTTTTAATTTTATTCAGCATTGCGCCAATGATAACGGCAGCGATAACACCGCCGAGAGAGAAATAACCAACCCACATGTTGGCCTCTTCTTCTGCCCAGCTGAAATTCTGGGCCCACGCAGTTGCAATCCAATTGACAAAGCCAAAGCAACCAATGCAGAACAACATCGTAATCAAAGCCATCAGCCAGGTAGAAACAGATTTCATACCCTCCACAAGCGAAACATCTTCGCTCTCAACGTTGGCATGGTTCTCTTCAGGGCGCGGCGTTTTAACGCATGCTGCATAGAAAACCAAAGCGATCAGACAAGCAGCAAGACCAAAAATCCACATACCCTGCCAGCCAAAATTAAGAGTCACAACTCCTGCCACAAAGAACATAACGGCTTGGGCGCACATCTGATAAGCAGCCCAAATGGACATAGGAAGGCCTCGCTTGACCTCGGGAAACCACATAGAAATGAGCGAAGGGCCAATAACGCCGATAAGCCCCAC
>CAYFWL010000128.1:0-5313 GCA_964346845.1 uncultured Eggerthellaceae bacterium | reverse complement strand
GTCCGTCAGTCCTCAAGCGAGTCTAAAAATTTACGCAAGCGCTCACGAGCGACTTCAATCTCGTAGAAGTCTTGCCTGCTCAGCGCACGATCGAACTCCATGAGAGCTCGGTCAATCACTTCGCGGCGCTCACCTGTTGCCTCTTCATACAGGCGCTCCCCGCGCAGCAATTGCAAACGGTTGGCTTCATCGTCGCGAGGATTTTGCTTCAGATACGACAGGCGCTCAAAGCGGGCGGCAACTTCCTCGTCCGACAGCTTGTGTTCTTCGTTTTGCACAACCATCTTGTGAGTTTCGCCGGTGGACACAATGGTCACCTCTACCTCCAGCAAAGAATTCACATCGTAGGTGAAGGTAACATCGATGGCTTCCTGGCCTCGCGGCGCTACGGGAACCGTGGCGGCGATCTCACCGAGCAGCAAGTTGTTGGCGGCCATACGGCTTTCGCCCTGCAGGATTTTAACCACGACCTGGGACTGATTGTCGTGAGCCGTGCTCACGCGCTGACGACGACTCACGGGAATCACGGTGTTGCGTTCGATGATGGGCAGGAAATGGCCGGCCTCCTCGAAGGTGCCATTGCCCGCCACCACCTCGGTGCCCAAGGTGTAGGGGCATACATCGGTAAGCACCACTTCGCTAATCTCCGCATCGCGCATCTTCATGCCACACTGGAGCGCAGCTCCAAGCGCTACCGCCGTATCGGGGTCAACCAGAGCCTCAGGCGCTCGATGGAACACCTTCTCCAAGAAACGCCGCACAACGGGCAAACGGGTAGCACCCCCTACGAGAATGATGCGGTCCAGCTCATCCAAATGCACATCGGCATCGCGTAAGCTGCGCTCGATGGGGCGACGCAAGCGTTCCAGCAAAGGCTGGCAGGACTGCTCATATTCGTCAAGCGTGAACTCTTCCGCATAGACCTTTCCGTTAACAGTGCAGGTCATAGTCACGTTTTCACGTTCAGAAAACTGACATTTAGCTTTTTCGGCGGCCTTCATGAGCTCGGCCTGGCTGCGCTCATCAAGCAGCGTCCGCGCAACGCCGATGCGGGCCAGAAACAACGTGACGAGAAGTTCGGTAAAATCCTCGCCTCCAATAAAATTATCGCCAGCGATAGCATGCACCTCCATAATGCAGGCGAAAAACTCCAAGATGGACACATCGAAGGTGCCACCACCCAGATCAAACACCAAGCAACGCTCGTCAACAGGCTTTTCTTGCGCCGCCTCCACTGTCACAACGCTCACTTCCGCCGCACCGTCCGGGGCTGGAGGACGAGCCACCGTGCCCCCCACGCCATGGGCGATAGCTGCCGCCGTCGGTTCGTTGATGATGCGCGACACCTTCAGACCCGCAAGCTCACCAGCACGTTTGGTAGCCTTACGCTGCAGATCGTTAAAGTAGGCGGGCACGCTGATGATGGCCTCGTCCACCTCACAACCTAAAAACACTTCGGCATCTTCCTTCAGCGAGCGCAGAACGAAACGAGAAAGCTCTTCCGCATTGAAGTTCATGCCGTCCAACTGAAACACGCGATCGGTCCCCATGCTCCGCTTGAACACGCTCGCCACGCTCAGGGGATGAAGGATGCCGTATTCGCGCGCGGTTTCGCCCACCAAAATCATGCCATCGCCATCGATCGCCACCACCGAAGGTGTCAGAAGCTTGCCAAGCCTATTAGGTATGACCTGGGCTTTTCCATCGCGAAAACACGCTACCAGGCTATTTGTTGTTCCGAGGTCGATTCCAACCAGCATACGTCAAATCCTACTATCTCTGTGCTTATAGAGCCCCACGGCGCTTAAGTTCCTGCTTCAATACAAGAAAATCGGTCTCATCAGGCCAACGTTTCATGCACGCAAGGGTTTTTTCTAAGGAAGCCTGCATATTACCACTGATAAGATCAATATACGCCTCGAAGTAGTCAGCGTCTTTACACGCGCAGTAGACGCACTGCTCGCAGAGGGGCAATGCTCGGGCCTCGGCCAAATCGGCCTGAGCCTCATCGAAGCGTCCCAGAAGAGCGAGCATCAACGCACGTTTCGTCAAGTAGAGCGGACGGCGAGCACTGAAGGGCAGCAGCACACGGTCTATCTCCTCTAAGGCCTTTTCCGCAAAACGACAGGCAGCAACTCCCTCCCCCTGACGCCACTTCACCTGCGCCAAATCCGCAAGTTCTGCGATGATGCTCAAATCGTTGTCTTTACGTATCTCCAGATAGTCCATGAGAAGTGCTTCTTCGGTTTTCAGGTCCCCCTCAAAGGATGCCACCAAACGCTCCGAATCAAAGCGCTGTTCAGTCGTCATAGAAGAACGCCCTGTGCGAACAAAATGCTTGGCGCGACGCAGGCTTCCCGCCAAAAGCTCCTGCACGACCTGGGCATGGGCCAAACCTCCTGGATCGCGTGACGTGGAGCCGTACTTTTTACCTGCACGACTCCATGCGTCCAAGTGGCGCGCGTTATCGTCATAATGACCTACCTGCAGGTATATTTCGGACACGTCCGCATACACCTCTTCGTAGGGCACGGCAAAAGAAGCTCGAAACGCTGTCTCCACCGCTTCGCGCGTGCGACCCAAACGACGAAGCACCTGCACCTTGCGAGCAAAATGAGAAAGCTTCATCTGACCTGCCTCTTTGGCTACACGCAGCAGCTCATCGCATTGGTGAAGGGCCTCTTCCAGCCGGCCCCAGGCCTCATAGACAAAGGCAAGAAGCCGATAGCTATCGGGACAATCAGGCTCTATGCCCTGCTCTCGCAAAAAATAGCTTTCGGCTAAAGCGTAATCCCGTGCATAATAGGCCTGCAGCCCCGCATAATACAGCGTCACGGGATTGTCGGGTTCTTCCTCGAGCACCAAGCGATAAAAAGCAAGCGCTTTATCGGCATTCCGCTCAAAATCTTTAGCGTAAAGCTGAGCCAGAGTGCGCTCAATTTCCACCCCCTCATGAGGAAGTTCCTTCAGACTCAAATACGTCTCGATAGCTTCCTCATCACGATTCATACGGCAAAGCAGCCATGCCTTGAAGTCAAGGCAGTTTTCATCGCGAGAGTCAAGTTCGAGCCCTTTGTTGAGGATTTCAAGCTGCTTGTCTGCCGAGTCTTCTTGATCGTCTTGAGAAAGGAGCGCAAGCCTAAAACAAATCTGGCCCGCCCAGTCCATTTCTTCGCCCTCGAGCAAACGCTCGTAAATGCACTGATAGAGGTGGCGCGCTGCCTGACGACCATGTTCCAGCTTGAAGGGTGTGCCGTCCGCCAAGAAGCCCTCTTCAGGCAGATGGTTTCCCTCCACGGTGCTTTCTTCGGGCGGGATTGCCTCTTCGCCTTCAGAAGAAGCCCCTTCTTCAGGAGAAGCGCTCGTCTCGTGTGCAATCAGCTCAGGATCTGTCGCCTCGGCATAGATGGCTTTACACCACAACACGGGCAAATAGTTGCCGCATTGGTTATCCTCCAGAAAACGTAACTCATCAGCGGCTTCCTGAAGAGCCCCGTTACGCAGGAGAATGCGCAGCTTGAGCACATAGACGCCCAAATCTCCCTTTTCCAAATCAAGGGCGCAGTTCACGCGATAGAAAGCATCGCGGTCATTGCGCATCTCGAAAAAATACTGCGCAAGGAGATAGTGGGCATGATAGGCGTTGGGCACAAGCTCCACCAGGCGTTCGATGGCATGTGCCGCCTCAGGCCAACGATTGAGAGACGCCATAACACGCGAGTAGTGAGTCAGACGCTCGGGGCTATCAGGTGCAATTTGGGCTGCTTCTTCGTAATAGGGTAGCGCTTCATCCACCCTCTTCAGGGCATAGAGGGCATCACCGCACCGGGAAACCATCTCAGCAAGCCGGGCAATACGCTTATCGGTCTTTTCGGTACCGTCGGGCTGCATCGCCCGCACCACTTCGACCAAGGCTTTTGAGTCTTCAAAAGCCTGTACGTACCTCTCGGTCGCCAAAAATGCCTGAGACGTCAAATTGTAGTATTCATACGCTTCCAGCTTATCTTTGTCCAGACGCTCGATGAGAGCAACGGCTTCTTCGTTGCGCTCGTTTTGCAAATAGCACCAAGACAGCTCAAAGAGCAGCCTGTCGTCGCATTCCCCTTGCTGCACGCGCTGTTCGTACTGCTCAATGAGGGAATTGTTCCAGGTTTTGCGAATCTCACTGAGCTCCTGCAGCTCCTTTTGGTCACCTCCGGCAGCATGCATCAAATCCCCCAGCAGCTCAACCCCTTCGGTATAGCGTTTCTGGCCTACCAGCGCCTGGGCCAACATCCACATAAGACGACGGTCCGCGCGCCTGTCTTCCCGAAGTTCGCGCACGAGCTTTTCGCACTGCTCCCACAGCTCGCCTTCCAGGTACACCTCAGCCAGCTCGCTTTTGATGTGAGCATCCTGGGGATATTCGTGCATGAGCTCCAGCAGCTTGACCACGCCCAAGCCATCGCCAGCTACCGCCATCGCGTGATACGATAAAGCCAGTCCGTAAGGGTGGCTTTCTGAAAGCGCTTCCATTTTCACCAGAAACTCAGGGGTTTCATGCCACTCGCAACGCAAAGCCTGCAGATAAAGGTCCAGGTAGGCATCACAATCATCAGCATTCACTCCAGGTATGAACAGCTCATAAGGCAGTGCATTTGGATAATTGGCACCATCTACCAAAACGTGATCGACAAAGATTCGAGGATAATGTTCGTACAGCTCTTCACGACGCTCGATCCAGTTGAAGGTACGGTCCAAAAGCTGCCAAATTTCCTGGGGAAGATTGTTGTTATGAAGGAGAAAGAGCACCAGCGCGATTTCGATGTGAGGGCGGCTGTCCAAGGCTACCGCAACGTCACGCGATAGTAGATCAAGCCATTGGGCAGGGTCGATTCGACGGTGAATGTCGCCGTACAGCTCCACCAAAGCGGCCGTCCATTGCCCCTCGGGAGTCAAAGGTGATCCTTCCCCACCCTCAGGGTCCGCAGCAAGAGCTTCCTGCTGCGCTGCCCAAGACAAAGCCTGTTCGTACGCTTCCCGCAAAGCTTTGAACTCCTCGGGCTTATCCTCGGGATTGGTCTGCACGAGGAGTGCGCGGTATGCCTGAGTGATTGCCTTCTTGTCGACGGTGGGCTCGATGCCCAAGACGTCCCAACTCATATGCTTCCCTTTCTTTTCTCAAGAGAGAGCATACCCTATTTTGACAAACTATGTGCTCCGGCGCCGAAACGACGAAAGAAGCAACACGATAGCGGAGCTCATCCAATCACATCATCACAGCCAGCCAAAATGCTTGCATGCGTTGTAGATGCCATCAGCGTCGCAGGCGTC
>CAYFWL010000127.1:0-5337 GCA_964346845.1 uncultured Eggerthellaceae bacterium | reverse complement strand
GTGCCGCTGATATTGAAGTAGTGGCAGCCGTTCAAGGAAACGCCCGCACTGTCGTGGAACAGTATCTGACCAAGACCCTTATTGGCGCCGATGAGCTTTGTCGCGGCGATGATGACGAGGATGAAGATTTCGATGGAAGCCATTGCCACCTGTAAACGGTGAGACCCCTTCCTCCCCCTAAATTATGAGTTTGACACCAAAGTCGATTGGAATGATTTTCTGATGTCAAAAGGGGTGTTGAACTGCGTTAATAATCTTCAAAGAATATACTTTTGGAAGTTCTGATCTCCTTTTTCTACAGGACAATGAGAACCCCCTTGTCCAACAACGCTGCATTGCTGCACCGCGCAACGGTACTGTTGGCGCGAGGCATATCGCTTTCTGTTTCTTTAAAACTGTTCCCCTAAACAACGAAAGCCACCCGAAGGCGGCTTTCGAAAATAGCGTAGGATGGAGCTAGAAGACACCAGAGGGCACCGCAGTGCACAATGAGCATTCAGGACGCAGACTCTTGCTGCCTAGCGCGCCTCAAAGCATCAAAGCAGCCCGGCGCTTTGAGCGCCCCTGCCCGCTCCACTAGCTCCACTGCCGCACCAACGCCTCCTACAAACGCCCCTGTTCGCGATACGCTTGCACCACGGTGGGCAGGCCCCACAGGTTGATAAAGCCCTCAGCCTGGTTCTGATCATAGTCGGACTCGCCGAAGGTCACCAGATCCTCTGAGTACAGTGAATACGGTGAGGTAGTGCCCGCAGGAATGATATTGCCCTTGTAAAGCTTCAGCTTCACCGAACCCGTACAGTACTTGTCGGCTTCATCGGCGAAGGCGGAGATAGCCTCACGCAGCGGGGTGTACCACTTACCGTTATAGATCAAATCAGCGAAGACGATGGCGAGCTTCTGCTTTTCGTGCAGCACTTCCTTATCCACCGTCAGCATTTCCAGATGCTCGTGGGCAAAGTAGAGGATGGTTCCACCCGGCGTCTCGTATACGCCGCGATCCTTCATGCCCACCAGACGATTTTCGATGATATCGATGATACCGATGCCGTTTTTCCCACCCAGCACATTTAGCTTTTCGATGATCTGGGAAACTTTCATCCTCTCGCCATCCACCGCCACGGGCACACCCGCTTCAAAGTCGATGGTCACATAGGTGGGCTCATCGGGCGCCTGCAGAGGAGACACGCTCATCTCCAGGAAACCTTCCTTCTCATAGGCGGGCTCATTGGAAGGATCCTCCAAATCCAGACCCTCATGAGAAAGATGCCAGAGGTTCTTGTCCTTTGAGTAGCTGGTCTCACGAGAAATCTTCAGAGGAACGTTATGGGCTTCCGCGTAGTCGATTTCCTCATCGCGAGATTTGATATCCCACTCACGCCAGGGAGCGATAATCTTCAGGTCGGGAGCAAAACGCTTGATGGCCAGCTCGAAACGAACCTGGTCATTGCCTTTACCGGTAGCACCGTGAACGACAGCATCGGCCCCTTCGGCGAGGGCGATTTCCGCCAGCTTTTTACCGATGACCGGGCGCGCAAAAGCGGTGCCCAGCAGATATGTCTCATACTTTGCATCCATCTTCAAAGCCGGCACGATGATCTCATCGCACATTTCATCGACCAAATCGGCAACGATCAGCTTGGAAGCTCCCGTAGCCAGCGCTTTTTCTTCCAAGCCTTCCAGCTCATCGGCCTGACCAACATTGCCCGAAACAGCGATGATTTCAGGATTGTTGTAGTTTTCCTTCAACCAGGGAATGATGATAGACGTATCCAGGCCACCGGAATACGCCAACACAACCTTTTTAATATCTTCCTGAGCCATAAGTTCCTCCAAAAAAATGAGAAAGAATACGATAGGTTCACCATACGGCAAAAAAAGCCCGGCGAACCGGGCTCACTGAAAATCCAGACAGCGAAAAGCTTACAGGGCTTTCTTGGCAACCTCAACCAGCGTAGCAAAAGCGGCGGCATCCGTTACTGCCAGGTCGGCCAAAACCTTGCGATCCAGCTCAACACCGGCCTTTTTCAGGCCGTTCATGAACACGCTGTACGACAGACCGTTGATACGAGCGGCAGCATTGATGCGGGTAATCCACAGACGGCGGATAACGCGCTTCTTGTTGCGGCGATCACGGTACTGGTACTGCATGGACTTCATGACCTGCTGCTTGGCGTTCTTGTAAGAACGAGACTTCATGCCATAGTAGCCCTTAGCGCGCGCGAGCGTGGTACGACGCTTTTTACGAGCGGAAAGAGAACGCTTAATACGAGCCATTGATAATCACTTCCTTTTCTTTAACTAGCGAAGGCCAAGATTGCGCTTCAGGACCTTTACGTCAGCCGGAGAGACCTCGGTCTCGTGGCGGAAATTACGCTTACGCTTTTGGCTTTTCTTGGTGAGGATGTGGCTCTTGAAAGCCTTGGCACGCATGATCTTACCCGTGCCGGTAACGCGGAAACGCTTTGCGGTACCGCGATGGGTCTTCATCTTAGGCATTGTCGACCTTCCCTTCTTGCTTCATTTCGGTTTCCTTTTTCTTCTTCGCCGTGTTGGGCAAAGGAGCAATCAGCATATGCATGTTGCGGCCTTCCATTTTGGGCTGCTGCTCAATGACCGCTACATCCTTCAGATCATCCGCGAGACGTTCGAGGATGGAAAGACCAATTTCGGGGTGAGCCATCTCGCGACCGCGGAACATGATGGTGATCTTTACTTTGCAGCCATCATTAAGGAAGCGCAGGACGTGCTTTTTCTTGGTGGTGTAGTCACCCACGTCGATCTTGGGACGAAACTTCATCTCTTTTATTTCGACCCTGCTCTGGTTCTTGCGCGCTTGCTTGGCTTTAATGGCCTGGTCGTACTTGAACTTGCCGTAATCCATAATGCGGCACACGGGGGGCTCGGCACTGGGGGCAATTTCCACCAAATCAAGGCCTACGGAATCAGCAACGCGCTGCGCCTCGGTCACCATATAGATGCCCATCTGCTCTCCGTCGTGGCCAATCAAGCGACACTCACGTGCCGTGATCTGCTCATTAATCCTTGGTTCCTGAGTTGCTATCGCACTCACCTCTCTTCTTTCTGCCGCAATACAACAAAATACCCGCGCAAAGCGGGCCTACACAAACTTCGTAATCGATATTCGTGCGACCCATCAGCTTTAGCCGAATCAGGTGGGGTGAGAACCCGCTTGTTTTGCAGCCGCTGTATTGTAACACATAATTCGCCCCACACAAGCATTTTTTCTGCTTAGGCACGGCAAATTATTTGCTATCATGGGAGCGCTGCAATAGCTGTCCCTAGCACGTGCCTATTGTAGCGGAAGTATGTGCGGGCGTGGCGGAATTGGCAGACGCGACGGTTTTAGGTGCCGTTCTTTCGGGGTGAAGGTTCGAGTCCTTTCGCCCGCACCACTTTACGGTTGAAGCCATCTTTCGGGGTGGCTTTTTTGTTCCCGCTAGGAAAGCCGCACCCACGAAGAGACGAAGAACCGCGAGGGTGCGGGCCGCCACGGTGATCCCATCCCCCTCGCTTTTAAAAGAGCATTGAAATCATTTTACACAAATTGCGTTCATTCGTGTTTGCTGCAAACCCGCGATACAGGTACTATAGCTACATGTGCAAAAAGGAAAGGAACTATTGTGAATCAAATAATTTCTAAATGGAACAGCACCAGCCTGGTTCTGCACATCGTTGTGGGTCTGGTCATCGGCGTCATCTTAGGACTAGCTGCTCCAGGGGCGCTCACCATCATCCCTCTTTTGGGGAACCTCTTTGTTGCAGCGCTGAAAGCCGTAGCGCCCATCCTGGTCTTTTTCCTTGTAAGCGCCACGCTAGCTAACGCCAAAACATCAGGGGCTATGGGCACCATCGTTGTCCTTTACATTGTAAGCACTTTCTTGGCGGCCTTGGTCGCGGTCGTCGCAAGCTTCATCTCCCCCACCGTTTTGACGCTCACGGTAGACGGCGCTCAGCAAGCCGCTCCTTCCGGTGTCGGTGAAGTTCTGAAGACACTGGTTACCAACGTGTTCAGCAATCCCGTAACCGCCCTCATGAACGCCAACTACATCGGCATTTTGGCGTGGGCGATTGCTCTGGGCATCGCGCTTCGCGCGGCAACGCAGGCCACACGCGATGTGTTCACGGGCGTCTCTAATGCTATTGCCACCATCGTGCGCTGGGTCATCTCCCTTGCGCCCTTTGGCATCATGGGCCTTGTCTATTCCTCTATCGCCGAAAACGGCATGGAGATTTTCTACGAGTACGGTCACCTCATCCTGGTGCTGGTTGTGGCAATGCTTATCATCGCCCTTATCACCAATCCCCTTATGGCATTCATCGTTATGCGCAAAAATCCCTTCCCGCTGGTTTTCCGCTGCCTGAAGGACAGCGGCATCACTGCCTTCTTTACCCGCAGCTCTGCCGCTAATATCCCGGTGAACATGGATTTGTGCGATAAGCTCGGCCTGAACAAGGCTAATTACTCCCTGTCCATCCCGCTGGGTGCCACCATCAACATGGCGGGCGCAGCCGTAACCATCACCGTCATGACGATGGCCGCTGCCGCCACCATGGGCATCACTGTCGATCCTCTGACGGCCGTTCTGCTCTGCGTGCTGTCTGCCGTTTCTGCATGCGGTGCTTCGGGCGTTCCCGGTGGCTCGCTGTTGCTGATCCCCCTGGCGTGTTCCCTGTTTGGCATCAGCAACGACATTGCCATGCAGTGCGTTGCCATTGGCCTGATCATCGGTGTCATCCAGGATTCGTGCGAGACCGCCTTGAACTCTTCTTCCGATGTTCTGTTCACCGCTGTCGCTGATTACGCGCAAAAGATCAAAGCTGGCATTCAGGTGAAACCGGGCAAGGACGCCGTCTACGAGGAAGCTGCCGAAAAGGCCCTCGAAGCATAGACTCCGTTCGCTTCGGGTCTTCTTTCTTGAGGATCCGCTGACCCTGCGGCGGCGCACGCCCAAGATGTCACGCCGCGAAGACGCCTCACCCTCAAAGCATTCCCTTCTTTCCAGAAGAAGGGAATGCTTTCATTTTCAAAAGGTAAAATGAAAGCGTCGCAGAGAGGGCAGGAAGAAGCAGAGCATACCCCCACGATTAAACTGTTCTGCGCCTCCCCTTAGATCATTCACCTAGCAGGATCTAACTCCTGTCACATGGGGGTAGAAACAGCATAAAACACCGCGCCGGCTCCGTAATCACAGTTGGAAGATTAGCATCGCGATATGCAATATACGATATGCAGTATGATTAAAGGAGAAGCATCCTTAATCAGTCATGACCACCGGCCTAGCCGGTGGCTTGATCATCGGCCCTAGAAGGGCC
>CAYFWL010000126.1:0-5367 GCA_964346845.1 uncultured Eggerthellaceae bacterium | reverse complement strand
CATATGTTTTGCACTCCTTTACATGGTTTCGCGACACGAGGTGGAAGTAGCCGCTGCTTAAAGTGGTAAAATGCGCTGCGGAGCGTAAGCTCCTTTACATTGGCGGTGGCGGTCCCAAGCGATTGTGTGGAAGCTTTCGTGAAGCGTGCGGTGCCCGTTATGGCATGGCCGCCGCCGTTGAGGTCGCTTGCTGGGACAATTTGTCTCAGTCCACAGGCATCACGCTCCCGCGTACCCGTGCGCAATAATCCTCAAAATCGAACTATTCCCGGAACACGGCTTGCTCGCCGTGCCTGTTAACGTACTTGTAGCGAGCGTGCTTTTCGGGGTGGTATTTTTCGTCTAGAAGCGGATTCGTCCCTGCGATGAGCAAGATTGCCTGGCTGCGTCTCAACTTGCCGATCTCAGCAGCCTGAATAAGGTCTCGCTCACTCCGCCCATAGTTTTTCGTGGTGGAGGGGTTTGCGCCACGACTCTCGTTCACGTTGAGGGTCGACACCGTTTCCTTGCCGATCATCTCCGAGATCTCCTTGTTTGTTTCGTTGGACTTGCTACCCAAAAACAACGTCGTGTCGCAGCAGTCGATGATGGTTTGAGCATCGTCTTTGTATTCGCGCTTCAGTTGTGCGATCGATTGCAAAATTATGGAAAGCGACATGTTGCGGCTGCGGACGACGGCAACGGTCTTTTGCACCTCGGGCAAATGTCCTAAGTTTGCAAACTCATCGAAGATAAAGTGCACCGGTGTGGGCAGCTGACCCTCAAACTCGGCCAGCGCCTTGTCGCATAGCACGTTCATCGTTTGCCACATCATGATGGCGAACAGAAACGCGAAGCTATCCGACGTGTCCTTCATGATGGCGAACAACGCCGTCTTCTGTCCGGGGTCGCCCAATGTATCCAGATACATCTCGTCGTACCGCAGCATCTCGCGCATCTCGTCGAAGGTGAAGGGTGCCAGCCGCGCGTTGCAGCTGATGATGATGGATTTGAGGGTCTTCGCAGCACCGCTTTTGAACGACATGTAGTTGTTCAGGCTGAAGTCGTCTTCCGGCTTGGTCGGCATCCCGGTTTTCACCCAGGCATAGCCGGTATCGGTTCCGTTTGCAAAACCACGCATGTCGGCATTGAAATTGAACACCTTATCGCTTACCTTCTGGTAGGACTGCCCTGACTCGATTTCATGGAACAGCAGGTCGAGCGGACTCATGTACGACTCGTCATTCTCATGCGCCTCTGCCAGGTTCAACAAAGTCATGAGGCCAGGGATGTTGCGATCCTTCTCAGGGCAGTGAAACACCAGGTAGCCGATGAGCGCCATGTAGAGCATGCGCTCGGACTTCTCCCAAAACGGGTCGTTACTGCTCTCACCCTCGGGCGTGGTGTTCTTGATGAGGCAGTCGACGAATGTGTAGACATCTGCCTGCGTGTGTACGTAGGCGATGGGGTTGTAGTGCATGGACTTGGTAAAGTCGATAGTGTTGAAGCTCAGGATACGGTACTTCTCGCGCTCCAGCATGTACCCGACGTCGGGTAGCATCGTACCCTTGGGATCCGTGACGAAAAACGACGTGTTTGCCTGCATGAGATTCGGCAGCACGTAGTAGCGGCTCTTTCCGGAACCGGATCCACCGATAACGAGAACGTTGTGGTTGCGATCGAGCTCAAGGTCGAACTGCTTGCGGCTCACCGCCATCGCATAGTGCTCGGTGAAGATGATGTTGTTGTCGGGGGTCTCCTTGTCGCGGAACCGCTGGCCCTCTTTTACTGTGCCCCAGTGCGCAGATCCGTGCTCTTCTCCGTTGCGATAGTTTCCCTCACGCATAAGCGAGTAGGCCCACACTATCCAGATACCGCACGCGGCAACAAGGCCCGCGGCTAGTGCGGCAGGCTCAGGGCAAAACACCGCGCCGCGCTGGACGACGAAAGCGGGGAGCGCGTATATTGCTTCGCTGATATGCGCCAGAAGCGGAGCTGGATACGTTGAGAGACAAGCCGCGTAAACGTCCACCAAAATGAACGATACTACGGAAAAGATAGCGGCGAAGATAAGCTTGTCCTTGCGCAGCTTCATCCTATTTCGTCTTCACTTCCTGGAACTTGTCCTCGCGGCCGATGTCACGCCCGCGCCCCTGGCCTCGCTCGGCTTCCAACGCGGAAGAGGACGCCCGCACGCGGGCAGAGCGCTTCTCCAAGGGCTCGGAGTCCCGGCTCGCTTCCTTCGTTTGCGTTCTATCCGGCTCCTTGTCCTGGGAAAGCTGTGCGCCTGCCCGTTCGAGCGATCTGTCGACGTCTTCGATGAGCTCGTCGAAGACGCGGTCGACCTTGGCTGCGTCCTCGTGCTTGAAGAGCAGGGACTCTTGCCCCGTTTTGTCATCGACAAAGAAGCCATGCTCAACGCCGGCGTCTTCAAGCTGCTTGCCCAAGATCTGTTTGATGCTGTCATAGCCTTCTATCTTGGAAAGCTCGTCAAGGTTGAGTCGTGCCCATTTAGGCTCAGCATCATCAACGCCAAGATCGCCTTTCGTGCGTTTAAGCGCAACACTGAGTTTGTGCGCTGCCGCATGCATTGCCTCCTGGCCTGCCTGCTGCCCAATATCCATAAGCCAATCGCAGAACTTCTCGCCTGATTCATCGCCGAAATCGCTTGGCATAGTTGCCTCCTTGTCTACTGGGACAATTTGTCCCAGTGCCTATTTACCTCTGTCGTCACGCTGAGCCACGGGCTGGCTTTGCTGATGTGCGCCAGCTTCCTTTGCTCGCGTTGCTTTTTCCGAAAGAGACTCTTGCCGTGGGTCTTCGCGCTTGAACGCCAGCATTACTTGCTCCGTAAGTTCACCGGCCTCTGCGCAGTCGGCCTCTTTCTCAATCGTTCGAAGCCAATCGCACACGTCATCCGGGGTTTCCTGGATACTTCTGATCACATACGTTCTGAAATCAGCAGGATCGGGATGGCTGTCTTGAACGTCGTAATAGCCATATTCGTCAGCAAGCGATATGAGTTTGTCTGTGAGTTCTTGCGATTCCAGATAGTCCAGGTCGTGGCATGCCTGCGGGCTTGCTGCGACCATGGAGCAAACCAGGCGGTTGAAGCTATCCGGCTGCCTCACCATGCCTTCAAAGCTGATATTCTCGAAATCCAGCCAGCCGTCGTCAACCTGCTTGAGGGTCCACCACTCGTCGCCGCTGTTAACCTGCTGAATGAAGGCGAGATTCTTGTAGACGACGCCCTGTCGGATGACCCAGTTGCCGTAGCTGAAGTATTCACGTAAGTCATCTAAGCTATTCAACCTGGCAAATTCATACGGATACTCTTCGAGGTACGGGTCGTCTTGCCAGTCGTATCCTCCACGCATTAGCCAACCGTTATGCTGGCATTTTTCAATAAGCGTCTCGCATTCTTCGCTGCTGAGCGAGTTTTTGCGAAGGGTGTCCAAGAGATCGGCCATCGTTGTTCAAGCTCCTTTACATTGGTGGTAGTCGCCGCTGTTGTGGAAGTGCGGCTATGGCTGCCAGGTTGCCTAGTTTGTTGTTGGGCCTTGCTCAGATATAGAGGGTCCAGTCGATGAGTGAATTCCGATTTTTACTGGATAGAAATCCCTGATATCAAGGTTGAAATAACTGCAGAGCAAGACGAACTCGTCAGCCTGAAGATGCCTATCACCCCGAAGCACAGCTTGGAGTGCCGTAGGGGAGATATTAAGTCGCTTTGCCAGGTCGGTAGCATTTATGCCGTAGTGCTGGCGACGCGAATTGATGGTGCGTATGATGTGTTTGGATAATTTGTCCATTGCTTCTCCAATCACTTAAGGCCACTTCTAGCAGCCATAGCCTCCGTTTATGTATGGCTCGTGATTAGCAAAAGACTAGCATTTCTGAATATTTGCGTAATAGAATGTTAGGAATTCTAAACTCAGCGTTCGGAATTCGAACGTTAACATTGGATATTCAAAGGTCAGGACACGGTATGAAATCCTTATCCGAAACGATTGGTCCAAAACTTCGGGAGTTGCGCAAGGCATCCGGTTTAACCGCCTCACAAGCTGGCGCACAGGTCGGCAAGAGCGGCCAGACCATCTACGCCTATGAAGCGGGACGCACTCAGCCTGACGCGGCAATGTTTCTCACCTTGCTCAATCTTTATCAAGCCAGAAGCATCAGCGTCTTCTTCCCAGACCACGATGCGCCTGAATTCCTTCAGGACAGATTCAGTGCGCTTTCCGAAACAGGTCAGCGTAAAGTCATTTCATATGTGGATGACCTGGCCGCTGGTGAAAAATACCGCTCATTGGAAGAATCTGATTCGCCGGATACTCAATGATGTTTTCTCGAAACCATACGGCTATCGCAATTGTCGTTCATTAGCACGCAGCTAATAATCGTTGGTTAGCGTTTCGATCTGTGCCCAGACTTCCTTAGCGAAGCAGAACTGAGCAACGTGACCAAAATTGGATCGATCAAGGTGCCGGTATCCCTCTTCAGTTGTGCGGTAAACGGGAACGATGACTCCCTTGTCGCGCAGCTCCTTCTTTCCCCTTGCAACCTGGTATTCCGACAATCCAGTAACAGCCTCGATTTGCGCCGAGCTCATTCTGCCCAAACGCCCATCCGAATAGATGGTGCGGCAAAGCGCAACGATAACGGCCCAACCGTTTCGGCCAATACCTTTGCTTACCAATAACTTTAGCAAGCCTTCTTGAATCGTTGCGTAGGATTGGGCAGGAAACTTGACGAAGCAATCCTTGCCCCGCCTTACTCTGCCTCGGTCGAATGGCATATCACTGCTTGCTCATCGAGCTGCTTGCGTACATACTCACGACAAAGAACGTCGCTCGTGCGCCAGATATTCTTGATCCTGAAGGCCTTAAGTTCGCCGTCTCTTACCAGCCTGAATGCCGTGGCATAAGAGACGTGAAGGTACTTGGCGGCCTCGCTTAATGAGATGAGGTTACCAATCTCATCTCGGTCTGTTTCGAGTTGACCCATGACTGTCCTTTCTTCGCATTCCTCAATGCAAAGAATATTCAGGATTTTCATGAATGAAAGTGAACCTCCTATATTCGAATGCCTGCGCTGAAATTTCCTACGCAGGCATTCGAATATCTGATTACTCTTTCGTAGTGAAACCAGCGTCGATTACTTTTGTTCAAGCATTGACTCGAACCGATCCAAGAGATTTGCTTCTTCAAGAAGGTCAAAAATGGCTGCTGGAAGAAGTTCACTCCAATCAAGAATATGCGAATAGCCAGCTAGTGCGAGCGCCTTTGCGTTTGTCGCAGTTGCCTCTGCGGCATAGATTAACCACTCTACGTCAATACTCACTTCAGACCCCCGCGCAATCGGTCGAGCTCGGCCTCACTCGCGATA
>CAYFWL010000125.1:4845-5443 GCA_964346845.1 uncultured Eggerthellaceae bacterium | reverse complement strand
GGAGAAGCTAGGAGAGGATCTGAGCCAGATCGGCTTCGGGGGTAGAGGTGGGGCGAATGCCGTAGTTGTCCACCAGCACCTGCAGCACGGCCGGGCTCACGAACGCCGGCAGAGTGGGACCCAGGTAGATGCCCTTGATGCCCAGGTGCAGCAGGGACAGCAGGATGCAGACAGCTTTCTGCTCATACCAGGAGAGCACCATGGAAAGCGGCAGGTCATTCACGCCGCACTCGAAGGCTTCCGCTAGCGCCACGGCAATCTTGATGGCACCGTAGGCATCGTTGCACTGTCCCACGTCCAGAAGGCGCGGAATGCCGCCGATGGTACCCAGGTCAAGGTCGTTGAAGCGATACTTGCCGCAAGCAAGGGTGAGAATAACGGTATCAGCGGGGGACTGCTTCACTAAATCGGTGTAGTAGCTGCGCTCTTTGCGCTGGCCATCGCAGCCGCCGACTAAGATGAACTTCTTGATAGCGCCTGATTTCACCGCATCAATGACGGCGGGGGCAACGCTCATAACCGTGTCATAGCCAAAGCCGGTGGTCACCGAAGTGCCGCCGTTGATGCCCGTAAAGGAACGATCCTCGGGCCAGCCGCC
>CAYFWL010000125.1:0-4835 GCA_964346845.1 uncultured Eggerthellaceae bacterium | reverse complement strand
CGATAATCTCGGAAAAGTCCTTCTTGCCCGCAGCATCGGCCACGATTTCATGGGCGCCGGGGAAGGTGACGGGGCCGGTGGTGAACACACGGCCGGCATAGCTGGCATCGGGTTTCAGAAGACAGTTGGTGGTCCATAGAATAGGCGCAGGCAAATCCTTGAATTCCTTGCGCTGGTTGTGCCAGGCGGTGCCGTAATTGCCCTTCAGGTGAGCATATTTGCGCAGCTCGGGATAGGCGTTGGCAGGAAGCATCTCGCCGTGGGTGTATACGTTGACACCACGACCCTGCGTCTGCTCCAGCAGCTGCTTCAAATCATGCAGATCGTGGCCGGTTACGACGATGAAGGGACCAGCCTCTACGGTGAGCTGGCAGGTTGCCGGTTCGGGCTTGCCATACGCGCTGATATTGGCTTCTTCCAAGGCGGCCATAGCAGCAAGGTTCACCTCGCCGCATTTCAGCACCAAGGGCAGCAGAGCGTCCATGTCCAGATCGGCGCCGACCGCGCGCATACCCTCGGAGAGGAACGCATCGACCGTCTTGTCGGTCTTGCCCAAAGCGGCTGCATGATACGCGTAGGCAGCCACACCGCGCATGCCGAACAGAAGCAGGCTCTTAAGTGAGCGGATGTCTTCTTGGGCGCTCCACAGCTGATTCATGTCGTAGCTGTCGGCACCGCCCAGATCCTGGGTCTTCGCCAGAACACGGCGGGTGAGAGCTTGAATCTTTTCACCATCAAAGCTCACATTGCTCACGCAGGTGAACATACCTTCCAGCATGAGGGCATCGGCTTCCCGGTCACCTTTCCCGCCTTCTTCGGCGCGGGCAAGGGCAATAAGCGCCCCGGTAAGCTCATCTTGCAGCTGGGCGGTGTCGGCGGATTTGCCGCACACACCGGCAGCACCGGTGCAGGCCGCACATCCTGCGGTCTGCTCACACTGGAAACAGAACATTTTCTGATCAGGCATGGGAATCTTCCTTTCGGGTCTTTAGGTCTCCTCTTCGGATGCGAGCAGTATACTGTTGAAAATAAAACGAATCTGTTGTTTAAACAACAGATTCTCGGATTTTTGAAATTGTCAGTGGAAGAATAGGGCCCCTTGGGGGTTACCTTTCGTTATCGCTTCGGAACGCGGACTTTTGTTAAGCGTGCCTGTCGCTCGTGTGCTGCAACGGGAGGCTTTGCGGGATTTGTGTACGGTAATCGGGACTTGGCGTGTGTAGGCGATGTTTCGTCTTTGGGCCCGACCGCGCAGCTGCGAATATGAGCCACCAATCTGATTCACGCTCATCCCCTTCCCTTCGTTCGGTAGAGTGTCGCGTGGGAGAAAAGCATGGATGTGGCGAGACATCTTTTGCGCTACCGAGAATCGTACGGACATCCTCTTTGGGTGGCTGTGCGATGTTCGCGGCAGGCACGTTTCGTACGCGATCATCAGCCGAAATCTGAACGCTTCTCGCAGCTCATGCACTTTGTCTCGCCACGCCCATACCAACGGAGAACGGAGGTAGTAATGGGTGTGCAGAACCTCGGTGCCGCAGCTGAAAAAAGTTCGACCGCTGTCACCGAAATTTGTGCCGATGCGGGTGTCAATCTTAAAGATTGTTACCAGTGCGGCAAGTGTGCGGCAGGTTGTCCTATGGCCGAAAGCGCCGATATGACCTGTCGTGAGGTTATCAGAAATCTCCAATTAGGCCTTGTCGACGAGGTGCTTGCCTCGAACATGCCCTGGTTGTGTGTGGAATGCGCCAACTGTGTGACGCGCTGCCCCCAAGAGGTGGATATGCCAAGCCTCAACGAAGCCATCTGCCGTTATGCCATGGCGCAGAGGCGCGTCGCGATCAAAGAGGGCCCTGCCTTTATGAATATCTTCTTGGACAACATCCAGAAAAAGGGCGTTTCTGACGAAGCCCTCCTCGCTATGCGCTTCAATCTTTCAACAGGCCATCTGTTCCAAGATGTGCCGAGCGCACCTAAGATGATGTCGCGCGGTCTGCTTTCCGGCGATGGGTACAAACCGACAAATGCCGAAGAAATCAAGCAGATGGTGAGAAAAATCCGTTCCCGTGAGCAGCAGGGAGGTGATGCACGATGACGCAGCGCTATGCGAATTTCCCCGGCTGCAGTGCAACGACGACCGGCAAGGCTTATACCGAGTCGTTTATGTACGTTGCCCAGAAGGTCGGCATCGAGCTTGATACGATTGATGACTGGAACTGCTGCGGCGCATCGGCGGGCCACCTGCAGAGCAAAGATTTGGGCGATGCCCTGCCGGCGCGATCGCTTGCCATCTCCGAAGAGCAGTTCGGCGATGAGCCGGTTCTCGCTCTATGTGCCGGCTGCTATGTCAACCTGCGCCGTGCCCTCGTTCATGCGCGGTCAAGCGAGGAGCGTCGTGAGCAGATTCAAGACATCATCGGAAAGCCCTTTGAGGCAAAATCCGAAGTGGTCAACGGCATCGAGCCCTTCCTTGAGCCCGAGGTCCAAGAGCAGATTAAATCCCAAGTCATAAAGCCGCTCAACGGTCTTAAAGTGGCGTGCTACTACGGCTGCGCTCTGCTTCGTCCGCGTGAGCTTGCCCACTTCGATGATGAAGAAAACCCGCAGTCTATGGAAGAGGTGCTCGCTCTGAGCGGCGCTGAACCTATCGACTGGTATTTCAAGACCGAGTGCTGTGGTGCCTCGCACCATATCAGCGCTCCGAAAGCCAGTATGCAGCCGCTTGAGCGCATCATCTCCAATGCGGCGGAAAACGGCGCTGAGGCCATTGCGTGCGCATGTCCGCTGTGCATGCTCAATCTCGATATGCGCGAGGCGGAAGCCAACAAGATGCGCAAGGCCAAGGGGCTTCCCGAGGTCAATATCCCCGTGTACTACTTCACCGAGCTTTTAGCCGCAAGTTTTGGCGCTCCGCTCTCCGAAGTTGGCTTGAAGCGCCACTTTGTCCCGGCAGTCGCCCTCATTGAAGAGGCTCAGGCACGCATCGTGGAAAAGAAGCTCACTCCTGAAGAGGAAAAGGCCCAGCGTATCGCCGAAGCAAAGGCCAAGGCTGCGGCGCGTAAGGCGGGCGCTTCAGAGGAAGCTTCAGCGGGGGCAAAGGCATCGGAGGCAACAGAGGCCGAAGCGAGCGAGCTTGGAGCTGCGCCCGCGCAAACTTCCTCGAAAGAAAAGGAGGCCGGCAATGAGTAGAATCGGCGTGTTCGTTTGCTACTGTGGTTCAAATATTGCTGGCACGGTGGATGTTGAAGCTGTGGCCGATGCGGCGCGCAGGATGCCCAATGTGGTATTCGTCGACACCAACAAGTACACCTGCTCTGACCCTGGTCAGCAGTCGGTGGCCGATGCGGTCAACGCCAACAATCTCGACCGCGTGGTTATCGCAAGCTGCTCTCCGCGCATGCACGAGGGGCTGTTCCGCAAGGTGCTTGCCGAAAAGACCAACATCAATCCCTATATGCTTGAGATCGCCAATATCCGCGAGCAGTGCAGCTGGGTGCATAAGGATAAAGCTATCGGCACCCCGAAGGCAATCGACCTGGTTGCCATGGCGGTTGCCAAGGTTGACTGCAACCGCGAGCTGTTCACCAAGCAGATTCCCGTCAATAAGCGCGCGCTCGTCATCGGCGCGGGCATCGCGGGCATTCAGGCGGCGCTTGATATCGCCGATGCCGGTTTCCCGGTGACGCTCGTTGAGCGCCAACCCACCATCGGCGGCAAGATGCCCATGCTGGACAAGACCTTCCCCACGATGGACTGTTCGGCGTGCATCTGCACCCCTAAGATGTCTGAAGCGGGCGCGCACCCCAATATCACGATCAAGAGCCTTTCGGAGGTCGAGAAGGTCGAAGGCTATATCGGCAACTTCGACGTCACTATCCGTGAACATGCCAAGTACATCAACTACGATGTATGCACGGGTTGCGGTGCCTGCGAAACCAAGTGTCCCACCAAAAATATCCCGAGTGAGTTTAATCAGGGGCTGGGTATGCGCACGGCTGTCTACAAACCGTTTCCCCAGGCGGTGCCCTCAAAGCCTACCATCGATCCCGAACATTGCCGGATGCTGCTTGAAGGCAAATGCGGCGTGTGCGAGAAGGTTTGCCCCACGGGCGCCATCAATTATAAGGATGAAGATAAGCTCACGACCGAAACCTACGGTGCGATTATCGTAGCTACGGGCTATGAGCTCATCAATTGGAACAAACTCTACGCTGAGTACGGCGGCGGAGCCTATCCCGATGTTATCACCGGCTTGCAGTTTGAGCGCCTGGTCAACGCTTCGGGACCCACCGAAGGCCATATCCTGCGACCCTCGGATGGTACCGAGCCGAAGACCACCGTCATTGTCAAATGCGTGGGAAGCCGCGACCCCAACAAGGGTGTTGCCTACTGCAGCCGCGCCTGCTGCATGTATTCCGCCAAGCACGCACACCAGTTCCTGGATAAGGTGCCCGATGGTAAATGCTACGTGTTCTATATGGATGTCCGCTGCGCGGGCAAGGGCTATGACGAGTTCTACATGAACACGCTCCAGGATGGTGCGGTGTATGTGCGTGGACGCATCGCCAAGATCTATCCGGAAGGCGGCAAGCTTGTCTGCATGGGCGAAGATACGCTTTCGGGTAATGTCGTGCGGGTCGATGCCGATATGGTAGTGCTCGAAACGGCCATGATTTCACCCGTTGGTTCCGAAAAGCTCGCATCGGTGGTCAACACCCAACGCGGTCCTGAAGGCTGGTTCACCGAGGCTCATCCTAAGCTGCGTCCCGTTGAGACGAACACCGCAGGTGTGTACCTGGCCGGTTGCGCGCAGGAACCCAAAGACAGTACCAATA
>CAYFWL010000124.1:0-5445 GCA_964346845.1 uncultured Eggerthellaceae bacterium | reverse complement strand
GAAGATTGTTCGGGCGTGTATTTTGCTCTTGAGGTGCACCCATATGCGCTCAATGTGGTGCATGCCCCTGGGGCGATGAAGTTCTAAATCAGATGTCTATCAGCTCCGTCACTTTTTTGTTCTTCTTTTTTCCGGTAACGCTGGTGCTCTTCTATGCCGTGCGTTTGCTGGGGAAGAACACACGCGCTTCACTCACGCTGGCAAAAATCATATTACTGCTGGTCAGCCTTATTTTTTATGCGTGGTCTGCCGCTGAGTATATTCCCCACCTGCTGCTTGTTTCCCTGTTTGTGTATGGGATCGCCCTGCTCATCGATGCGCAAAAGGGCGCTGCTCGCAAAGCTTGTCTAGCGCTGGGTGTGCTGGTATGTGTGGCGTTCCTTATGTTCTACAAGTACCTGGATTTCTTCGGTGGTCTTGCTGAGCGTTTTTTGAGCGTGAGCTATGAAAGCATGGAAATCATCCAACCGCTGGGCATTTCTTTTTTGGTGTTCTCGCTTATTTCGTATCTGATGGATGTGTACCGCGCGACCATTGCAGCAGATAAAAACCTGCTGAACGTTGTTCTGTGGTCCTTTTTCTTCGTGAAAATTACGTCGGGTCCTATCGTGCGCTATGGTCAAATGTATCGTGATGGCGAAATCATGCCAGCTGCACCGCAGCTCGATGATGTTTCAGCGGGTGCGCGCCGCTTCGTTATCGGCTTGGCAAAAAAGGTTATCCTGGCGAACACTTTGGGTGCGACGGTGGATGTCATCTTCGCCGCACAGGCTGATGGTATCACTACCGAGCTGGCGTGGTTGGGTATCATTTGCTACACCTTCCAGATCTATCTGGACTTTTCCGGCTATTCAGACATGGCTCTCGGTATGGCTCGCATGCTGGGTTTTCGCTTTGAGGAAAACTTCGATTACCCCTACATGTCTAAAACGGTTGGCGAGTTCTGGCGCCGTTGGCACATCTCTCTTTCAAGCTGGCTTCGGGATTACCTGTATTTCCCCTTGGGCGGCAGCAAGCGCGGCAACGTTTACGTGAATCTGGCGTTGGTGTTTCTGGTTTCGGGTCTGTGGCATGGCGCTTCGGGGCATTTCGTGGTCTGGGGCGCATGGTATGCGCTTTTCATGATGCTGGATCGCTTCTATCGTCTTCATCTTGCCTCTCGCTTGAAGCTGCCTGCTTGGTTTACCTGGGCATGCACGATCCTTATCGTTGTTTTCGGCTGGGTTTTGTTCCGCGCAGATAGCCTGAGTCAAGCGCTGTCGTATCTCTTGAACCTTTTTGGTATTGGCGCAAGCGCTGCTTCTCCGTGGGGTTTTCGCTATTACTTCGACAATCGTATTGCTGCTTTCCTGTTTATCTCGCTGCTGCTGTCCACGCCGTTTTTCAAAAGGCTGTCAGAGCGTTATGGAGACAGCCTGTTGTGGCAGCTCTGTCGGGTGGTGTGCATCCCTGTGCTCTTCTTGCTGTCGGTTATGTTCATTATGAATACCGACTATAGTCCGTTTATGTACGCGCAATTCTAGAAAGGGGCCTTGTGAAGAAGCGTTCAAACATCGCAAACGCAATCATGCTGGTCCTTTTGGGCGTGTGCGTTGCGCTTCCCGTGGCGCTCTTTGACTCGACCCCTCGTCTTTTCCTGGAGTCCGATAATCGCTACGCCGTGGATCTTCCCACCGAAGAAGAACTTGAAGCGCTCGTTGCGACGCTTATAGGGGGAGGGGAAGAAGCAGGGGAGGAAACCGAGCTTGAGGCCGAGTCGGAAGCGAGGGAGGAGGCCAGTGCCGAGCAAGGGGCAAATGTCGGGACCGAGGCTGAATCGGAGGAAAGCTCCGAAGGAGAACCCACCTCGCTTATCGCGTATGCTGTGGCGGGCATCGACGGGTATCTGGACGATCGCATCGGTTTGAGAAGTGAAGCTATGGCGGGTTACATCTGGTCAAACGATAAGATATTCCACGTTATGACCCATCCCACCTATGATTATGGTTTGGACGGCTATCTTTTCCACTCGTTTGATTTTTATGTGGCTCCCGATGACTATGCCGAGCTCTACGCCGATTACGTCGTCATGCTCAAAAACTACTGCGAGGCGCGGGGAGTTACCTTCCTGTACGTGAATACTCCCAGCAAGGAATTCGTCTACGATGAATATATTCCCGATTATGTACCTGCGAAGCGCAACATATTCGATGTCATAGCCCCGATTCTTGAAGAGAACGAGGTGGACTACCTTGACCTCACATATGCCCTTCGCCAGGCAAAGGAAGAGGGCATTTCGGTCTTCCATCAGTTCTACGATCCGGGGCATTGGAATACTGCGGGTGCGTTTGTAGGAAGCAATGCCATTCTGGAACGCTTGGCAGATGAAGGGGTCGATGTGGAGCAGGCGGATTTGTCTGATTACGAAACAAGAAAAGTTCACGTTTCCAGCCCGCCCGCCTCAGTTTACCCGCTGGATATGGACGTTGACCGCTACGTGCGCATCGAAGATGGCACTGAAGCTGTTGAGCTTGCCGATTATGAGGACGATTTGGAATTGAGCAGCTGGGCTCCGCTTGTGTATGTGTGGCAGAACGATACCGTGGAAAACGACGAAAGCCTGCTGATGTTTCAGGGCAGCTACTTCAATTCCCAGGGAACCTCGCTGTATCATCAGTTTGATCGCGCCACGTTGATCCATGATTACCTCAATGTGCTGGATGTGGTGTACTACATGGATGTGGTGCATCCGAGCGTGGTGGTATTTGAGTGTGCCGACTACACGGTGCGCGATGGGTACTACGGCGAATATGACTTAAGTGTGGCAGATTTGCCCCCGCTGTTTGAAGCTACCTATGATCCCACGCTCTTTGGGAACACCGAGGCGCCGGTTGAAGAACTTTCCTATCTGGGCGAAGCGGCAGTGGCTAACTTCACAATTCCCTGCGATACGGGCAATCTGAGATATGCCTATATTCAGATCGGTGAAACCATCTATGAGTGCCTTGTCCGCGATGAGGATATTCGTTGGGGTGTTGATGCTAGCGAACTGCAGCTTTCTCAGACCGCGCGGGCTTTTTTGGTAGGGTATGACGGATCCCTGAAAAGCTATGAATTTGAGATCAATGCGGAGTAGCGCAAGTTTCCGCAGGTTACGCCTAAAAAGTTCTTGCAATCAAAGAGAAATTCCGATACAATTCGCTTCTGCGTCTGGACTGTTATAGACACACCCGGACGCGTGGAATGGCGGCGTCGATGCTTGCGCTCCTCATCAACGCAAGGAGGCAATCGGCATTCCACTTCAGGTAAAAGGGTTCTTGGTGTACGGTGAGGCGTGCGAGCAAGAATCCAAGAAATTGGGTTTGACGTGCGATTTTAACGATAAGTTGAACTGGGTGAAGGCAGTGAGACGCAATCGGGAAATCGCAGGGAAAAGCCCACGAAAGGAAATGTAAGAATGGGAATTAAGCAGTATAAGCCGACTTCCCCCGGACGTCGTTTTCAGACGGTTTCTGACTTCGCTGAAATTACGACGAACCGGCCGGAGAAGTCTCTGCTTGCGCCTCTGCATAAAAAGGCAGGCCGCAACAACTATGGTCGTGTGACCACTCGTCATCAGGGCGGCGGCAACAAGCGCCGTTACCGTATCATCGACTTCAAACGCAACAAAGACGGCGTGCCCGCGAAGGTTGCAACGGTCGAATATGACCCCAACCGTTCTGCCCGTATCGCTCTTCTGCACTATGTTGACGGTGAAAAACGTTACATCCTTCACCCGAAGGGCCTCAAGGTTGGCGATATTGTCGTTTCCGGCATGGACGCTGACATCAAGCCGGGCAACGCATTGCCTCTTTCCGCTATCCCCGTCGGCACCCTCATTCATGCCGTCGAGCTTCAGCCGGGCAAGGGCGCTGCAATCGCTCGTTCCGCCGGTACCAGCATCCAGCTCATGGGTAAGGAAGGCAACTACGCAATTCTGCGTATGCCCTCTTCCGAAATACGCCGCGTGCTGATTACCTGCCGCGCAACCATCGGTGAAGTCGGCAACGCCGAGCATGCCAATATTCGCATTGGCAAGGCTGGCCGCAACCGCTGGCTGGGCATTCGTCCTTCTGTTCGTGGTACGGTTATGAACCCTGTTGACCACCCCCATGGTGGTGGTGAAGGTAAGAACAAGTCTGCAGGTCGTCACCCGGTGACTCCCTGGGGTGTTCCTACGAAGGGCCATCGTACACGCAACCCGAAGAAGGCCTCTAACCGCCTGATCATTCGTCGTCGTAAGAAGTAACGCGGGAAACTGAAAGGAGAAACCAATGAGCAGAAGTTTGAAAAAAGGTCCTTTCGTCGATCCCCGTCTTCTTGGCCGTATTGAGGCTATGAATGAAGCAGGCGAAAAGGATGTTGTGAAGACCTGGTCTCGTTCCAGCACCATCTTCCCGGACATGGTTGGTCATGCCATCGCTGTCCATGATGGCCGCAAGCACGTGCCAGTTTACGTTACCGAGTCCATGGTTGGCCACAAATTGGGCGAATTTGCCCCGACCCGTACCTTTAAGGGTCATGCAGCCGACAAGAAAAAGCGATAGGAGGGATGAAGAATGGAAGCTAAAGTACAAGCACGCTATGTTCGCGTATCCCCCCGTAAGGCCCGTATCGTCGTGGACAACGTTCGCGGCAAATCCGTTGAACAGGCCCGTGAGATCCTGACGTTCACCAATCGCGCCATCGCTGAAGATGTGTTGAAGGTGTTGAATTCCGCTGTTGCCAATGCTGAGCATCAGCATCATGTGCGCGCTGAGCAGCTCGTTGTGAAGACCGCCTTTGTCGACGAAGGCCCCACGTTGAAGCGCATTCGTCCGCGTGCAAAGGGTTCTGCGTCGCGCATTCGCAAGCGCACGAGCCACATCACCATTATCGTTGCAACCCGAGAGGAGGCATAATCCATGGGTCAGAAGGTATCCCCTACCGGTTTCCGTCTGGGCATCACCGAAGATTGGCGTAGCCGCTGGTACGCGGGTAAAAACTATGCCGCGCTGCTGGATAACGACATGGCTATCCGCACGTATCTGGAAAAGCGCCTCGCTCGCGCTGCGGTGGCAAAGATTGAAATCGAGCGCGCCGGCAACAAGGTGAAAATCATTATCACCACCGCGCGTCCTGCCGTTGTCATTGGTAAAAAGGGTGCAGAAATCGAGCAGCTCCGCAAGGAACTGGCAGAGTTTGTCGACGGCAAGATTTCCGTCGAAGTTGTTGAGGTTAAGCGTCCGGAACTCGACGCCAATTTGGTTGCTCAGTCTGTCGCTGAGCAGCTGGAAGGCCGCGTTGCTTTCCGTCGCGCTATGCGCAAGGCTGTCCAGTCTGCTCGCAAGAGCGGCGCTAAGGGCATCCGTATTCAGTGCTCCGGTCGTCTGGGCGGCGCTGAAATGAGCCGTCGTGAGTGGGTCTGCGAAGGGCGCGTTCCCCGTC
>CAYFWL010000123.1:0-5524 GCA_964346845.1 uncultured Eggerthellaceae bacterium | reverse complement strand
TTTCGGTGAATACCCGGCTGAATATGGAAAACAGCAACAAGGCTATCACTATGGGAAGAACAGTCTTCTTCAAGAAGTCCTTTGCTATCTCTCGTCTGCTCATAAGCACTCCTTCATTTCAAAAAATCGCTTCTATGTTCAATCGGTCTGAGGTCATATCCCATTTCTGCAAGGTGAGCGATTTTCAGAGCAACCAAGTTGATGTCCGTGTGCATTTGCCTCGCTATCTGCTCAGCAGAGTAATTGTAGGTGTATATCTATGGGTCTGTGGCGTTTTTAGCGCAATGACGATTTTCAAATTGGGTTTTCGTTTGAAAGGAGAAGACGTTATGAGTTGTGCGAAGAGCTCTCACTTACTTGCTTTGACGGTTGCAGGAGTTTTGGCCTTCGGCCTGTGCTGCGTCGCGCTGACGGGATGCTTCCAGGCGATCGCTGCCGAAAATGGAGACGCCTCCCAAAACCAGGTATCCGAAGAAACCTCCTTCATCAGCATCGCCGGCATGGGCGCCTCCGTGAAGGAGCTGGAAGCTAAGGACGAGTACCTGGTGTTCTCTTCGAACCCGTATTCCTACATAAGCGACGGGAAGAACCCCTACTACAACAAGATAGTGGGCCTGGGCGTTAAGGCCCTTCCGCAGCTGGAGACGGTCCTGCGCGATACCCAGAACAACGGTCTTGAGGCGTACCTGATCGCCGCCGCCACCGAAGAGGTCGCCGGCGCCGACGTCCGCGCCATCCTG
Organism: uncultured Eggerthellaceae bacterium; assembly: GCA_964346845.1. GTDB lineage: Bacteria > Actinomycetota > Coriobacteriia > Coriobacteriales > Eggerthellaceae > CAKUOV01. The sequence goes on along the minus strand of CAYFWL010000123.1, from coordinate 4,784 downwards.
GGCGACGATGCCGTGTGGACGGCGAAGGAGTTCCAGAAGGCCTGGGCCGATATCAGGGAGGGCGCCGCCGCATCCGTGGAGGCGATCCTGGCTTCCGATGAGCTGTCGGCAGATGAGAAGTGCGCGCGCATCGACGCCTACGGCGCGCTGGCCGTCCCGCAGCTCATGGACTCCCTCGCAAAGGGCGGCATGGAGGAGGGCCTTGCCGAGGTTATGGCCCAGCGGGTTGATGCCTGGGCGCTCACAGAGGAGGAGGTCGCCATCCTCCGTGGGTAGCGGGTGGCCCGTCGGGGTGGCAAGCACTGCATTCCGACAGTAAAGCGGGGCTTGCTGATTGGTTATGAACGGACTATGCAATGTGGCTCTAACTTATAGATATACGATGGGCGTGGGATGTTTCCCGCGTCCATCGTTTTCTAGGCTCGTGAGCCTGCCCGGCGCGCGCAGCACGTCGGGAAAAGAGGCCCAGCGCAAACCATCCTTTTGAAGGGAGGTTCATGAATCTATGTTGACGAGCAACATGGTTTAGCGTGGCTGCTGGAATTCGTTGTGGAGTTTGGGACTTCCTTCTCGAGAGTGGTTTCATTCGAGAACGCTCGTCTTTTGTATGATCTCTTAGAATGTTGTAACCAAGGAGGGTGTCCGGATGGCTCACCTGTGGTGGCGAGGGTGCAGGATACCTCCATTGCTTATGACTGGGTGGACAGAGCGGGTGTATTACCCTACAATGAATCTAATAATGAATAAATGTAGGGTAAAGGAGAAGCGATGTCCGTTTTGGAGGAAGTGCTTATGGAGGAGTACGAACGCTCTTTGCGCATTTCCCGCGCTATAGAGGCCGAAAACGCGTCGTTGCCTCGCGGCAATGTACGCAGGCGCATCATAAATGGTCGTCCCTACTTCTATCTGCAGTACCGTGATGGATCCCATGTTCGAAGCGAGTATCTGAAGGCAGATGAGGCGGAGGCCGTTTCAAGAGCCATCGCCCGTCGCAAGGAAAACGAGTCTGCGTTGAAAGAGCAGGCGAAAAGCCGCGCCCAGATCATCAAAGCATTGGGAAGGGAGTATGTCGATGAGCATTCAAGAGCGTGAGGTCGCGCGGTTCATCAAGTTGCTCGATGGATGCGGATGTCTCGAGCATGTCATATTGGTGGGCTCGTGGGCGGAATACCTTTACAGGGAGTAGGGCATGCTCGCGGGGTTTGACCCCAACATCAGGACGCTTGATATCGATTTCCTTGTGCGTAACCTGCGTAGGCTTACCGAACCGCTGGGACTTGCCGTCGTGGCGAGGGAAGCGGGGTACCTGGTAGAGTCCGACCGCCTTACGGGCACCACGAAAATCATGGACCGGTCTGGTCTGGAGATCGAGTTCCTTATAGGCAAGATGGGCGCCGGGGCGGAGTCGGCACTAAAGACCAACATCGGCGTGACTGCGCAAAGCCTATGGCACATGAAAATCCTCTCTCACAACGCCGAACCAGTCTCCTATCTTGGCATGAAGGTCATTGTTCCCTCTCCGGAGGCCTACGCTGTGCATAAGATGGTCATCAACAAGGAGCGTAAGAGCAAAAGCGAGAAGGATGCCCGTGCTGTTATCGGCATCTGGCCATACCTCGATAGGGATGAGGTGGAGAGGGTCGTCGGAACCCTCACGAAGAAGGAGCGTGCCTCGGTTAATGCGTTCCTGGAGGCATATCCGCTCTGATGCGGGCCAGCTTTGGCTGCCCAAGTGAGCCGATCCCCCGCAGATGATTTTTGAGCCCGGCCACCTTGCATTCGGGTCCATTGAAACCATCCTCGAACCGCTCCTTCGGTTTTTCTCTAGCTTGGCGTGCTCGCTGGCTGTCGGGTGGCAGTCATGCCCAGGAGCTTGGTTGGGAATAGATTGATTGCATGATGCTAGGCTTATTATCCTCTACGATAATGCGGTGATTACAGCCACTCGGACGAATTCGCCAGAGTAATGCCTAGCTTTGCAAAGGACGGTGCCTTCATGTATTGCTCTAACTGCAGTGAGCTGTTACTGTCGTCATTGCTGTCATTTGCAGAAGAAATTTTGGCTAAGAAAATGCCCTTGGCTAAGTTTTTGCTTAGAAAAGAACGATAAACAAGCGTAAAAGAAAATAGGCATCGAACAGGCATTTCATTGTTTTTCTTTGCTTTTGCTTATAATCGATTTCAACGGATTTTACCTTGGAAGCCGCTCATAACCCGAGGGTCGTTTGTTCAAATCCTGTCCCCGCGACCAAAAATCCCAGGTCAGACAACGTGTCTGACCTTTTTTGTCGGTTCAACCGACGCGCCACCGACATTTTACCGACATTGATTTCCGAAGCCTAGGGAAAAAGTACGAAAATGTACCATCACGCTCTGGCGAGACCTATGCTCTCGCTATAGTATGACCTATGCTCACGCTGTGGCGATACCAAGGTAGGGTGTTGCTCACGCTCTGGCGAGACCGTCTTATCTTGGAATATCTTTTGTATATCTAAAAATATCTCCCCGCGCCGCCCGTAAACCGGCACTTATGGCGCAAGTTTTCCACAATCCGCCCTAACAACCGCTTCTTAACAAAACCTCTGGCAAAAATGTAATGTTTTCGTTATACGTTTGCCATGACGAAATTCAATGACATATATGAACTCGCTGCCGACAACTACGGCCTCATCACTTTTGCGCAAGCGCGGGAGATCGGCGTTACGAACAACGAGCTCGTTCAATACGCTAAACGCGGCAAAATCGAGCACATCGGGCAGGGACTCTACAGGCTCACGCATTACGTGCCCACGCCCTATGATTCCTACGCCGAGGCAGTAGCGCTCATCGGCCCGGAGGCCTACCTGTACGGCGAGACGGTCATCGCCATGCACGAGCTTGCCCCCACGAACCCGACCTACATCCACATCGCTACGCCGAAGAGGGTCCGCAGGAAGCTGCCCGCCTACATGAAGGTGGTCCAGCGTCCGGAAGAAGATGGGAAGACGGCTTACGAGGGCATTCCGTCGCAAAGCGTCGCAGACGCAATCCGCTCATGCCGTGGAAGGATGATGGATGACCGTCTGCGTGATGCGACGCTCGCTGCTCGTGCGAAGGGTTGTCTGACGCGTACGGAGGAACAGGAGCTACTGGAGGAACTCTCCTCGCCGCTGTAAGAATCAGTCAACATGCATAGATGCTCATGTCGCTGTTCGATGCAATAGCGGTTTTTCTCTGCACGTTGCTTCAATTCTTCAGCTGCTCGTCTTGTACTTCCTGCTCCACGTTCCCTATTCCTAAAAATTGAGAAATATTTAATATTTAGGAATAGGCTTTGGCAAAGCTGAAGCTGGACGATGCTCTTATTTCAGGTTAATATACAACCCGAAATAACGAGGATGTCTTATTGGGGGTTTCGGATGGGCACGCTGCATAGGGAGATGTGGTTGTCGGAGGGTGCCGGACGCTCGCGCAAGGAACGTGCGAGCGGAGCCTACGAGTACTTCCTGCCCGCTAAACTTGCGGACATGGAAATCGCGCTCGAGCCCGATGTCGTGGGCGATGTGAGCCGTGCCGAGGCGGCTGTATCCAAGCTGAACGGCGAGGCGAAGGCGCTGCACAGCACCGAGGGCCTCGCCCGTCTGCTCCTGCGTGCTGAGGCGGTCTCCTCCTCCTATATCGAAGGCTTGAGCATCGGCACGAGGCGCCTGCTCAAGGCAGAGATGAACGCTCAAGGCAATGCGGCGTTCAAGTTCGATGAGGCTGCAGCCGAGGTGGTGGGCAACATCCATGCCATGGAGTATGCGATCGAGACAGCGGCGGCTGCAAAGACCATCGGCGTCGGCACCATCCTCGAAATCCACGAGGCCCTTTGCGAGAACACGCGCATCGAGGGCTTCGGCGGCAAGGTTCGCACCGTGCAGAACTGGGTGGGCGGCAACTCCTACAACCCCCTGCAGGCGGACTACATCCCGCCGGCACCAGGGCATGTCATGGATCTGCTGGAGGACCTGGCCTCCTATTGCAATGACGAGGTCGTCTCACCCGTGGTGCAGGCGGCGCTCGTGCATGCGCAGTTCGAGAGCATCCATCCCTTCATAGACGGCAACGGGCGCACCGGCCGCGCGCTCATCCACCTGATCCTGAAGCGACGCGGTCTGGCTCCCGATCTGGTGCCGCCGATATCGCTTTGCATGGCGACGCAGGCAGTCGACTATGTGCAGGCTTTAGGTGAGTTCCGCTATACGGACGATGAAGGCGTCGGGCAGATCCGCACGCATATCAACGAATGGGTCTCCTTCTTCGCAGGCTCCTGTGTTAAGGCGTGCGAGGAGGCGCAGGGCTTCGAGGACAGCGCGCGTGCGCTTCAGGACGGCTGGCGCGAGAAACTGGGAAGCGTGCGCAGGGGCTCGGCGCTCGAGGTGCTGCTCGACGAGATGGTTGGCATGCCCATCTTCACCATCAGCACGGCAAGCGAATCGTCCGGCCGCGCGTTCAGCGCCATGTCGGCTGCGGTCGAGCGCTGCGTCGAGGCGGGCATCGTGAAGCCCATCGGAAACCAGAAGCGCAACCGTGCTTTCGAGGTCCCCGATGTGATAAACGAGTTCAACATCTTCGAGCGCAAGCTCGCGAGTCCCGCAGGCGATACGAAGGCAGCGAAACCCGTCCGACCGGTTCCCGAGAATCTCTCAAAGGGGAAAAGGTAGGCAAGCTCAACAGCGCACACAGACGCTCACGTCGCTGTTCGATGCAATGGCGGTGCTTACGGCAGGCGCAGGATCCACGATGAGCTGGCGCGGCTCGGC
>CAYFWL010000122.1:0-5536 GCA_964346845.1 uncultured Eggerthellaceae bacterium | reverse complement strand
CGCCTGAGAAGGCGGCAGAGGCCACGGACATGCCCGATGACCCGATCATGGATATTGACCCGGAGGCTTTCGATGAGGATTAGGAAAACTGCTAGAGCCTCCTATCCGAAAACGAGAAAACTGTCAGAGGATTCCTAAGAGACTCTGACAGTTTTAGACGCGGTTGTTTTTACGCTTACGCTGCTCGCAGGCGTCATAGTTCCCCATTCCAGCTGCCAGAACGATGGGGGAATAGCGATTGTTGCGATAATAGCAATCGCAATCCTGATCAGCTCCCGCTTTCATGCATGCGTCAAAGAGGTCGTTATCTCTTGTGGCTATCGCCTTCACGAGGTAATAGTTCTTGATAAGCTGATGGAAGAAATCTCGGCATGCAGAGCCCTCAGCACCTCTGTTGATTACTGGGTCGACAGCTCTTCTGACTGCGTAGTACAGCATGTATGGCTCGTCACTGCATGATGCTTCGTGAATCGCAGAATCGCCATGAAGCATAGATGCGATTTCCTGGCCGTAGGAGCCGGAACACGCTTCCTTAAGTTCCTTGCTTACATATAGCTGGTGGCCACCGATGCTCATATCGTGCTCGTCAAGCTCTTCGCCCTTTACCGAAGCTATCGCCGCTTTTTGCCAGAGTTCGTTATGGAGGTTGTTGAGATAATCAGACCCGAGAGCTACACAGACATCGTCTTCTTCAAGGGTAGCCATGCCCATCGCAAGAGTCTGCATCATGACGGAATCAAGCATCGGGTTCTCGTTCATGATCGGCTTGCCATCCTCTTCGGCAAATGACGAATGGTAGTAAACCATGCCCGCAATAGCGGTCTCAAGCTGGCTTGTCGCCGCCTCCAGGATGGAGCTTCCGTCATTGGTCCATGAGTTGATGTCGGCGCCCTTGACTATCAAATACACGACAACATCGAATCGCTTGCTCTCGATAGCTTCCCTCAAAGCTGTGCGGCCTGAAGGGGACTTCTTGTCTATTGTTGCGCCGGAATTGACAAGCAGCTTGACAGCGTCCAAATTGCCGCTTTCGGCGGCAGCGTAAAGTGGGAAGAAGCCGTTGAATATCATGGCATTTGGATCTGCACCTGCGTCGATGAGCGCTCTCGCTACGTCAATATCACCGTGAAGGACTGGAAAAAACAACGGGGTTATGCCGTATTCCATATGATTGAACGTACGTGGATTATCCTGCCTCTCCTTATACTGATGGAAAAGCATAAGCATTGCTTCCACGGGCTCTTCTGGCCCCCAAACCTCATTTCGAATCACGTAATCAGCATCATGGCCTTGCGCTCTGAGACTCTGGGCTTTCTTTACTGCGGTAGCGAGCTTCGAATCCGGATAGTTTACGAAGCTTCTCTCGTTGGGGTCCTTTCCTTGTGCCAGCAAGCTGACAACACCCGCTAAGTCGCCGTTGTAGGCTTTGAGGAATAATTCTGTTGCGACGGCGCGTCCACGATTGCCCGATCCGCCATTTGCCGAATCATCGTTTTTGCCTGTTAAGAAATCAAACAAACCCATGGCCCCTCCTATCGCACGCAAGAAAACTAGTAATTGTAAGTATATTCCTCCGATTAGGGGTGAGCCATCTCTTTGGATAAGGGTGGTTGCCTTTACGGACTAAGCGCGAACACAAGGAACAAGGATGAAGGCATCGCCACGGAAACACTTATTGAATTGGCGGAGCGCGTCTATCAGGCTTTTGAACGCGCCATGAATCTAAGAGGGATAATCTCGCTTCCCCTTGCATGAGGGATAGTTCGTGCAACCGTAGAATTTGCCATAGGGACCCGTTCTTAAAGCCATGGGCGCTCCGCACAATGGGCACGTCGGGCTGTCTTTCTGCGTGCGTGCGCTTTTGCGCGATGGCTGAGCGGGCTGCGACTTGAAGCTGGAGCTAGCGTACGAGTATCCAGCATTTGCCTGGCGGCTTTGGTTGGGGTTGTGCGATCCCCCATTCGTACCATCGAGATTAACCGTGTAATAACAGTACCTGGGATAGTTGGTGCAGCCATAGAACTCACCACTCCCGTCTTTACGCACCCGCCTTGTGAGCCACCCCCCGCATTCGGGACAACGCTTCCTGTCTTCGAGGATTCTGACATCTGCGTACTTCTTGTCGCAGAAGGGGAAATTACTGCACCCGACGAAGTCCCCATATGGACCGGACTTCTTCAGCAAGATACCTCCGCAGCGCGGGCACTCAGCTGACCCCCCAGATTGCTCTTGGCTGTAGAGCGCAAGCGATTCATCGTTGCAGTCTTGGATAAGCTCGTCGACGAACATCGACATGCCGGGATTACCGGAATCGTCGCCTGTAACCAACCAGACCCTGTTTTTCGTTCTTGTGAGGGCTACGTAGAATAATCTGCGCTCTTCCGCAAAATCGTATCTGTCGCTGTCTGCGAGCAAAAGCTCCAAGATGGGGTCGTCGGCAATCATGTTGGGGAAACCGTAGCGGTCGTTCACGAGGCCGATGACAACGACGTTGTCAGCCTGGAGACCCTTGGACTTGTGAACGGTCATAAAGCCAATTTCTTTCGGCTTCGTCCCAGCGGGTTTGTACACAATGACCTTATCGAACTTTTCCTCAGCGACATTACCTCTCTCGGGCTCTCGGAAGCTGAAATCCTCCGTAGCCTCCAATTCTGGGAAAATCCTATCAAGGTCGCTCCTGTTTCTGCCAAGGATCTTTATTTCTCCGCCGTCGTCTGAAGATGTAATCAAGTCGTTCAAGGCGAACGTGAGAGCTGCCCTCTGGTCCTGCAGTGAAACTACGGCGATTGGTGGTCTGTCTGGGGCTTTCGCCATGGAGGTAACAGTTTTGCTCAGCTGGTCGGGGTTCTTCAGCACGAAGCCGCTTGCGGCATCAACTAGCTTTTGGGAATTGCGGTACGTTCGCTCGATGCGCATCTCCTCGAAATGCCCTACGAGCTTGCCGAAGTTGGTGAACAGCGTCACGTCGCTGCCTGCGAAGCGATAGATCGCCTGCCAGTCGTCGCCGACGCACATGAGCTTTGCTCCGGTTGCATCGCGGATCGCGCTTAACAAGCCAAAACGGCTGAGTGAGATATCTTGATACTCATCCACGATAATGTACTTGAAAGATTTCTTGTAGCCCTCTTCTCTCACCTTCGATGCGGCCATGTTGATCATATCGTCGAAGTCGACCATGGGCTTAGGGCTTTCTGCCAGGGATTTCTGGTACGACTCCATGATTGGCCAGGCGAATCGCGTGAAGAGATCGTAGCGGTGCCACATGGCGCCATCGCCCCTGTAAGCCTTGCGTGCTTTATCGTCAACTGAAGACGGCGTTTTATTGCTGGACTTGGCGAGGGAGATAAACGTGGATATGAGCTGCGACATGGAGCTGAAGAACCTCTTGTCGCGCAACAAGTCTCCGCAGATAGCGGCGTTTCTTTCAGGGTCGTTGTGGAGAGAGACGCCGTTGCTGGTAAGCAGCTCCTCAATCCTGTTTAGCAGATCCTGGTCCTTGTTCCAGTACGAATAGCTCTCGATTAGTTTGGTGCCGCATGCCTCGTGCACCTGCCTCTTCCATATGATACCGTCAAGGTAGTTCTGCTCTTCGACCTGCGTCTTCATCCAGGGAACGCGCCCGTGCTCGTCTATGCCGAAATGTTCGAGCCAGATTTCATAGTCAGTCAGGAAGAAATCGGGCTGGTAAGCGCGTCTGTTGTCGTCTCGCAGTTCTTCCGGAATGGCATGATCGTAGGGTTTTTCGTACTCGTACTCTACGCCGTTTAGGAACAGGAAGTTGGCAATCATTAATTCCTCGATGCTCTTAACCCGTTCCCCATGAATGGTGTCCATGCCGCCTCTGCGGCCCGATTCCTGGACCAAGCCCTTCAACGTGCGCATGTCCTGTGCTTTGAGCAGCTTCATCCGGACTTCGGCTTCCTCTGAGTCAGGGCTTTCGTCGGGGGAGAGGTTCCGTAGGCCGAAGAACTCCAGGAAAGCTGCAGCCTGGCTCGGGTTCGCGGCGAGATTGTTGGAGAGGTAGGAATTGACGTGCTTTTGAAGTGCGTTATCAGGGGCAACGGCGAAATCGTCTCCCAAGACATGCAAGCCAATAGAATGAAAGGTTCTCGCAGATACGCCTTCGACGCCGTTGGCCTCGATGCGGCTTTTCAGGTCATCAACCGAGGCGCGGGTGAAAGAGGTCACCAAGATGTCTGCGGGGTCGACACCCCATCGCTCAACCAGGTATTTTACCTTTCCGACTACAACCGAAGTCTTGCCGCTCCCCGCGCCGGCGATGACCAGATTGCTGTACTCGTCGGTGACGACTGCATCTCTCTGTTGCGAATCAAGAGACTTGCCACCGTCTATATCAGACAGAAGCGCTTCGCACAGCTCCAGCTCATGCGCCTTGAAAGCTTGGTTTCTCTCATCGCGAAATGATGGGTTCTGGCATCGTTCCATCACGAATGCGATTTGTGCGGATTGAGGGCTTTCTTCAATCGTTTTTCTCGGAATCTTGTTAATTGCTGTCAACACAGGGATTGCCAAAACGAGGAACGAATCCCAATCCTTCTTCATCAGATAACCGTTATCGAAATCAATCAGTTTTGCCATCTCATCATGCAAAGCGGCCAAATCTGGTGCCAGCTCTGCCAGTTTTTCGAGAGAGCTTCTTTTTGATTTCTTCGCTTTCGAAACTAACGCAACGACAACAACTGCAACAACAGCGAATACCGCAAGTCCAATTACTGTTAATACAGTGTCGTTCACCAATAACCTCCACACCCTGGCAGCAATGAATACGCGAGCAGGGCAGTGAAATCAACAACCTCAACAATTGGCAGAGTTGCCAATAAGGCGGGAAAACCTTGTCTCTTGAAATTATAGCACGCCTTAATCAGGGTTTACGTCCATATCGTTCCGTAAGCCTTCAAAAGAGCCGTGACGATCATCTGTATTCGCTTACCTGCAAGTAGTAGATGGAGTCCTATTGATGGAAACGATATTGGCAGCAGCGATTATATGTGTTCTTACGCTTGCAGGTTTTGCTGCGACTATTCTCGAGCGGAGTACTGATTGAGGGCCTGACTCACATGACAAGCAGGAAGTCTGTGTTCGCAAGGCTGAATGGCCACCCGCGAGCAGGCGGCCATTCTGTGCAATATCTGCAGCTTCCGCATCAGGCGGCTACGACCTCGCTGGCAATCAGATGCCGAGCAGATCCAGCACGCTTACATCGGGCCTCACGGTCGAGACGGCAGCTTCGAGGGATGCTCCGTCGGCTATGCGCTGCGCGATTGCTGCCTTGTCGGCGTCACTCAGGGCGGGTCGCGCGGACTCCTTCGGCTTATCGACAGCATCGCCCAGGATACCGCCAATCGTGTTGGCTGCCGCGCGATCGTTCTGCGCGATGAAGTGCGCGTAGATGTCCATGGTAAGGCTCGCTGACGAGTGGCCCAGGCGCTGCTGTACCGTCTTGATGTCCGCCCCCGACCCTATTAGTCTAGTGAGAAACCCACAGGCTATGCCTGTGGTGCGGTAGCTGTTTTAC
>CAYFWL010000121.1:0-5647 GCA_964346845.1 uncultured Eggerthellaceae bacterium | reverse complement strand
ATCAGAGCGCACGAGGAGCGCGTGCAGAGCTATGCCAAGTCAGCCTGCGACAAGATCTTAAAACCTGCGGATGCAATTTTTTCCGCAAGGGCGACACTGTCAGCTTCGGAAATCTTCATGACCGCGATAGCTTCGTTGGCTTCGCTGAAGCAATAGCCGTACTGAACGTTCACGTCGGCCTCATCGAAAATCGTCATCAACGTGGCCAGACCACCCGCAACATCGGAAACAGCGATAGCGGCAACAGGGGTCTTCATGACCCGATACTCGGCATCCGTAAGTGCCTTGATGGCGGCCTCGGGATCAGTGCAGATAATACGGACAACGCCATATTCAGCGGTATCGGCGATGCTCAACGCCTTCATGTTCACGTTTGCATCAGCCATCGTCCTGGTCAAAGCAGCAAGACGGCCCTCGGCGTTCTCCAAAAAAACAGTGACCTGACTAATCATTGTAAACCCCCGTTCTCATGTCGATAACGCGTTTTGCCTTGCCCTCGGAACGAGCGATGACCATAGGCTCAACCAGTTTCACCTTGATACCCACCGAAAGCTCAGCCTTGCACTTGAGCTGGATATCCTTCTGCAAACGCTCGATAGCGGCGACCTGGTCAAAGTCGAAGTCGGGGTTGAGCTCGGCTTTTAACGTGACAACATCCAAATGATTCGGATTAGTGAGCTCGATTTGATACCATGAAGAAACCTCAGGGAAGGTCTTCATGATGTTTTCAATCTGGCTGGGGAACACGTTCACGCCGCGAATAATAAGCATATCGTCGGTGCGCCCATGCAGACGATCGATACGCTTATGGGTGCGCCCGCAAGCGCACTCCCCGGTCAAAATACGGGTAATATCGCGGGTGCGGTAACGAACAACAGGCGATGCCTCGCGATCGAGCGTGGTAAGAACCAGCTCGCCCCATTCGCCATCAGGCAAAACCTCGCCGCTTGCGGGGTCGATGATCTCAGCGAGAAAGTGATCTTCCGCCAGATGCAGGCCCGTTTGCTCCCAGCACTCGATAGCCACGCCGGGACCCATTGTCTCGGTCAGGCCATACACGTCAAGAACCTTGTACCCCAGCTTCTCTTCCAGTTCTCTGCGGAAGTTATCGGACATAGGCTCGGCGCCGTGGATGCCGAATTTCAGGCTGAAGTCCTTCTTGGGATCCAAACCCATGGCGAGAGCGGTGTCGGCGATATGCATAGCATAGGAAGGCGTGCAGCACAGGATGGTGGAGCCCATAGTGCACAAAACGCGAATCTGGCGTTCAGTACTCCCCGAGCTCATAGGAATAGTGGTGCAGCCGGCTTCAAGACCACCATGATGAGCGCCTAAGCCACCAGTGAACAGACCATAGCCGTAGCAAACGTGCATAACATCGTCTTCGCTGCCATTACCGTATTCGACGCCGCGCGCGAAACACTCGCCCCAAATCTTCAAATCGTGATCGGTATAAGCGCCAACAGTCGCAATGCCCGTCGTTCCCGAAGACATGTGGATTTCCCTCACGTCCTTCAAAGGAACCGCCAGCATGCCGTAGGGAAACGCATCGCGAAGATCCTGCTTCTCAACGAAGGGGGCCTTCTTCAAATCATCTAAAGACGCTACCGCAGAGGGGTCGAAACCCGCCTTGTCAAATGATTCCTTATAAAAGGGAATGTTTTCGTAGCAGGCGACAACGGTCTTCTTTAAACCTTCAAGCTGAAGTGCATCGAGCTCTTCACGAGGCATGCGCACAATTGCATCTTGCTTGCCCATGTGAATTTCCTTTCTTGTTTTTATGCGAAAGCGCACAAAGGGGGTAGCGCTGGTACGCGCGTGGCGCAATTGTAACGCACAAGCGGCATCTAACCCGCAAAAGAGCGCGCTTAGCGATGAAAAATTGCCGCGAACGAGAGAGCGCTGATCGCCAAGCCGCAAAGAGCCAGGATGCCGAAGCAAAGGCTTAAACCTGCAATATCCAAAAGGGATACGAAAAAGGCCACACCCAAAGCGCCTGACAGATTGCGCAGCGAGGTAAGCAACGCCGACGCATGGGGCATATCCTCTGGGGGGACAGCACTATTTCCCCAGGTCATAAGAGGCATAGTCATACAGGCTGACGCCAAAGAGCGCACACAGGTGCTCGCCACCAACACCGATATGGACGCGGCAGCTGAGGGCACGCACAAAACAGCACTCGATGCCGCCCAAAGAAGACCGCCCCCAAGCGCTAAAGGAGCAGCTCCCCACTTGTCGTACAAGCGACCCGACAGGGGGTTCACGCACGCCGCCACCGCTGCACCGGGTAACACCGCAAAAGCCGAAACCGTGGCAGAAAAGCCCAGGTGACCCTGCATGAAGAGCGGCAATGCTGCCGAAGCACCCATGGTGGCGGCATAGAGCAGCATACTGAGCAGCATCGCCCAACGAAAAGCGGGAATCCGCAGAATCTGAAGCTTGAGAAAAGCTTGGGGGCTCTTCAGCTGGCGCCGCACGAAGGGGACCGCCGCCAAAACACCGAGCATCAAGGAAGCTGCCACTAAAGGCGCGGCAAATCCCAGTGCCACCGCATTCCCAAAACCCAAAGTCAAGCCACCAAAACTCACCAACGACAGCAAAAAGCTTACTCCATCGAAGGGCCGCGGCGCCGTATCCAGCACATCTCTCATAACGAAATGGGCGCTGATGAGACTCATCAGGCACAAGGCTCCCGCAGTCCAGAACACCATCCGCCATCCACCCAGATCAACGACGATGCCACCTAAGGCCGGAGCCACAAGAGGAGCAGCACCGATAGCCAGGCCGAACCAACCCATAGCGCGTCCCCGCTGGTCGGCTGGGAACATGCTCATGATGGAGACCTGGGTGATCGTGGCAATAAGAGCGTTTGCGCTCGCCTGTAAAACACGACCAACCATGAGAAACCCCCACGAAGGCGCCAACGCACTCATCAGCGTTCCTGTCAAAAAACAGCCCAGCGCCATCATATAAAGGGGCCGCGTCGGAATGCGGGTGGTCAGAAAAGCCGTCAAGGGCGTCATGACCGCCAATACCAACACGTAGCCACTAGTAACCCACTGGCCTTGGGAAAGGGAAATCCCCAGATCGGCGATGAGCGGCGACAGAGCGGTGTGAAGCGCCGTGGAGAGAAGCGATAAGATCACACAGCTTGCCACCAAGGTGGCAAAGAGAGCCTTTCGCTCAGAAGCGCTGATATGTTCTGCTGTCGCATCCATAGACCCCACACATCTCTTAAAGGACGCCATGCCCCGCCTCAAGGGCATCAACGCCCCGCTCTACGCAGCCATTTTACGATAAAACAGACCGCTTCATGAGCCAACTCGGGTATACTGGCGCCAGACAAAACCGAAAGGAATGCCCCATGATCAAAGACTTGGTGACTGATACCGACATCCTGTCCATCCCCTGCGATAGGGCCACCGCTGAAGACGCCTCCGTAGCTGCAAACCTCGTGGAAACGCTTAAATCCATCGAAAACGCCGCCTGCCTAGCCGCCAACCAGATCGGTGTGACCAAGCGCATCATCGCTTTCAAGGACGACGACGACAAGATTCATGTTATGTTCAACCCTTCTATCAATCAGGCCCTTCGCCCTTCGAAGCTGCCCGAAGAGTGCCTTTCCCTCCCCGATGCCGGCCCCCAGATGGTGCGCCGTTTTGACTGGGTGCGTATCGCTTACGACGAGCTGATTGACGGTGAGCTTGTTCCGAAAAAACGCAATTACGAAGGCTGGACCGCCGAAATCATCCAACACATGATTGACCACTGCCACGGCAAGTTGATTTAGGGCGAGTACGGCGGGACGCTGTTAAACCAGGATGAACATGCAGGTGGTAAGCACCAAAAAGTACTGTTCGGCACTCATGCTTTTGAAGGTGCATCCTAAGACGTTTTCCAGATAGGCGATTTTATTCTTTACCGTATTTCGATGAACGCCCAGTTCCTGGGCGGTTTTTACGATATTGCACCCAAAACGAAGATACGTGCTTAACACCAAGGCCGCTGCCTTCCCCTTATCATCTTGGTCCTGCGCATACGAAAGAAGCACCGGATGGCAGAAGCAGGGGCCTTCCAACAAAGCGTCGGCAAAATGCAGCATCGCACCTGAAAACACCTTTTCAAAATGAAAGATATGCTGATCAACCAAGGATTGTTCGTTTTCTTGATAAGGACGCAGCTGCGCGAAACGAATACACGCCTGGCCCTGCCGATACCCAACAGGCAAATCCCGAAAAGCGCTTAACGGAAACGACACCCCCATATATGCCGCCATATTGTCAAGCAAACGCGCTGCTTCCCGCTGCCGTTCATCAGTGAAAGCGCCGCCTATTGCCGCGTTGATAACGATAACAACTCTATCTTCGCGTTCGAAAATCAATGCATCAGGGAATATAGACCGCAGCTTGAGCACGAGAAACTTCTCTGAGGGATCAAGCGCTGAGCGTCCACTTATTTCCGACAACACGATTACCTGGTAGGGCCCCCGCGGTTCCCAATGCTTCTTTTTCAGCTCCAAATGGACCCGATCAGCCGCAACATAGCCCCCAAACATTATTTTTTGGCAACAAAAGCCAATTCATCTTCCCTAATGCCCAATTTGCTATTGCCGGAGAGATAGGTAGTCAACACTTGAGATACAACGTCGAAAAGCATCACCTGACCCCGGGTGAAGGGGTGGAAGATATCCGTTGACGCCAGTGTTGCAAAGCGATTTTCCCCATCGTAAAGCGAAACCATAAGATTCATCTTGTCCGTGAAGACCGAGGCCGAGCGAACGAAGAACGGACCGCGCCGCTTTGTCAACTCTTGGTGAAGAGACGCTCGTTCCTCGAGAGGTATACGCTCTATGTCCACATACCCCGTTTGCATAATAGGCTGCCACACTGACCCCTCCAGATCGTCAGGCAGGGCAGGACCGCCCATGGCCAAGAGGGCAAACGCAGGATCATACAGAGCAAGGGGGTTAAACAGGGGCTCAGCGGCAATTTCTAAAAGCTCCTGAAGGGGCTTCTTCTGAAGCGATGCGTTTTGCAATCGATCATACCAATCTGCATAGTGCTCAAAAATACCCTGGATTTCTTGAAATACCTCCTCAGGATTCGCTGTTTCGCCGCAGCAGATGATGCTCCCTTTTTGCAGGAAATCTTCATCCACAAGGAATCGCGCATCGCAGCAAATTACGGCAGAAAGCTTCGGATATTCCTCCAGCCAGCCCCAATCCTCATAAGCAACAAGGTAAAGATATTCAGGCGAAAGCTGTTCTTTTCGCTTAAACAAACGAACGCCCCGAAGGCATCGCTCATCGCTTTCGACACCTAAGACGCTCGCTCCAAAACTTTCCAGTCCGTCCGCAATAATGGAAACGCTCAGTCTCATTGCTTCCTCACAGAGTACAGAGTTGCACAATTTATTTCGAGGAAATTATACAACTCTGTACATCTCTTTTCCCTGATAGCTTCTTACAATTACTTTGCAGAAGTCTCTATTGCGTATTTCAACGATACCAAAAGGGAGAAAGGGAGCAGTATGAAACTTGGACCAAGCTTTAATGATTATCCCCACGTTTTTTCGCCTATCCAGATAGGCCCGATGAAAGTCATGACCACCGGCCTAGCCGGTGGCTTGATCATCGGCCCTAGAAGGG
>CAYFWL010000120.1:0-5679 GCA_964346845.1 uncultured Eggerthellaceae bacterium | reverse complement strand
GGGACAGGTGATTTGTCATAAAGCCGGCCGGCTTTATGACAAATCACCTGTCCCCCTGTCACAAACAGCAGCAAAGCATACCGCTGACGAGCTTTTAGCTACCAAAGCTGAGAGCTACTCTCTCAAACTGCCCCTTACCTGCTATGATGATTTTCAGCATCTGCCGCAACCTCACAGGAACAGCAGGCAACGCCGCGCAAAAAACTGACGGACAGCATCGACATCCCACAGTTCGGCTGGCTCAACCTAAAAGCCGACACGCGCGAGCAGACGCTGACCTTCAAAAACCCCGAGCAGAATTTCTGCTGGTTTAAGATATCGCTGCTCTTAGAGGACGGCACCGTTCTCTGGACCAGCGAACTGATTGCCCCTGGTGAACAATCTGCCCCCGTCGTCTTGTCGGAGCCCCTATCTGCGGGCGAGTATGAAAACGCCACGCTGAAGTACGAGTGCTTCCGTATGGACGAAAACAAGACTCCCCTCAACGGTGCTGAAGGCCGCCTCTCCCTCAAAGTAGCCTTGTGACAAGGGGACAGGTAATTTGTCACAAAAGGGGCGCCCACAAAAAAGGTATCGGCAGAAAGAGCCGATACCCTGTTGAATTTTGTGACAAATGACCTGTCCCCTTGTCACAATCCCCCTTGCTACTACTACGAGGAGGCAGTTTCGTTGTTCGGAATGGTTTCCAACAGTCTCTGCGCTGCCTCGCGCGGAAATTCCGCCGTGGGCGGATGCGCAATCAGCGCTTCAAGCAGCTCATGTGTATTGCCGCTCTGAGGGAGCATATAGCCCGCCTCACGCATGATGTCTTCCGCCATAAGCCGCTCGGATTTCGCAATCGCCTTCATAAGACGATGGAGGCCTTCTCGGGGAGCGCTTTCCGCCATCTGCAACGCAGCACGCTCGCCATCTGCCTTGCTCTGAGCAAGAGCGCCCAACGCGGCCCGCACCGAATCGCTCTTGACCTGCTGAGCGGGATAATTTAGGGGAACCATGCTTATCGCGCCACTCGGACATGCATCGGCGCAATCTCCACACCCTGTGCATTTGCTCACGTCTATGATGCTGTTTTCAGTATCGGTTGCCCCCGTGGGACACACATAGAGGCATAGACAGTCCTTCGTGCAAAGCCTGATATTTCGTACGGCGACCTTCTCCATTGCTACTTCCTCCCCTCAATCAACTCAAATTTCCAGGCAGGCACCTTGCATACCGGGCACAGCTCAGGTGCGTTATCTCCAATAAAAACAAAACCGCATATCGTGCAGACCCAAATACGGGTGCCTTCAAGCATCTGCTCGCCTTCTTTAAGATAGCGATCAACCAAGGAAGAAAGCATCCGCGTGACCTTCTCGCCCCAAACACAGACGCGCGCAGCACCCCTGTCGGACGCTTCGTCTGCCGTCGCACGTACTCCCGCGTAGTCATCGATGTCATTTTGCAGAAGGCGCGCAACGGTCATGACATTCGCATCGTCTATCGCGGGCGTAATGGCAGCGAAGTAGTCAGCGAGCTGCTTGAACAGATCCGCCTCGACAGGCTTGTACTGCTTTTCGCACCCGCGCGCGAGGTTAGAACACAGAGCTGAAAGCTGGCCGGGCGAAAGCTCCTTCATATCCGGTTCCCCTGCAAGATGATCTGCCGAATGCGGAGCAACGGGGGAAGCCACTTCCCCGCTCGCCGCAGCCTCCGGCCTCTTTGCTTCAAAGTTTTCCTTCAGAGCACCGCACCAAGGACACTTCCAGTCATCGGGAAGCGACGCAAACGGCACCGCCTCCTTCTCTTCATCATACACATAGCCACAAATCGCACACACGTATTGCATTTCAACCCCTCTCTCTATCCTCGCTCCATTCCGCACGGAAATGCATTCTCACCCATCTTCTTCCCAGAAGTGACCGCCTCATAGAAGCGATAGCCACCAGAAAGATTGAAACATTCAAAGCCCTCTTGCGCAAGAATTCTACACGCAACATAGCTCCTCAAGCCACTCTGGCACAGCACATATACCGGCTTGCTGCGGTCAATTTCGCCGAGCCGCACGCGCAAATCATCAACAGGAAGGTTGATGAAGCCATCAAGGTGGCCGCATGCATATTCGCCTTCGATTCGCGTATCCAGCAAAGTCACGCTGCCATCGCGCGGCAGACGCTCAATATCGTTCCAGCGATACTGCCTGACCTTGCCGCTCGCAAGGTTCTCGATGATGAAGCCCACCATGTTCACCGGGTCTTTCGCTGATGAGTACGGCGGAGCATAGGCCAAATCGAGATCCTTCAGCTTATCAGCCCGGATACCCCCTTGAAGCGCCGTTGCCAGCACGTCGAGACGCTTGTCAACACCCTCAGAGCCGATGACCTGAGCACCCAGCAAACGAAGGCTTCCCCTCTCGAAGACTACCTTCAGGGTCATCGTCTTCGCACCAGGATAATAGCTCGCATGCGAACCCGGAGAAAGAACGACGCTGTCATAGTCAAAACCCGCTGCAGCCGCCGCCTTCTCGGTCAGGCCCATCCCCGCCACCGTCAGGTCGAAGACCTTGATAACCGATGATCCGAGGGAGCCCTGATAGCGGCTGTCACCGCCGCAGATGTTGTCTGCGGCGATACGCGCCTGCTTATTGGCAGGCCCCGCAAGGGAGATCAGGGCATTTTCGCCCGTAATGAAATGCCTTACCTGAACGGCATCGCCCACGGCATAGATATCCGGCACGGACGTTTCCATGCGCTCGTTCACCACGATGCTTCCCTTGGCTCCCAGCTCTAAACCAGCATCTTTCGCAAGCGAGCTCTCGGGGGTCACACCGATAGCCAGCAAGACCATATCAGCCTTGATGCCAGGATTGCCGCCAGAGCTACCGTCGGTGCCATTATCTCCATCGGTGCCACCAGCAGAGCTACCGTTGCCGTCGCTCCCCTTGGTGCCCGTACCTGCAAGCAACGTAGTGATCGAGTCACCGTCATCCCGAAAGCCTATAACGTTGCTGCCCAGACTCAAGACGACACCATGTTTACGCAGCTCCGCATGGACAAGCATCGCCATGTCGTAATCAAGCGTGTTCATCAGCTGCAAAGGACGTTGCACGATGCTTACATCAAGCCCCCGCTCACGGAGGTTTTCCGCCATCTCAACACCGATGTAGCCGCCGCCAACCAGTACCGCGCTCTTCGGCTGCTTTTCCTGCACAAAGCGATGGATGCGAAGCGTATCTTCCACCGTGCGCAGGGAAAAAACCCTTTCGGAATCGATGCCCGGGAGATTCGGTCTCGTTGGTTGTGCCCCGGGCGCAAGAACCAACTTGTCGTAGCGCTCTTCAAAAACCTCGCCACTGACCAGGTTTTTCACCCTTACCGCCTTCGTTTTGGGGTGAAGGGATATCACTTCATGGCGCACCCTCACATCAATGCGGAATCGATCCCAAAAGCTCTGAGGAGTCTGTAAGGTCAGCTCATTTTCATCCTCAATCACACCACCGATGTAGTACGGAAGGCCGCAGTTTGCATACGAGATGAAGCCCGAGCGCTCAAAGATGATGATCTCAGCATGTTCATCAAGACGACGAATCCGTGCGGCCGCCGTGGCACCCCCCGCCACGCCGCCGACGATGACAACCTTCATACGTACCTCACCTCCCTACAGCAGGGCTACAATATCTGCCTTGGGACGTGCACCCACCGCAGAGTTCGTCACCTTGCCATCCTTCATCACAACGAGCAACGGAATGCTCGACACCCGAAATGCCGCCGCAAGATCAGGCTCATCATCCATGTTGATCTTGCAAACCTTTACCTTACCCGCATATTCGTCTGCAATCTCGGCGATAAGAGGCGAGAGCATCCTGCAGGGCCCGCACCAGCTTGCCCAAAAATCGATAAGGACGGGCTTGTCCGAATGCATAACTTCCTGCTCAAAGTTTTCCGATGTAATTGTCAGTTCAGCCATATCTGGCACCTCCCTTTCCCCGCCCTCGATATCGATAGGCGGGAAGCGTTTCCGGTGACCGACGAGCCTGCTTTCTCCTGCGGCCCCGTCACCCCTTTACAATGACTTATTTCTCGATGTCGTAGGGCCAGGTGTTTATGCCGCCGAACTCCACGATGTTCGTGTAACCCATGTCTACCAAAGCCTCCGATGCTTGCTTGCTACGATTGCCGCTGCGGCAGTACACTAAGATCAGCTGATCCTTATCGGGCAACAGCTCGCCCGCCTTTGCTTCGATAGCGTCGTGGGGAATAAGCAAGGCACCAGGCACGTGACCCTGTTGGTATTCCGCCTGAGTCCGAGCATCCACAATGACATACCCTTGCTCGGAATCCATGATAGCCTTGGCCTCTTGGGCGGAAACCTGCTGATAGGAAGCCGCATCTGCAGACGACCCTTTCGAGCCTGAAGCAGCACCGCCTGCACAGCCTATCAGGGCAGCTGCGGCAAATACGAGAAGCGCTAAAAGTAATACATGCTTTTCCATGTCGTTCACCTCCGCGTCTATAATGCCTGCTGCCGCGCTTTCCGTCAGTGACTCAGTCACCAAGCAGTGAAAAAACTTACCTCAGTGAACGAAGCGCGTTTAAATCGAGAACCCTGATGCGCCCCCGCCGTAACTCCACCAGCCCCTCAGAAGAAAAATGCTTGAGCATGCGCGTCACCACTTCGCGCGCTGAATTGATATCGCGCGCGATTTCGTCTTGTGTTATGGTCAGCTCGATGGTTCCCTTATCTTCGCAGGCATTGACCAAATAAGACGCAAGGCGCTGATCAAAGCGCTTGAACAGCATCTGCTGTATGACCCAAATGGCCTGAGAAAAGCGATTCGTCTCCATCTCAAACATGAAAGCGCGTACGTATATGTTTTCGCTGGCAAGGCGTTCAAACACCGGTGAAGGAATGACCAGAAGCTGCGTATTAGCCAGGGCGGAAACGACGGTGTCAAAGGTAATCTGCCGAATCACGCACGACGCTGTCGTAACGCAGACATCGCTTTCCTTCAGGCGATAGAGCGTAATCTCTCTACCCTCTTCAGACAAGAGGCTCACCCGCAGACCGCCCTTAAGCACCACGACCAAGCCCATGCAGGAAGCATCGCTGCTGCTAACAAGCTGGCCTTTCTCGAAGTGTCGATAGGCTGCGCGCTCGGTAACAATCCGCTTGTCATCGATAGAGAGATGATCCCAAAAGGAAAGCTTTTCGAGCTCTATAGCGATAGGAGAAAAGAGCGGGTCAGAGGCGGCGCTCATCATTCAGCTCCTATTCTGCCATCAGGGCATCGGGAACGAAACAAGCTGTGCAAGCTGCGCACATTCAGGCACACAAACCAACTCCCCACCGTACGCGCCGCACAAAACTCGAGTAAATCCTCGTTTTTCGTTCACTATTATAGGCGCTCGATACGGTAAACGCAAGGGCAACCTGAACGGGACATGCAAGCTGAGGCTCACTGCCTACATCCACCATCGCTCAAGGATGAATCGCCGCAGTTTACGGGGAAAGCGACAAAACGCTCTGACTGAAACAAGGGAAGGCCCTGTCACTCAGAAGGTGAGTGCTGTAATACTGAGAACCGGCATAAAAGATCTCAGAATCCCAAAACGGTCGCAAAAAGTCGAGTTTTGGGTAAAACAGGGGGTGCGGACAAATAGTTGGACACCAATGTGTCCGATTAGGGGTGCGCATGTGCGACAG
>CAYFWL010000119.1:0-5750 GCA_964346845.1 uncultured Eggerthellaceae bacterium | reverse complement strand
ACTAAAACAGTGGCCAGGTTGCTTTTCACCGTTAGGCGGCGAATGGCATCTAAAACATCAAGCTGATTTTTAGGATCAAGCGCGCTCGTGGGTTCGTCCAAAATCATGATTTCCGGCTCTTGAGCAATGGCACGTGCAATGAAAACCTTTTGACGCTCACCACCCGAAAGCTCATCGCAATACCGATCGGCATACGCCTCCAAACCTAAGGAATCAATAGCACGTGCAACAACCTCACGGTCATAATCAGAGATTGACCAGGAGATATGAGGTTTCCGTCCCAGAAGGACCTCATCGTAAACCGTAAGATGGGGAATCCTCTGCTGCTGGGTGACGTAGGCAATGTGCTGAGCGAGCTCACGACGAGTCATCGTAGAAAGAAGCCTCCCCGATACGCAAACCTTTCCTTGTGCGGGCCGTGTGATACCAGCCAGCAAATCAAGCAGGGTGGACTTTCCCGCACCGTTATTGCCCAAGATGCCCAAAACCGAACCCGCCTTTGCCTCGATACTCAACGAGCAAAATACCGCACGATCGCTGTGGGGATAGGCATAGGTAACATCCTCAGCAACAAGAGGCGAGGCAATTTGCGCAACGGAATCGTGCAGGTGGGAGGGAATCACTCCCACCTGGTGCAACTCAGCGGCAGAGTCGCGCTCCACAACGTTGGCAGATGCAGACACGGCAGCGTGCTCGTGGGGATTTTCCCCTCCTTCGTGGAGGTGGAAGTGACTGTGCACCATGCCGTCAGCATGCTGGTGAGTATGGGCATGAACCACGCTCTGACAAGCCGTTTCTTCGTTTGCCTCGCTCATCGTTTATACCCCTTATAGAGAAGGGCGAGAAACAGCGGCGCGCCTAAAAACGAGGTAATTGCGCCAATAGGAAGAATGATGGGGCTTATGACCATACGCGCCAAAAGGTCACTTCCCAACATGATAATCGAACCCAGGATAAGGGATGCAGGGAGTAAATAGCGGTAATCGTTTCCCACGAAACGACGGGCTATATGTGGTGCGATAAGACCGATGAAGTTGATCAGGCCCACGAACGAAACGATGGAAGCAGTCATGAGGGAAGCCACGGCAACTCCCGTAATGCGCGTTTTTTGAACATTGACACCAAGGCCCCCCGCGACGTGTCCGCCATTTTGAAGTGCGTTGTAGTTCCATCGGTTTAAAAAGAAATAGACAGCGCACAGCGAACAGACAGCAGCCATAATACCCAGCTGAAACCAGGTAGCGCGCCCTAAGTCGCCAAATTGCCAGAAGATAACGCGCGTCAGTTCAACATCGCTGGCAAAATACTGAAGGATAGTGGAAGCGCCTGCCCACAAGGCCGAGAGGGCAACACCGACCAAGATGATGCTTTCCGCCCTCATCAGACCAAGTTTCGAGAAAAGCAGAACAACAAGACTCGAGGTCATGGCACCCGCGAAAGCAAAAGCCGCTGTAGTACCCATGCTCACCGCTGCTGCCGACCCACCAAAAGCGGGCACAACGACAAGAAGGGCTACTGTAGCACCAAAAGCAGCGCCTTGAGATATGCCCACTGTAGAGGAAGAGGCGAGCGGGTTTTCCAGCACGCTTTGCAATGCCGCACCCGCAAGGGCAAGACCCGCCCCGGCCACTATTCCACACACCACGCGAGGCAGACGAATCGACTGCACTGCAGCAACATCAGACGCTTGACCCCAACCAAAAAGGGCAGCGATGGTGGTGGGCACATCGATTTCCGAGGCTCCACTCGCTAATTCCAGAGCGGCAATGAGCACCAGCAGAACAGCAAGAAGAAGCAGGCAGGCAATGTTTCTCTTCTCAACGCGCTTTTGCTTTACGGTGATGCGCTCAACGGCCTGATTATGACAAATGACCTGTCCCCTTGTCATAATTCCTCGTTAGAAACCCTCGCGCTGATAGGGGTCGTAGCAATCGAGGCAGAGCGGTTTTCCGTTCTGAACACGCAGCGCGTATTCCGCCGTGGATTCACCGCAGATAGCGCAGGGCTGGGCATCGAACAGACGGGCCTGCTCCGGAAGCTTAACCGTCGTGGGTTTTACTTCAAAAAGCTGATCGTAGGCGGTCGTAACCAAGAAGTTCATATACTCATCACGCGACTTTCCCTCTCCCAGACCGTTCTTCAGAATCAAACGCACGTTGGTATCCGTTGCGCGCGCATAGAAGCTGAAAGCCATCTTGCCTCGAAGCCGGGGGATGAGATTTGATTTGCCGTAGGTACAGCCCAGAAGCACCTGGATCGCATCAACACAACACGCATCATTTTCTGTCACGCAGACGATTTCTTCATCGATGGCAGGAAGAGCCTTATCGGAAAGCCCCAGCTCAGCGATTGCTCCCTCAACCGCCTTGAATCCAATTGCCAAACCAGGGCATTTATGTCCATGAAAAGCCGCCACCTTGTCCCAATACTCCTGCGAAAGCATCTTTACCTCCTCGATAGAATAGTAACTTTTAAAATTTTGTAACATTATCCTAGAGCATGTGTGATACGATTTCAATATACGTGTTACGAATCCACTCAAAACGTAACTCTTTGGAGGGGTATATGAAAAAACATCGCTTTACGCTCGCGCTCCTAACGGTGCTTTGCGCTGCGGTCCTAGGTCTTTGCGTGTTGACATCCTGCTCGGATGGCTCCCATTCCCATTCCAGCACCAGCGCTTCCGCCGACAGCAAAACAGCCACCCAAACCATCACCGACATGCGTGGTCGCAGCGTCGAGATTCCCACAGATGTAGATAAGGTCATCGGTATCGGCTGTGCATTGCGTCCTATCTGCTACATGGGCGCAGTGGATAAAGTCGTAGGCGTTGAAGCATCCGAGCACACTGATAACATCAATTGCGCCTATCGCCATGTTAACCACAGCACTTTCGAGAAACTTCCCATCATTGGTGATGGCGGCTCAAAGGGAGTGACTCCCAACGAAGAAGCAATCATCAAGGTGGCGCCGCAGGTCATTATTTGCGACAACCTCTCCGCCGACGAAGCAGATGCGCTCCAGTCCAAGGTGGGTATCCCTGTCGTATGCCTCGACCAACCCGAGACCTTCTTCGGTGAGGACTACCAGAAAAACCTCACCCTTCTGGGCACCGTGTTCAATAACGAGAAACGAGCTCGTGAGCTCATCGCATACATCAACGATATCGGCGCTGACCTCACAAACCGCGCCGCTCGGTCAAGCGCCCAGAACACCACCGCCTATGCTGCAGGCATAAGTTTCCGCGGTGGCCACGGCTTCGACGGCACCGAGGCGAGCTTTCCTCCCTTCGCTGCCTGCAATATCAGAAACATTGCCGATGTCGAAGGTGCCAAGGGTCCCTACTCCATCGACCTTGAAGCAGTCTCCAGCGCTCAGCCCGAATACATCTTCATCGAGAGCGGCAACCTCTCCTTGGTGGCTGACGATTACGCCAACAACCCTGCGTACTTCAATGCCCTAACCGCCGTCCAGAAAGGCAATACACACAGTTTAATTTCCTACCGCTTCTATTCCACCAACGTCGAGCTTGCCCTCGCAAACTGCTATCAGGTGGGCAAGGTTGTCTACCCCGATGCATTCCAGGATGTCGACGCTACCAAGAAGCTTGACGAGATTGCCCAATTCTTCATCGGATCCCCTCTCTCCGCCGATTTAGCAAGCGTGGGGTGCGCGTTCAGGCAGGTCGATCTCGCGGCGCTTTAAGTTTTTGCGCCTTCCAGCGCTTTCGCTCCTGCAGCGCCCCCTGTGCGCGACGCTCCTGTTCGTGCGGCGCCCTCTGTACGCAGCGCCCTCTGTGTGCGGCGCCCCCCTGTGCGCGGCGCTCCTGTTCGTTGTCCCAAGACAATGGTGCAGCACATTGTCTGATATATCCCCTTTTGAGAAGGACCCCGGTTTTTATAAGCCGGGGTCCTTCTCAAGCTGGAACTCAAAATGCAGAGTCATGAGAACTTCGGGGGTAAAGGACAAAAAGTGCGTCCTTTAACTCGAACTTCGTGGCGCTTCCGTCCCTCTTCCCTTACGATCAACCCACAACATCACAGCTCCCATAAGCTCTTATCGATTCGCGAAAAGGGGCTGAGGAAAACATCGTTCCCAAGCCCCCTCTGAATCGTCTTCTGCACAAAAGTGCCCAATAAGTGTCCGATAAGAAGCGTACCGATACCAAGCGATGCGCAATGCCGCGACTAGAACTACCAGGCACACCGCCAGGCACGCAGAAAAGCAACGCCCCTACATGCAGGTGTAGCCGCCATCAACGGGAACCATGATGCCCGTAACATAGCTGGAAGCCGGAGCTGCCAGGAAGATGACGGAAGAATCCAACTCCCCTTCCTCGCCGTAGCGCTCAGACGGGATCATCGTCTTGGCATTGGCCTGGAAGAAATCGGAATCGAGCGTTTCCTTGGTCAACGGCGTGTAGAAATAACCGGGGCAGATGGCGTTGACGTTGATGCCCTTTGCCGACCATTCCGCAGCCAGCGCACGCGTCAGGTTGACCACGCCACCCTTGGCTGCATGGTAGGGGGCGGATCCGGCGATCTTGTTGCCCACGAGGCCGTACATAGAGGCGATGTTGATGATGCGACCATAGCCTGCGGGAAGCATAGCCTTCTTAGCGCAGGCGCGCGCAACCTTGAAGGTGCCGAACAGGTCGATCTCGAACTCATGAGCAAACTGGTCGTCGGTGATGTCCTCGGCGGGGGCAACAGCGCCCGTGCCGGCGTTGTTGACAAGGATGTCAACGCGGCCGAACCTCTCCATGACGGCATCGACCATGGCATCCACTGCCTCAGTATCGGTAACATCGCACTTCAGCGGCAGGCATTCAACGCCAAACTCCGCAGAAAGGGCATCGGCGACTTCCTGAACCTTTTCAAGGCGACGGGCAATGGGGACAATATTCGCACCCTGATTTGCCAAAGCCTTAGCCATCTGAACGCCCAAGCCACCCGAGCAGCCTGTCACAATTGCAACCTGGCCCGACAAATCGAAGTAATTCTTTACCATGAGAACGCTCCTTTGCTAATGAGGGTTTCCGCCGTGGAAGATTTCTGCCACCATGCCTTTTATACCACCTTATTATGGAGATTGTGTTCCAGACTGCACGTCGAAAAGGGTATTTTCTGCTCTCCCGCTTTCGAACGGCGCGTTGCACCGCAATACGCTAAACTCGAAACCACCTATTTTGAGAAACGAAAGAGAGCCATGAAAACATCCGATTTCGACTACCAGCTTCCTGAGCACCTTATTGCCCAAGAACCTGCCGCACAGCGTGATGCCTGCCGTATGCTCGTCATGGACCGCATCACCGGCGCCATCGAAGACCGTATCTTCCGTGACATCAAAGAATACCTGCGTCCGGATGATCTGATCATAGCCAATGAGACACGTGTATTGCCCGCGCGATTGCTGGGTACCAAGCGAAGCACTGGTGGTGCCGCTGAGGTCTTTTTGCTACAGGAGGTGCTCGATGGTGAGCCCAAGACCAACACCTCTGCTCTCTGGGAGGTTTTAGTAAAGCCTGGTCGCCGGCTTAAAACGGGCGCTTTTGTTGACTTTTGCGACGAGCACGGTACCGTAGCCCTCTCCGCCGAAATCATCGATTTCGTACAGCGCGAAGGCGAAGATAACAAGGGTCAGCGCGTGGCACGCCTGAGCACCACCCTGCCTTCCCTCGATGAGGCCTTGCACATCATTGGCAAAACCCCCCTGCCCCCCTATATCAAAGACTACACGGGCGATATGGA
>CAYFWL010000118.1:2582-5880 GCA_964346845.1 uncultured Eggerthellaceae bacterium | reverse complement strand
TTAGCCATGGGAATCAGCCCTCTATTTATCAAGCGAGTCGCCTTCAAGCAGGAATTCCTCGAGTGAGATCACAAGGATACCATCTCCACTGGCGTAGGCTCGGAATGGCTCGTTCACCACGGCTATCTTCTTGAAAGAACCCGGAACCTTCAGAAGGTTGCCGTACTCGTTTGCCCCATGCTGCCCGGAAGGGATCTTGTCCATGACCTGGATGTAGTACTCCTTGCTGGCAAGCCTGGCGACGAAGTCGACTTCGTTTTGCTTGTAGACTTGCTTGCCCTCCTTGTTGCGCTCCCTGGTCTCAAGCAAGCCGACATCCACCAGGTACCCCCTGCGCCGAAGTTCGTTGTAGATGACGTTCTCGATGCCGAATCCCTGGTCGAGTTGGCGGAAGTTTATGCGGGCGTTTCGAAGACCGACATCTTCTGGGTAGCATTTGAAGCTGCTCTTGAGATAGCTTTTTCCCTTGATATTGAACCTTTTGGCGGTCTCGAACAGAAACGCGTCCTCGAAATGCCTCATGTAGGAAAAGACGGTCTTGCCGTCTATCTTGACGTGCTTTTCAGCAAGCAGGGTGCCCGCAAGGCCGCTCGGATTTACAAGCGAGCCCGTTGTCGAGCACAGCACGTCAAAAAGAGCCCCCATCTCCTCAGGCAGGCGGACCTTGTTGCGCTCGATTACGTCGGCCAGATAGGTGTTCTGCACCAGGTTGGTGAGATAGCGCATCTTCTCTGCCTCATCGGGCTCGCTTAGCAGCCGTGGCATGCCGCCGAAGGTCAGGTAATCCCTCAAGGCGAAATGCTTATCACCCTGGTAGGTGTCGTAGAACTCCCTGTACGACAGAGGGTGGATCCTGATCTCATCCCCGCGGTCCCTGAACTTCGAGGAAATATCCCTGGAAAGGAACTCGGAATTGCTGCCGGTGATGTAGACATCGTAGTTGGCATGGTTGTTGAGCGAGACCACGGCGCCCTCGAAGCCCTCCGCCATCTGGACCTCGTCGATGATCACGTAGTATTGGAGGCTGTCGTCGGTGCATTTGCCCTCTATGTAGCGGCGAAGAGCGCTCTTGTCGTGCAGCTCCTCGAACCTGTCATCGTCAAGCTCCACCACGACGATCTGCCGATCCTCCACGCCGATGGAATGGAGGTACGCGCGATAGAGGGTCTTGAGCAGATAGCTCTTGCCGCAGCGGCGGATTCCCGTGATCACCTTGATGTACGGGCTCAGGCGCTTCTTCACGAGTTTCGCCAGGTACTCTTCCCTCTTTGACTGCATATGCCATCCTTCTGTTCCTAAAACATTTAACATGTTACGAAAATTTGGATTAAATCTTACAATACACGGATGGTGTTGTGAGGTCAATCTATTCCGAAATTATTTAACATGTTACGAAAATTTGGATTTTGAGAATATGCGAATTCGGGAAGCTGCATCAAATTCAAGCAGGCTCATCGTCCGCCCTGATGCCCGTTGGTTCTCAGGCTCCAAGCAACTTTCTTGCTAATGCGATGGAAATCTACCGATGGGAATTGGCCAGCGTTTGTTCCTGTAATGGGGACTGACCATGGGAATCAACCATGAGAATTGGCACGCACCCGTACGCTATCTGTTACGGCGTACAGTACGAGCCAGACGCGAAAACAAAAAACGACTTGTCTCTGTACACAGAGCTACGGTGTCCGATGGAGAATGCCTCGACCACCAAGACGTCATCTTGAATAACGCAGAGAATACGATAGCTGCCCACGCGGTACCGCCACTCACCGGAGCGATTGGCGGTGAGCCCTTTGCCATGGATGCGCGGATCATCACATCCTTCGAGATTCTTGCTTATCCAGGAAACGATAAGCAAGGCATCGAATCGGTCCATCTTCTTGAGCTGTTTCAATGCCGCCTTTGAGTATTGAACGTGGAAGGACATTTAAAAGCCCAGTTCCGCCAGAACCTGTTCATGGCTGTAACGCGTTCCGTCGTCTTCCGCGACGGCTGCGCGAAGAACGGAAAGGTCGTCTTGGTCCTCGATCTTCTCGAATACTGCATCGCGAATGAAATCCGAAATCGTCTTCCCCTCGAAGGCGGCATATTTGCGCACGATCAAGGCATCGGCATCGTCAACCCGCATTGTCATGGTAGCCACGATTCCCTCCTTTTTTTGGATTGAATACAATGTATTCTACCATAGTGAAGCTATGCCTTCAATGCATTTCAGAGAGGTGTAGAGATGCAAGAGAAGCCAGATTCCCATCATAAGGCATCAACTCCGCCAACTCCCCTACCCGCCGCATCGTATTCCAAGATTCCAAGCATCTTTCTTGTCAATGTAATGGGAATTAGCCCGTCGAAAACTTCTGTCATCCGCCGACTCCAGAACAATAGATACGCTTATCGGACGGGAATTCGCCAGTGTCAAATAGCGGTCGTTTGCGTTCTCGTAATCATCTGTTTGTACAGCTTGTTTATGCAGGAGAAAGACAGCGTCTACCAACGCTTCTTGTCGAGTAATTCCAATCACATCAGGGTCATTGATGAAAAACTTGCGTCATTCACCGCTTTTATGATCGAATGTCTACCACTACGTATTCGGAAAAAGTACCTGTTTTGAACGCAATCTCCCAATCGCCGATACCGGAGTTCACGATGAAATCCGTGTGTCCGCGTCGCTGCAAGCCATACGTGGCATCGTTCATGCCAATGAGCTCGGAGAAAGGGCCTATGGGAATCATCTGACCGCCATGAGTATGGCCACTGAGCACCAAATCGATTCCAACCGCCTCTTCAGCGCTATAGTCGTTTGGTTGATGATCCAGCACCACCAGGTACTTGCTGGTATCGATGTCCTGCGTCAGCTGTTTCATAGAGGCACGGCCGCTACGATCGGATTTGTCCTGGCGTCCTATCAGTAGCACGTGGTCGCCCAGAGAGACCGTCTCGTCCTCCAAGATAATTATGCCATTTGACTCCAAGGTAGCGGCAAATTCTTCAGCGGTGTAATCTCGGCTATCAAAATATCCCTTGTCGTGGTTGCCGTACACGAAGTAGATGCCGTAGGTTGAGTCCATGCGTCCTAGGGCTTCCGCTGCGGCGACCATGTCTTCCCGTGACGTGTTATCGTCCACCAAGTCCCCCGTGATCACAACCACATCAGGATTGCTCTCCTGGGCTTTTTCCAGGTGCGCATCAAAACCTGCCCCATCAAAGGTGGTACCCACATGGGCATCAGAAATCTGAAGAATGCGCAGATCAGCTTGCTTTTCTGTGGCTAGCGAATAGGCGGTTTCCCAAACATGATTGGCGG
>CAYFWL010000118.1:0-2572 GCA_964346845.1 uncultured Eggerthellaceae bacterium | reverse complement strand
GCAATATAACCATATCCCATATATGCGCAGGTAAGCGCCAGAGCAACTGCGCCTGCCGTATAGCGGCGCTTACGAGCTAGGTTGGTGCCGCGAATCTTGTTCACCATGAAGCCAACGGCATCGCATGCTGCCCAGATAAGCATCAGGTGGATGAGAACAAGGGTCACATTGATGGGTTCAAATGCTAGGGCAACAGCGGCAACCACCAAAGGCGCCGCGCTTACAACCCATGCTGCGGCATGATGCCGCTCCGCCAGTCGTTGAATACGCTTGAACTTATGAATATGCCGTGCCAAGAACACAAACGAGCAGAGCATCAAAACGATGGCCAGCGCCAAGGCAAAAATCCAGATTCCCACGACGTGAAGCTCCTTACGCTTACCGTATCTCTGGGCTCATGATACAAGATGCGACAAAACGAGAAAACATCTTGTGCACTTCTCTTCCGTTCTCCAGAGAAAGCGTCGTTTTGCACCGTCATCGCATCTTCATCTGACCTAAGGATGCGGAGATAACCACAGGTGCCGATTTGCAGCCTCAAGTGCTGAAACCTCAGGCACCTCTTCTCTTCCCTTCTCACTGCCCTGCCACTATTTACTTGGAGTTACTCTAAGTAAATAGCGAGGAGCATTGAAGCAGGAAGAAGCAACATAAAGCCCGCAAACAGAAACAGCAAGAGCAGGGCAAGAACAAGAACAGGAACAAGAACGCCCAAAAGGAAACGCAACCTCCCCTCAAACTACGCCGTAATAGTCGTATTGAAAAAGCAGCTTCACCTGCACTATCTATTGTGACTATAATAAAAATAGTTCTTTTTAGGCGTAGGTGCCGCTTTATAAAATCTGCTTCAAACGGAAATGCCGCAGAAAGGAAGGTATCTAAGAGGCATCGAACAAGAAAACACCTAAAACAGTCCAGGAGAAGCACGCGAAGCGCGAGACGCAGAAAACGAGAAGCACACGAAGAGAAGCGAAGAGAAAGAGAGGGGAAAGCATGTCGAAAGATATCACTCGTCGGGGGTTTTTAGGTGCTGCAGCTGTTGGAAGCATGGCCGCAGCCCTTGCTGGCTGTACGCCTTCAACAAAGACATCAGGGAACACCAGCGCATCGGGAGGCACAACGCCAAGCACCAATCTGGACAACTGGCTTGGTGAAGAGCCCGAGACGCCTAAGACCTTCGATCAGGAGGTCGAATCTGATGTCATCGTTGTCGGTCTCGGCTGGGCTGGCGTTTGTGCAACGCGCTCCGCTTGCGAAGCAGGCGCATCCGTCACCGTTTTCGAAAAGAGCTCCGGTTACGGGCTTCTTTCCAAAAATGTTAACGCCTTTGGCAGCAAGATGTGGCTCGAACATTTCCCCGATACCGAGAAATACTGGAACCGTACGGCAATAATCAATGCCGTTATGCAAGGTTGCCTCAACCGCAACAGCGACGCTATTCAGGCTAAATGGCTCGATACTAACGGGGAGGCCTTTGACTGGTTTTTTGGCGCTCTCGATGAGGACAAGCTGGTATTCGCCACCTCTGATAACCCTCGTGTTTCTAAAGATGCTGCAATGGGCATTACCGAAACTTCGTACCCCTACCCCGAGAACTACAATCCCCAAGAAGAATATTATCCGTGCTTTCCCGGCTGTGCGCGCCTGTCTCCCGATGCAACTCCCTTCTTTGAGGCGCAGATGGCTCGGGCAAAAGCCGCCGCAGGTGACAAGCTGGTCGTCAATCAGTCCACGCCTGTCATCAAGCTTTTGACTGATAACGGCAAAGTTACTGGGGTTATCGCCCAGAACGCTGAGGGTAAGTTCATTAAGGCGAACGCCAAGAAGGGCGTCATTTTGGCAACGGGCGACTTCTTTAGCAATACTGAGATGTGCAATCGCTTCCTCTCTCGTCGTTTCCCCGAAGGTACGCCGAATCTGTACTCCACGGTGGACGCCAAGGGCGAGAAATGCAACGTGGGCGATGGCCATAAGATGGGTGTTTGGGCTGGTGCCATGATGCAGCTTGATGGTTGTAACATGAGCCATGCCATTGGCGGTGGCACCTATGTTATGGGAACTCTGCCTGCGTTGCTGCTCAACAAGGCCGGTAAGCGTTTCATGAACGAAGACATTCAGGGTCAGCAGTTTGCCGAGCGCGTATGGGAACAGAAGGATGTCACGGCCTATCAGATTTTCGATACCGCTTTCTTCGAGCACACCGCCGATATGCCCTATGGTCATGGAAAACATCCGGAAGTTGTTCTCTCCACTATTCAAGCCGAAGCGGAGGCAGGCCATCTGTTTGTCGCCGACACGCTTGAAGAATTGCTTGAAAAGCTCGACATTGAGGATAAAAAGACGGCGCTTACCAGCATCCAGCACTACAACGAACTCTGCCATGCGGGAGAAGATAGCGATTTCGGTAAAGTTGCCAAGCGCATGATTCCTGTGGAGACCGGCCCCTTCTACTGTGACCGCTACACTGCTGATGGCTCAAACAAGGGCATTGGCCACTTGGTAACCATGTCTGGCCTTGAGAGTGATGAAGAGTGCCACGTGTACAATAGCGCGTTCGAAGTCATCAAGGGTC
>CAYFWL010000117.1:0-5974 GCA_964346845.1 uncultured Eggerthellaceae bacterium | reverse complement strand
CTTTCTTCTTATACCCTACACCAGCCCCTCACACCAGCAAAAGTCGCTTGCATGAAGGGCAAGGTGCCAGCGGGGCCTGTGTTTTCATCTGAGACAGATGGGCTGAATCGATGGCGGAACGACAGCATCCGCAACGACCATCCTCGTAGCGGCCAAGCGCAACGCCTCCGCTGCGCAAGGCGATGCGATTGAACTCCGCTAAAACATCTCCAGGGATATCCGCGCTGAGCTGTTGGATCTCGACATCCAACTGCGCAATCTGTTTTTGAAGAGCGCCCCCCTGCTCTTGAAATGTCTTGATTTCCTGAGCTTCTTTTGCTTCAAGCGTAGAAAGCGTGGCTTCCACCTGAGATTTCACGTGATTAACCTTCTCAAGCTGTGCAACAGCGGCATCGTTTTTCTGAGAGAGCGCTACACGCTTTTTCGCTAAGGTGTCCAGTTCCTTGGAAAGATTTTCCACAGCACGGTAATTACCCGAAGCGTTCTCGATGTCGCGTTGCTTCTCTTTCTGCCGATTCGCCATGCGCTCATCCTCATCCAAAATGCGATGAAGCTCCTGCTGAGCCTGTCGCAATAAGGCTTCCACTTGCTGGGCTTTTTCCTCAACGTGGGCTTTCTTCTCGCGCAGCTGCAAGATTACCTGCCGCTGGGGAAGCTCCTTAAACTGCTTTTCGGCTTTCGCACGAGTCAACAGGCAGTGCTGCAGCTCGAACAGTTCCTCTATAGCCTCAGGTGATGCGTACATAGTTCCTCCCCTTTGTGAAAGCTTCACAGCTTCGCTTTGCACCTTCGTTGGTTATCCTTAAAGCCGCTACAGGCAGTGCCAATTATCTGTCTGCTCTAATTCTACAACGTTTTCAATGCCCGCATCCCGCAGCGTTTCTCCCAGCACGTGAACTAAAGGCAGTTCCGATCTATCATGTCCCACCTCAATGAGAGCCATCCCCGCTTGGGAAAAGGCGAGCGCATCATGGTACTTCACTTCGCCGCAGATAAGGCAATCGGCACCTATCGCAAGGGCATCGGCAGCAAGAAAACCCGCACTCCCCTGCGCGGTGACCACCTGGCGCACCTTCGCGTGCATGTCACCCCACACGCGCGGCGCGCCGCCCAAAACCTCTTTGCACCGCCGCGCAAGATCGCTCAGTGATAGCACATCCATTTCGGCAGGCAAGGCACATAGAGCACCGTATCCGCGACCTGTTTCAGAATAGCCCGCGCGGGGAAGTACCGTACGAAGGTAGGTCAGACCCAATACCCGAGGAAGCGCCTTAAGCCCTTCCTCATTCGCATCCAAAGCCGTATGGAAGTTCATCAAAGCCACCCCCTGCTGCAATGTGGCCACCACCAGAGCCCCTGGCTCTTGAGCGACAGAGGCTCCTGGCAAAAAACGTTCAGGAGCGTGCAGGAAGGCAGGATGATGGGTTAGAAGCACATTGGCTCCTGCTTCCCGCGCTTGCAGAAGAGCGGGAAGCGTTGGATCGAGAGCAACGGCAACGCCCTCAACGGGCGCCAAGGGGTCCCCCACCAAAAGACCGGTGCGATCCCAGTCCTCGGCATCCTCGGCAGGATATTTCCCCAAAAGCAACGACTCCAGTTCACCGATAGTGCACGTCAGCGCCATAAAATCCTCCTCTGCGTAATGACAAACGACCTTCCCCTTTGTCCAAAATTATGACAAATGACCTGTCCCTTTGTCATAAGAATTTCGCTAATCAAAGGGGATAAGGCGACGATCCCCCGTTGCTGTGGGAACCGTGATGAAACGATACCCCGCCTCATACATCATGCGATAGGCATCCTTAAGGCCTCGGGTAATATTATCGGGCTGATGCGCATCGGTGCCCACTGAGCAGGGAATCCCTGCACGGCAGAACAGGCGTAAAAGCTCAGGCGCAGGATACATCTCCGCGCAGCTGCAGAAAGCCCCCGCTGTGTTAAGCTCGATGATACGATCAGTCGACGCGAGCGCCTCAACCATCTCGTTATAGCTCTGCATCAAGTCGAAGTGGGGTAAGAAGCCGAATTTCTTAATCAAATCGGGATGCGCCATAGCGGTACACGGCCACGACGATGTCGCAGCTTCAATCCAGAGCTCAATATAGCGGCGCCACGCCGCATCGACCCCTATCGTTTCCCAACGATCCCGGTGGGCAGGGTTGTCGAACCCCCAACCATCGATGAAATGAACCGAGAGCAGGGAGTAGGCAAAGGGCTCAAACGACTCGTCGGCAAGATTGCGGCTATCCTCGCTTCCGAGCCAGTCAAACTCCGCGCCTCTGATCACCTCGATATCATCAGAGCGTTGCTGCGCGGAGAGCACATCGATCACATACTGAGGAAGCGCATCTAACACAAGAGCGCTTTCAGCCTGGGGGTCAAGCTCCACCGGCAAAGGATAATGCTCCGTTATAGCAAGCGTGGTGATGCCCGCCTTCCGCGCAGCATCAACCATCTGGTCAACACTGCCGCTCCCATGCCCTGAATAAGCGGTGTGGATATGGCAATTGACTTGTTCCATACGCACCCCCTAGCTCTCGATGCAGCTCGTAAGAGCAGCGAGGAAGGCATCAAGCTGCGCGCGCGTCGTGTAACGCCCCAGGGAAACACGGAGAGCGCCCCGCGCTTTGTCGGAAGGGATAGCGAGAGCTTTGAGCACGTGGCTCGATTTCAAGCTATGGGATGCACAGGCAGACCCACCCGACACGCCAAAGCCCGCATCATCCAAACGGATTATCAGCGTTTCGCTTTCAAACCCCGCCACCAGAACGTGAACGATCGAGGGGAGATACGCAGTGCTCCCCGGCTCCACTACTACCGTAGGTGAAATACGCTTGTATGCGCCAAGCCGCTGGTACAAATAATCCCTCAGCTGAGATAAACGGATGCTTTCCTCAGGCTGCATACCTACAGCTGCATGACATGCCGCAGCAAAGGCACACAGGGCAGGCACATTTTGCGTGCCGCTTCGGCGCCCCTCTTCTTGACCACCGCCCACAAGAGAAGCCGCAAAGGGGGTGCGCGCCTTCAGATACAGCACACCAACACCCTTTGGCCCCCCTATCTTGTGCCCCGAGAACGAGGCCGCATCAACTCCGAGCCTTTGCAGGTCAACAGGAACTTTGCCCAAAGCTTGCGTGGCATCGGTGTGAAAGAGCGCCCCATGTTGGTGCGCAAGGGCTGCCAGGTGCTCGATAGGCTGAAGGGAGCCGATCTCACTGTTGGCCATCATGACGGATACCAGCAGGGTGTCGTCCTGTAAGGCCGCCTCCAAAGCAGACGCATCCACAAAGCTGTGTCGGGTAACGGGAAGATAGCGCACCGCAAGGCCTTCCCTCTCTAAACGACGCGCGGGCTCCAAAACCGCATCGTGCTCGATGGCAGATACAATCACCTGACCGGCCTGGTGTTTACCCTGCTTATGACGCAGCTCTCGTGCTCCTTCTGTCAAACCCCGCAGCGCAGCATTGTCGGATTCTGTCGCCCCTGAAGTAAAAATGATCTCTGAGGGGCGCTGCGCATTCAAGTCGCTCGCGACGCTACGGCGAGCTTTTTCCATCAAATCAAAGGCATGGCGCCCCGGCGAATGAAGCGAGTTCGCATTGGCACCCCCCACTTCTATATGGGCGTCTCCAGCCTGCATGAACTCAGACAGCACGCGTGCTGCCTCCTCACCCAAAGGGGCTGTTGCCGCATAGTCAAGATATACGTAATTTCCCATCGCGCTACCGAATACCCCGCTGAGCCTGACGGGCACGTTCCTTGATAGCTTTGAGCGCCTGAGCAGGATCTTCGGCTGCATAAACCGCGTTGCCGCATACCAGCACATCGGCACCAGCCCGAGCAACCACGTCTACGGTCGTCAAACCAATGCCGCCATCGACTTCGATGAGGGGCGCCACACCCGCCGCGCGGGCCATATCAACGACCTGGGAGATTTTCTTATCGCTTCCCTCTCGATAGGACTGACCCGAAAAACCCGGCTCAACACTCATGATGAGCACCATATCGAGCAGTGCGATAACGGGCTCTAAAACGGCTACGGGCGTCTCGGGTTTCAAGGAAAGCGCCGCCTTAACACCGGCCCCCTGTACCTGATGAAGGGCTTCTTTCATCTCTTCAGGCGTATCGAAAGCTTCAACATGCAGGGTGACGATGTCAGCGCCAGCATCCAGATACCAGGGCAGCTGCTCTTGAGGATTATCGATCATCAGATGGACGTCTAAGGGAATGCGCGCAATACGCGCAAGCTGTTTGACCACCGGCACACCGATAGTCAAGTTGGGAACGAAATGACCATCCATCACGTCCACGTGAATATACGCCGCGCCAGCATCTTCAATAAGCCTGATCTGGCTTTCAAGGTTCATAAAATCAGCCGAAAGAATAGAAGGGGCAATCTGGGGTTCCTGAAACATGCAATCTCCTTTTCGCATTCTTTATCTGCTCATTCTAACGCAAGATATCCGCCCTCAAGCTGAATATCGCTGCGTTGCATGTGTTTGTTCTATAATGGGAAAATCGATGATTGAAAGGGTGCCTCGTGCAAACTACAGCCAATCCTTTTGATGCCAGCCTTCGTTACTATGTGTACCGGAGCCCCTACGGTCTACTCACGATTCAGGCCACCGACAGCTACGTCACCCGTGTTGCCTTCGGCGAAATCGAATTGAGTGGTCCACGTAAACCAAACCAACTGACAAACCTCACCGCAAACCAGCTCATGGAGTATTTCGCCGGGAAACGCCGTATCTTCGATATCCCCTTAGCCCCCGCAGGTAGCGCATTCCAGAAAAAGGTATGGGCCGAAATCATGAGGATTCCCTACGGCGAAAGCAGCCCTATCTCTGCTATCGCTGCGCGCTTGGGAGATGAGTCGGCGTATCGGGTGGTAGGTCGAGCAGCCAAAGGGAGCCCCCTTGCAATACTTATCCCCACCCATCGCATTTCAGCAGCCCACGGACGAAAGCTCAACGCTACGAAAGCGAATATCTTCAACGCCGCCTTACTGAAAGCTGAACGAAGCAGGCTAGCTCTGGCGAAACAAGATCAATAGAATTCAGGCTTAAGGGGCCTATCGAGCAGGCAGTCAGAAACCAGGCGTGGGTCAAGATGCTCCCAAACCACGCGACGCACCACTTCGGTGATAGGCAGCTCGACCCCCCGCTTTAAAGCCAGTTCGCTTAAGGTTTCGCAGGCAACCGCTCCTTCGGCGACCATGTGGGTTTCCGCGATGAAATCATCCACCGTCTTTCCCTGGGCGAGCATCTCACCTAAACGTCTGTTACGCGAATGACGGGACATACAGGTCACGATCATGTCACCCGCACCAGCAAGGCCCATGCAGGTCAGCTCCTGGCCACCGCACGCCTTAATCAGACGGCTCATCTCCGCCAGACCACGCGTCTGCAGCATAGCGGCTGTGTTGTCGCCATAGCCTATGCCATAAGCGCAGCCCGTTGCGATAGCGATAACGTTTTTAAAGGCGGCGCAGAGCTCGACACCTACCACATCATTGCTCAGATAGGTACGAAATGCCGAGGTTGCAAAGAGTTCCTGGAAAAAAGCAGCCGTTTCACAGGAAGAGCTCGCAACAACCGTAGCAGCAGGAATGCCTAAAATGACTTCCTCCGCGTGATTGGGACCCGAAAGAGCCGCGAGACGATGCTCGTTTCCCACCACGTCCGCAAAAATCTCAACGCCCACCATACCGGTTTTCGCCTCGACACCCTTTGAGCAAATAATGATAGGCAGTTCGTCTTCAACAAAAGGCCTCAATGCCATGGCGGTATCGCGCAGCGTCGCGGAAGGCATCACAACGACGCATGCATGCGCGCCTGCAAGGGCCTTCTGATAGCTCGTCGTGGCCGTTATCTCTTCATGAAGCGCCACATCGCTTAGGTAGCGGGGGTTGCGGTGTCTCTCATTGATGCCTGCCGTCACCGATTCTTTGCGTGCCCACACACACACCCGA
>CAYFWL010000116.1:0-6029 GCA_964346845.1 uncultured Eggerthellaceae bacterium | reverse complement strand
GGCGGCTGCAGGTCGACGGTCACCCGCGAGCTGGCCAGGGCCGAGGGCGGGAACTACGATCCGCGCCTGGCCCAGAGGGAGGCCGAGGCGCTGGCCCGCAGGCCCAAGCCGAGGAAGCCCGTGGAGAACGAGAGGCTGCGCGCGCACGTGGTCAACCGCCTCTCCATGAAGTGGTCCCCGGAGCAGATAGCGGGCAAGATCGGGCAGGAGTTCCCGGGAGACGAGGAGATGAGGGTGAGCCACGAGACCATCTATCAGGCGTTCTACCTGCAGGGCAAGGGGTCGCTCGCCCACGAGGTGGACGTCGCGCTGGCGCTGAGGACCGGGCGCAAGGGCCGCAAGCCCCGCTCCCGCCTGTCGCAGCGGCAGGACTCGAAGCCCTGGATCGAGGGCAGGCACATCTCGCAGCGCCCGCCCGAGGCCGACGACCGCGCCGTCCCCGGCCACTGGGAGGGCGACCTGGTCATCGGCGGCGACATGTCCAGCTGCCTGATCACCCTCATCGAGAGGCACAGCCGCTTCCTGCTCATGTCCAGGCTCGACGTGCACGACTCCGACACTGTGGAGAGGCGCATCGAGAGGATGGTGGCCTCGCTGCCCGCGGAGCTGTCCAAGACGCTCACCTGGGACCAGGGAAGCGAGATGGCCAGGGCTGCGCTGTTCGAGGCCGCGACCGACTTCAGGGTCTACATCTGCGACCCCCGCGCGCCCTGGGAGCGCCCCTCGAACGAGAACGTCAACGGGCTCATCCGCGAGTTCTTCCCCAAGGGGACCCGATTCAGCGAGGTCACCGACGAGCAGGTCGCCGAGGCGCAATGGCTCCTCAACAACAGGCCCAGGAAGGTCCTGGGATGGAAGCTTCCCGCGGAGGTAATCCAGGAAGTGCTGGCAGAAGGTGCAACGATCGCTTGAAACCGCCCAGGTAATTTGTCATAAGTCGAAGCGCGTGAAGAGCAAACATCCCCCGAAATGCACAAAAAGGCGCGCTTTGGGAAAGAATCTGCACGCTTTCAGCTGTTTTCAGGAAGCTTGAAATCCGCGACCTGGGCAAACGTAGCTGCAAGGCACCCCAAAGGCGGCAAACGCTTCCCAAAGCGCGCCTTTTTGTGCATTTTCGGCTTACTGTATGCAGATCGCAAGCTCGTGACGGCAGACTTATGACAAATTACCTGTCCCTTTGTCATAAGTCTGCTTCTTCGCTTTGCGGACGGCTTTACGCACGGCGCGTTCCAGCTGGGCCTCCTTATCTGAGAAGCGGCACCCACAGTAGTTTTGGCGGTACATGCCCAGCTTCTTACTGCGCTCTTCTGCGGCTCGGAAGAAGGGGCGATAGTCCACAAAGGCGCTCTGAATGCCAGCCTCCTCAGCTGCCAGCTCCAATTCTTCCCGAATGGCCTCGGTGTACTGGAAGGGGCTTAACGAAAGCGTGCTGCCCACAGCGTCGAAGCCGTGGTTTGCCGCGTAACAAGCAGCCTCGCGAAATCGCAAACGATAGCATGCGCGGCAACGTGCTTTACGCAGCCGTGCGGCTACCTTGCGTATCTCGTCCGTTTCGGGGTCGCGTTTTTCGTGGGAAGGGAGCGGGTAGGGGTTGGGGGACTCCACAACCTCGTCAGTGATTCCCGCTTTGATGCGCAATTCTTCCAAGCGCTGCCCCAAACTGCCAACAAGCTTTTCCCAGGCATCTACGTCATACGTGCCTTCCACGACCGAAAAGCCCTCTTTTTGCGCGAAATCCTGAAGGGTCTCCCGACGATGCTGGTATTCCGAGGCAGGATGTATATTGGGATTGGCGAAAAACAGTGTGAACTCGTCTCCCTGCTCTTGCAGGAGACGGGTCGGTTCCAACGAGCAGGGCCCGCAGCAGGCATGTAGAAGTATTTTCATAGGAGACCTTAGCTTCCGGTTGATTTGTGACTTATACTACCACGGACAAAAGAATTTCAGAGGAAATCCGCACGGGCGCATCGCTCCAGACAAGGAATATCATGGCTCTTTTTGACCTTACCGTTGAAGCGCGCGATGGTCACGCGCGCGCCACGACCTACGAAACGGCTCACGGTGCGTTTCAGACGCCGCTTTTCATGCCCGTGGGAACGCGTGCTACCGTAAAAGGCATCCAGCCTGCTCAGCTTTATGAACTGCGGTCCCAGGTGGTCCTTGCCAACACGTATCATCTGGCCATGCGCCCTGGTGCCGACCTATTGGCCGAGGCAGGCGGCGTGCAGAAGTTCATGTGCTACGACGGCCCTATGCTCACCGACTCGGGCGGTTTTCAGGTTATGTCTCTGGCTGACACCTTAACGATCGACCAGGATGGCCTCAGCTTTCATTCCATTTATGACGGGGCGAAGATCCGCTGGACCCCTGAGAGCAATATGGAGATTCAGGAAAAAATCGGCGCGGACATCATCATGCAGCTGGACCAGTGCGCTCCGTATCCTGCTGAAAAGGAATTTGTTGAGAGGTCCACCAAGCTTTCTGCTGACTGGGCCCGCCGCTGCCTAGCCGCCCATAAGCGCACCGATCAAACGCTTTTCGGCATCGTGCAGGGGGGCATGCATCGCGATCTGCGTCTTTGGTCTGTCGAGGCCCTGAAGCGCATCGAAGAGGAGAGCGTGGCTGCTGGCGGACGGCGTTTTGGCGGCTTTGGCATCGGTGGCTACTCGGTGGGTGAGCCCCATGAGCTCATGTTCGAGACCCTGGGTGCGACCGCGCAAGCCTGCCCTGAAGATCGTCCGCGCTATCTGATGGGCGTGGGCAATCCGACCACGCTGGTGCGCGCGGTGCGCGAAGGGGTGGACATGTTCGACTGCGTGCTGCCCACCCGGACTGCGCGGATGGGCACGGCGTTTTCGTCTACGGGACGCATGAACATGCGCAACGCTAAATATGTGCACGATTTCGGACCGCTCGACCCCCCGTGCAGTTGTTCCACCTGCCAGACCTATTCACGCTCCTACATCCGCCACCTAGTGAAACAGGGCGAGATGCTGGGCGGTATCCTGCTTTCGGTGCACAATCTGCACTTTCTGATGAATCTTATGCGTGAAGCGCGCCAGGCAATTTTGGCAGGAAGCTATGAGGAATTTTACGAAGCCTGGATGAATTCCCCTGCGGCAAACGACTACTAAGGCAAGAGATGCACGGCAGGGAAACACCGGCAGAAAGCACGTAGGGGCGAAAGTCGCTCAGGCGCCTAACGGCCTTCGCCTGCGCGCCCGCTCAAGCACACAATGCCAGCCGCCTGTGTGCTTGCTCAAGCGCCTAAGTTCAGACGCCTTTGGTTGCGTTCATTATTCTTTGACGAGTAATATATCCCTTTGGCGCTTTATACGTCAACCACTATCCCGAAATGGTGTGGAACGTGGCATAATACGAAGGTTACCTGCAATAGGCATGCTTTTTGCATGTGCCCCCTTGGGGCAAAGAGCAAGAGAAAGGGATGGCTCGTGGCCTCTCAAGACGAAAAACGGAAGAATGCTTTGACGAAAAACGCCGATCGCCGCAATGTGTGGCTGCTCATTGTGTGCACTATTGCGGTTATCGCTTCGTTCTTCGCTTTCATGCCTCCGTCGGAGCGAATCAACCAGGGTCTGGACATTCAAGGCGGCCTCTCGGTCGTGCTCACGGCATCCCATGAAGATGGCTCAAGTATTTCTGACGAAGATATGGAAAAGAGCCGTGCCATCGTTGAGAACCGCGTCAACATGCTGGGCGCTTCCGAAGCAACCGTTCAGGTTCAGGGGAACGACCAGATTCTCGTT
Organism: uncultured Eggerthellaceae bacterium; assembly: GCA_964346845.1. Classification (GTDB taxonomy): domain Bacteria; phylum Actinomycetota; class Coriobacteriia; order Coriobacteriales; family Eggerthellaceae; genus CAKUOV01. The sequence goes on along the minus strand of CAYFWL010000116.1, from coordinate 2,262 downwards.
CAAATTCCCGGTGTTACCGACCCTGAGCAGGCGTTGAAAACCATCGGCACCACAGGTAAATTGGAATTTGCCCGCTTGGACTCCTTCACGGATGAAGAGGTGAAAAGCGCTATCGATAGCGGTGCGTTTGAGTACGTGACCTACACTGATGAGCTGACGGGGCAGGTTTTTACCGACACGGCGAAATCCAACGTGGTTGTTGCTCCCGGCAGCTATACGCCGCTGATCACGGGTGAAAACATCAATCGCGTTGATGTGGGCCGCGCTTCTGAAACATCGACCTATTACGAGGTGAGCCTGACGCTTGATTCTGCCGGCACGGCTGCTTTCGCAACCGCTTCCAAAGAGCTGGTCGGCGATCATGGCAAGATTGTGATCCTGCTCGACGGCGTGGTGCAGAGCGCCCCTGCTGTTCAGTCTGAGATCACCGGGGGTAACGTCTCCATCACGGGCAAGTACTCCTTGGACGATGCAAAATCGCTGCAGACCATTTTGGAAAGCGGCTCTTTGCCGGTGAGCTTCTCCTACTCTCAAAGCCAGGTTGTGGGACCCACGCTGGGTCAAGATGCGCTGACTTCCGGTGTGCTGGTGGCTCTTCTTGGCTTGCTTCTGGTCATGATCTACCTGTTCATTTTCTACAAGGGTCTCGGCATCATCACGGCAGCCGCTATGGTTGTGTTTGCCGTGCTGTACCTGGGGCTTTTGGGTTTGCTGTCTTTATTGGGCCAGTTCAGCCTTTCCCTCGCAGGCGTGGCAGGCATCGTTTTGACCATCGGTATGGCTGCTGATTCGTCTATTCTGACCCTGGAACGTTTCCGCGAAGAGATTCGCATGGGCCGCTCTATCAGGACGGCCTCCCAAAGTGGTGTTCGTCACGCTATTTTGACATCCATCGATGCCGACCTGGTTACCCTGGTGTCTGCGCTGGCTCTGTTCTTTTTGGCTGCCGCCTCCGTCAAGGGTTTCGGTCTGACGCTGGCTTTGGGTATTCTTTGCGACATTGTCATGATGCTTATTTTCAAAGCTCCGCTCGTCCGCTTGCTTGCTCCTCGCGCCATCGCCAAAAACCCGAGTTTCTGGAATGTGAAGGATAGCTTGAACGCGGTGGGTGGCACCGAACAGCTTATAGAAGACGAAGCGAAGACGCCTGCCCAGAAGGTGGTAGGTCGTTTCATCAAGCGCGATATTCCCTTCATGCGCGTACGCAAGGTTCTGCTGATCATCGCCGCCTGCTGCGTGATTCTTTCCACTGCCGTCTTTGGCGTGCGCGGTCTCAACTTCGGTACCGAGTTTATAGGTGGCACCTCTATTTCCCTCAACCAGACGGCAGGTATTACCACTGATGAAGTGCGCTCCGCTTTCGCCGAAGCGGGTCAGGAGAGCGCCGTTGTCCAAACCACCAGCACCAATGGGCAGGATGGCTTTTTGGTACGCCTCTCCACCACCGACACCACCGAGGCGTACAGCGTGTCCGCTGCCGTTGCAAAGAGCTTGGGGCTTTCCACGAGCGATATCACCGTTTCCACTATTCAGGCAAGTTGGGGAGCGAGTGTTATCCGATCCTCCCTCATCGCCTTCTTTGTGTCATTGCTGCTCATCATCGCTTATATTGCCATTCGTTTCCGGTCGTATAAGATGGGTGTGGTTGCCGTTGTCACTCTGTTGCACGACTTGATCATCGTGGTGGGCATCTATGCGTTGCTGGGTCGCGAGTTCACTCCGAACACCGTCGCTGCTTTGCTGACCATTCTGGGTTACTCCCTCTACGATACGGTGGTTGTGTTCCACCGCGTGAATGACAACATGAAGGCGGGCACTGCTAAGGCCACCTTCATGACTATGGCAAACCACTCCATCAATCAGGTGTTCATCCGCTCCATCAACACGACGCTTACCTCGTTGATTCCGGTTTTGTTTATGCTGCTCTTTGGCTCTGCTACGCTAAAGGATTTTGCCTTCGCTATGGTCATCGGCTTGATCTGCGGCTGCTATTCCTCGATTGCGGTGGCGATGCCTCTGTTCTCTGCGTGGAAGTCACGGGAGAAAGACAATGTCAAGCTCATCAAGAAATACGGTCCTGAAGTGCGACTGTTCGAATTCGTTATGCCCCAGCCCACTCTGGCTGCTGATTCTCCCATTGCGGTCGAAGCAGGGGAAGCTGTTGCTGCCGCCCCCACCGCAGCGTCCAAGCAGCACAAGGGCCAAAAGTGGCAGCCTAAGAAAAAGAAGAAATAAGAAGGAGCCGCACGTCGGACGAAAATT
>CAYFWL010000115.1:2480-6121 GCA_964346845.1 uncultured Eggerthellaceae bacterium | reverse complement strand
CGAGAATCCTATGAACCCGAACTTGGGAACTCAGGTGTTTGGCCAGCCCAACTACGAGGTGTTATTGGGTCGCGACTACGGTAACACGCAGGACTATTCCGATGAGACGGCGCGTCGCATCGACGGCGAGGTGGCTCGTCTGATGAAGGAAGCTCACGATCGTGCCTACGAGATTTTGTCCACCAACAAGGATCAGATGCACAATATGGCTGCTGTGTTGCTTGAGCGCGAAACGGTGGAGGGCGATGCCTGCGAGGCATTGCTGAATAACCAATGGGATGAGTACCTGGTGCATGAGGTTGAAATCATCGCGCAGCGCGAACGCGAAGAGGCCGAGGCTCGCACTCATGATGATGAGATTTTGGCACGCATGCATGCCCAGCAGCTGGAGGCTGCTCGTCATGAGGGCAGGCATGGTGGACATGGTGGCGAGGGTGGTCCCGAGTCCTTCTTCGGGCAGGTGAAACCCTTTACGTTGGAAAAACCGCAGCAACAGGAGTACACGGACCCCTACGAGTGCGTTCCCCAAGCGCAGCCGGTGGAAGAGCCTGCAGCCGAGCCTGTTGCTCCGGAGGGGGAACCCGCTGATGAGGGGGAGCCTGCCGAGCCCGCCGCTGAGTCTGCCGAACCCGCTGAGTCCGCTGAGACCGCCGGGGCTGCTGATGGGGTTGCGGCTGCCGAGTCCACCGAGCCCGCCGAAGCCGCTGACGCCGCTGACGGGATTGCGGCTGCCGAGGCCCGCGAGTTTACTTCCGGACCTGTTTCCGAGCTTTCTGTGGAGGCTCAGGCTAAGCAGGAAAAATAAGCGAGAGGAAAGCATCCATGCAATGGAAATGCGGTCGCTATTCGTTTGATACAACGATGCCCATCATTATGGGCATCGTGAATGTTACCCCTGATTCTTTTTCTGATGGGGGCCTTTATAGTGAAGGGCAGGTTGCGCTGGAACATGCTCGCACCCTGGTACAAGAAGGTGCCCACATCATCGATGTGGGGGGCGAGTCCACGCGCCCGGGGTCCGCTCCGGTGACGGAAGAAGAAGAACTGGCTCGCATCATCGACGTGGTGCGGACTTTGGCCTCCGAAGACATCTGCGTCAGCGTGGATACACGTCATGCTTCGGTGGCTCAGGCCTGCGTGGAGGCAGGCGCCTCTATCATCAATGATGTTTCAGGTTTTCGCGATCCTGCAATGGTGGCTGTGGCTACTCGCTGCGATGCGGGTCTTGTGGTTATGCATATGAAGGGCGATGAACCTGCCACCATGCAGAACGACACCCAGTATACCGATGTCGTCGTCGAGGTGCGCGATTATCTGCGTGACCAGGCTCGCATGCTGGAAGAAGCCGGCATCGACCATGATCGCATTTGCATTGATCCAGGCCCGGGGTTTGGTAAGACTGCTCAGCAGACCACTGACCTGGTGCGTAATTTCCAGGAGTTCGTGCGTTTGGGTTACCCTGTGATGGCGGCTCTTTCTCGCAAAAGTTACATCGGCCATGCTTATCGGATTGACAAGGCGGCGGACCGCGATATTCCCAGTGCTGCTGAGGCGTTGATGGCCTGTGAGCTCGGCGCCAGCGTGATTCGTGTGCACAACGTAGCGATTCATGTTGAAGCGCTGCGAGATCTGCGCCCCTATGCGCTGATTGCCTTGGGTTGCAATGTGGCTTTGGTGGCCAATCCGGGTGAAGAGCGTGAAGGTAAAATTGCTCAACTCAACAGGGCAATTGCTGATATGTGCCTTCTTCCCGACACTCAGATTATCGATGTGTCCAGCTTCTACGAAAGCGAGCCTGCCTACTACGAGGATCAGGATGCGTTCGTGAATGCGGTGGCTCTGCTCCGTACAGGCATTCCTCCGCGGGAGCTTCTGAATTATCTCCATGTGATTGAGGACAAACTGGGTCGCGTACGTACCATTTCAAAGGGACCACGCACGTGTGATTTGGACATCCTTGACTACCAGATGTATCTGAGCGATGCCGATGTGCTCACCTTGCCGCACCCGCGCATTGTTGAACGCGACTTTGTGGTGAAGCCTCTATTGGAGATTTTGCCTGGTCATATTTTGGCTGACGGTACCGCAGTGGACTCCGTTCCTGAAGCACAACGTATCGGTCACGCCAGCAAGATTTAGAAGCGAAACCCGCCTGTTCGCTAACGGGTTTTGATCTTCTAGCGTGAAAGGTGCCTATGGAGTTTTATCGCGAGATAGATTCAACGAATCGCGTGGTGAAGACCGCGCTCGCGCAAGGGTGCTCCCAGGGGTTTTGCGTTGCGGCCCTGGAGCAGACTGCTGGCTATGGTCGACAGGGTCGTACCTGGTCCAGCCCTCGGGGCGGTCTCTATTTTTCTGTAGCTCTGCGCCCCCAGGTAGCGTTGGATGAACTTCCTCCTTTGGCATTGCTTGTGGCGCTGGCTCTTCGTGAAGGGATTACTCGGCTGCAGCTGATTGCCCATCCGGACGACTTGCTTATCAAGTGGCCTAACGATGTGGTGTTGGCTCAGCCTGATGGAGCGTTTTGCAAAGTTTGCGGCATATCTTCCGAATACCATGCGGGTGGCGTGTGCGTTGGTGTGGGTCTCAATGTGCTGCGTCGAGCTGCAGCAGAGACGGATGGTCGCTACCTGCCGGGTTATCTTAGCGATAGAGCAGGTGTTCGTTTTGAAGAGCTGGCGAACTTCGATGAAGATGGGGCGCTGAAGGAAGGAGGAGCTCGAGTCATCGTCGGGGAAATCGTCGGTATCCTCGAAGGCTTCCTGCCTCGGTGGGAAAAAGAAGGGTTCGAGCCGTTTGCGGACAAATACAACAGCTGCTCCTTCCTTTTTGGTAAGTCTGTTGCTGTTGCGAATATTATGGACGACGTGCAGACAACGGGGATTGTTTGCGGCATTGACGCCAAGGGACGGCTGCTCGTTCGGACGCCTCGGGGTGAGATTGAAGCGCTTGTTGCAGGGGAGGCACATCTTGTTTAAAACGGAGTCGCGCACTAAAAGCATCGCGCGCATCGCACTGGTTATCGCTATCATGGCGGTGTCCGCCTGGATTACCGTGCCTATTGGTCCTGTTCCCTTTACCCTGCAGTGCTTTGCTGTAGCTTTTGCTATCTGCGTACTTCCCGCCAAGGAGTGTCTGGCCGCTGTTGGAGGCTACCTGGTTTTGGGCGCTTTTGGCGTGCCGGTGTTTTCTGGCATGCGTGGGGGCATTTCCGTTTTGGCGGGGGTGACAGGTGGCTTTCTCTGGGGGTATTTTATCGGCATCTTGGCCGCGTTGGCGGTTCTGGTGTTGTTCAAGAAGGTGAGTCGAGACCGCACGTTTGTAGCCTGCTTCTGCGCGTGCCTTGCCTATTTACTGTGTACCTATGCGTGTGGGGTCATTCAATTTATGGGCGTTGCTTCCGTTTCTTTGGAGGCGGCTTTACTCACCTGCGTTCTGCCTTTTGTGGTGGTTGACGTCATTAAATTAGTAGCTGCTTCTATGACGGCGCGTGCTGTGGATCGGGCTCTTGGGTTCGGCCGTGTTAAAGGCGCTGTTCAAAAAGAGCATCGCGACTAAAAGCGAAGTAAGCGCAAGCGCTGCATGCCACAAGCGAGGCATGCACAAGCGCTGAGAGCAAGGTTCCCGATAGAGGATACAAG
>CAYFWL010000115.1:0-2380 GCA_964346845.1 uncultured Eggerthellaceae bacterium | reverse complement strand
CACAAGCGAGGCATGCACAAGCGCTGAGAGCAAGGTTCCCGATAGAGGATACAAGGCCCTGTGCCGCCCCGCTGAAACGCGTTGCGTGTCTCAGCGAGCCTCATTTACGAAAAAAGGCGAGTTTGCCTAAAGCAAGAGGCCCTAAATCATCGATTTAGGGCAGAAAACAACCTATCACCAGACCTCTTATTCTCGAAACGGGCGTTTTTGTAGCTTGATGTTTAGGCAAACTCGCCTTTTCCCATACAAAACGGTGAGCGCTGCACGAAGAGCTTCACCAAAAAAGGTTACTGCCAGGAATAGTCGAAGTCATCGTCGGCATCGCCACGCCAGTCGGTGCGCTGAGAGGGTCCCCCCACCAACGTCTTGCCCTCTTTGTGGACTGCATACCAGAGATCAAGTGCTTCGCGCACTACCTTGCTGGCACTTTCTTGAGGTGCCGAAGAAGCTACCTCATCCAGCCAGATTTTCTGTTGGGTTTCAATAGCGACGCAGATATTGACTGTTGATCCTTTTGCGAACGAACGGGGCCGACCGCGCTTTTTCTTCGGGGCTGTGCTCGGCGTCCCGAGAAGGGGCGCCTCATCACTCTGAGTGTCCATGAAGTCTCCGCTTGGTAAGTATTTGACGGTCCTACTATACATGATTAGAATACAAAAATATAATTAATAAAAAATAATAAAAAAATAAAATACGTAAAAAACCCAGGCTATCACCACGATTTCCGAGGTTTCTTCGCATACTTAACACGTAAGCGAAAGAGGAGCGCATGAATCAGATTTCCCAACAAAAGATCGTCATGTATTGCAAGCCACAGGATTTTACCCGTTGGGAACCAGCACTTTCCTTCTACCAGGTTTCTCATGCATCGCTTGATGAGCCGCTGGAAGAAGTACTGGCTCAAGCAGTATCGAACCAGACCGATTTGTTTGTTATTTTAGATGGAACGCAGCCTTCGGATGATGCTTTGATGTCCGCGTGCGCGCTTACAAGGAGGCCGATCAGCGACCATCAACGCATATGCGTATTGCGTTTGTAGCTGACCGTAAGCGGGAAACGCCGTCGTATCTTTTTCGCGTGCTGGCTAATTACGACATCTACGACATTATCGTTCCTCCGAAAACGAACCTGACTGACTTTAATCCTTATGTTGAGGTGGCGCAGGTTCTTTCGGTTCCCAAAAGCTACAGTGCTATAGTAGCATATCTGACGGGGAGCATCGTGAATCCGAAGCTTATGGGTCTTTCTGCTGCTGATGAGCTGAAAGAGCGATCCCGTGCTCAGGTGCGCATTGCTGTCGCCCAAATCGATCAGCGTCGGGGAGGCTCAACCCATACGTCGTTACTACTGGCTCGGACGCTGGTATTGCTGGGGTACAAGCTCGCCCTGTTCGTAGACGAGCGCACGTGGAAGAATCTGCGTCGTTGTTATCCCCGGGCGCGTTGTAGCGTGGCTAATGGCCTGATTACGCTTTCAGGCATCGACTTTTATCGCAATGAAGGTTTTGCGCGTGTGAACGGCTACGACTACGTGCTGGCTGACTTTGGTTGTGCCCGTTGGATCGATCTCAACGCGGATGATCGCGCAGAGGCGCTCGGGGAAAATTTCCACACGGCGCAACTGGCAGTATTGACGTCAGTTGTCTCGCCGTTGGCCGATCACGCCCCCTTTGAGCGTGTGCTGAAAATCTGGCAACGTCAGGGTGCTCTTCAAAACTTAGGCGGCGTAAAATTCGCCTTTTTCGGTATGCCTTACGACGCGGTTTTCAACAACTGGTGTGCAACGGCGCAGCAGCTGAATGCCAAAGCCGAGCTGTATCGCATTCCGTATCTTCCCGATCCGCTTCACTATGAGCCTCAGGGAACCCATTGCCCCGAGCTTGTTGCCATCTTGGCGCCCGTGCTGCGTGCGAAGGATCGATGAGCATGTTTCAGCGGGGCTATTTGGAGGAGCGAGAAGCAGAACTTGTGAGCCTTGATGCCGATGGTGTGAGTGAGGCGTATTTTCCCCTGTGGGGTGTCGCAGATACCGATGAATACCTGCGGCGCAGCAATCAGATACGTGTGGGTTTGGCTGCTCCCGAAGGGGCGGAAGAGGAGGCCGTTGAAGGGGAAGCGGCCGAGGTATCGCTTGGGGATAAGGCGCTAACGCTTGGTGCGGTTGCTTCCCCGAGGCTGCGTGTTGCTTGGGGTGCTTGGTTTTGGCTGAAGCGCGTGGTCATCGTGCTGATCGTGTGCGCGGCGGGGTCGCTTCTCGTGACGATGGTTATGAATCCGGCGCTGACGTTTGTTGAGGCGGCAGACCTCTTGCTTGAAAGAGCTGTCGCTTTAGTCTAGTGAGAAACCCACAGGCTATGCCTGTGGTGCGGTAGCTGTTTTAC
>CAYFWL010000114.1:0-6175 GCA_964346845.1 uncultured Eggerthellaceae bacterium | reverse complement strand
GTCCCCCTGTTGGAACCCACCCCTACCATGTCTTCCTGTCAGAGTTCCGATTCCCTGGGAATCAGGACGTTTTTTTGCTATTGTCGAAGGGATCTTTGTCCTGGCTGATATAATTTTGCCAGTATCGGTATCGCCAGCTGAAAGTACCCCGTTCATGCGTTCAAAACACCAGAAAAACGAATATGTTTTGATTGATGAGGGCAATGACGGCTGTGCGGAAGGACCTGCAGTGTTTCGTGGCGCACATGCGCGCGTGGCGCCTTCTGAGGCAATTGAGGTAGAGGGGCAAGATGGCACGGGCGCGGTGAAGGAAGCCAAAACCGAAGCCGAAGCTGAAACAACATCTCTGAGCAACGCGGCAAGCGCTTCAGCAGACACCGCCCAAACACCCTTCGGAAAAGAGGCTTCCGTGTATGCCGGAGACCCTGCTGACGGCGGAGCTTCCCGTAAGCTTGAGAGCTCTGCTGACGCTGAGGGCTCCGGCGATATTGAGGGCTCTACTGACGCCGAAGAACCGAACTCCTTCGGTACCGAAGATGCTGCCGATGTTGAGGACTCCACCGATGCCGAATACCCTGATGCTTCTGGCGAAATGACCGAAGAAGGCTACGATGCAGCCGAAAACATGACCGACGATGTTTTCGATGAGCGGGATTTTTCCTCTTCCGATGAGGAGGGCGAACGTGAGGGCTCTCCCTCAGCGCGCAAGAGGCTGAAGATCGCCGGCATCGTGGCGGGTATTGTTGTGGCGATTGTCGCGCTTGTCTATATCGCAGGTGCGATATTTTTCAGCAGCCATTTTCTTCCCCATACGGTGATTAATGGGGTTGATGTGTCCCTGAAGGCTCCTCAAGAGGTGAGCGATCAGCTGTCTGCCACCTTAGAGAACTACCAACTGGTCATTTCTGGCAATGACTATGAGCTGACCATCGTGGGTGAAGATATTGCGTATGGCGTTGATCATGAGCAGGATATGCTTGCCTCTTTCAACCAGTGGGCTTGGCCCGTGGAGATTGCCAAAGGCGCAGGGGCTCAAGCAGCTCTGGGTGTCTCTTATGATGATCAGGTTCTCGAGCAGATTTTGACCGAGTCCCTTGATGCGTACAATGAGGAAGCGAGTGATCCGATCGACGCACATCTCGCTTACGATGATCAGACGAATACTATCGTGATTGCCCCTGAAACAAAGGGTACAAAATTAGACGAGAAGAAGATAGCCGCCGATGTCAAAAACGCATTGAGTCTGGCCTCCCCCCGGCTCGAGTTGGGGGAGGGCGATTTGGTTGCACCGGCGGTTCTTTCCACCGATGAGATATTGACGCGTGCGGCAAGCCAGGTCAATGCCTTGTCCGATGTGTCGGTGACCATGACTCTGGGCGGCTATCCCGCCATTAAGGTCAACAAGGGAAACCTGTTGGACTGGATTATCTACGACGAGAACCACAATGTTTTTCTCAACGAGGAAGCTGTGGCGCAATGGGCAGATCAGATGGCCAACAAGCTGAACACCTATGGCACGGAGCACAGCTACACACGTCCTGATGGTAAAGAGATTACCGTAAACGGGAGTACTGCGTTTGGCTGGAGTATCGATGTTGAGGCGTTGAAGGACGATATCGTTGCAGCTGTTAGAGAAGGCACCATCGGGGAGGTTGCCATCCCCTGCGAACACGAAGGTGCCTACTACAATATGGAGACGGGTGCCGAATGGTCGCGCTTCATCGATATTGACCTGGGCGAACAGCATGCTTACTTCTTTGATGAGCAGGGCGATATCCTATGGGAAAGCGATATCGTGTCGGGCAATGTCAACTACGCTTCGCGCAACACCCCTCTTGGTATATTCTCCATCACCCGGATGGCGCGAAATGAAAAGCTCCGCACCTATGAAGAGGGCAAAGAGGAGCCCAACGAGACGATCGTTGCTTACTGGATGCCTTTTGTGGGCAATGTATACGCCCTTCACGACGCCTGGTGGCAGCCGGCGTTTGGCGGTACGCGCTACCGTGACGGCTACGGAAGCCACGGCTGCGTGAACCTGCCCTCTGATAAGGCGGCGGAACTCTATAGCATACTCGAGGTTGGCACGGTTGTCGTTGTCCACTGGTAGGGGCTTTGCTCCACTGGTTGCTTTGCTCTTTGCCCCACTACTCTGACAAACAGCGGGACTGCTCGATGCTGTCGATGTTCTCAGCCGCGTGAAAGTCCCTTATCGCTTTGCCTGCAGACTCGGCAGAGCCAAAGGCCCCTTATTCCTACCTGCGCATCGGAGCTTTTCTCTGCCGCTGAGATATTTTCGCTAACGTATGTGCGACAGTGACCGAGCGGCTTTCACTTCTACCGAAATCTCTATCGGTTATCGAGGGCTCGGGGTTATGAAAGTCGCTTCAGATATCCAAACGATACGGGTTTTTCTGGGGAGTGGCCCGTGTCTTAAAGCCACAAGGTGAAAGGTTCTGCTGTCTCGAAATCAGGGGCGGTGCCAGGGCGTAAGATACGCACAGCTTTTCCGTCATGATTCGGGTCATCGTCCGTGTCGTCCATGTCGTTCGTGCCGTCTGCGGTCTCGCGCCCGCCGCCTTCGCCCCCTTTGTCCAAAAGGGCGCGCCAATCATGGAGGATTTCACGAATGATGGCTTTTTGCGGCGTACAGCTGGCGCCTACGCAATCGCGTGTCCAGCGACAGTTTCCCAGGCAGAGAGGCAGATAGGCGCAATCAGCGCACAAGGGATCGGTGAAGGGGCTATAGGCTGTGTGCGAGGGGAGATCTTCATCAAAGACGCTGCCCCGGGCGCGATCGGCAAAACCGATATCGCCATCACATTCATAGAGCAGACCCGTCTCATCGATGACGAAATAGCTTTCTACCTGGCGTGAACAAAACAGGCGCAGGGGAGCCATGAAGCCTGCCAGCAGCTCATCTGAGATGCCATTTTCGGTGGCGCGATGGTACTGTCGTAAGGCGAATTCGCGGGGGTTCTCGAACAAGTCATAGCTTTCGCGGGTAAAGTCAGGAACTTTATCGAGGCACTGGCAGTAGTCGAAAAGCTGGGAGGCGGTCACGTTGCTGATGCCCTCTTCTTCCAGTTCACGGCGGACGTTGTCGAAGTCAAAGGAGTTGCCGCGATCCTCATTGAACAGCACACTGACTTCAATACCGTGTCGTTTAAGCAAGACAAGGTTCTTTTTGATAGCGTCATAGCTTGGCGCGCCCGAAAGGGAAGGGCGGTGAGCGTCGTGACGCGCACCTACACCATCGAGAGTGGCTGTGGCGCGTTTCACCTTGCAGGCGACGAGTGTTTTTGCGATGGCCTCATCGACAAGAGCAGCGTTTGAAATGATGCTGGCTTCTAGAGGAATACCGGCGTTTATCAGGGATGTTGAAATGTGCTCAAGCGCATTGATGCCCAGGAGGGGCTCGCCGCCATACCACAGGATTGAGAGCTTCTTTGATCCGAGCTTTTTGAACGTACGCTCGATAAAGGCAACTACTGCATCTTGCGTTTCGCGGCTCATGATCCCTGCATGTCTGACATCGCGCTGATAGCAGTAGGGGCAGGCGAAATTGCAGTCTAAGGTGGTGCCGATGGCCAAGCATAAGTTCTCGGTCGTAGCACAATCCTGGATGTAGCGCTTCCGGAGCTTTTCAGGCTCATCGGTGTTGCTGGCGACCAAGAAACCTTCTGCTGCCAGCGTAGACTGGGAAGAAGGATCGATGCCGCAGGGACAAAGGGCTAGGGCTTGCGTGAGCGTGTGGTAGAGGATGGTAGCCCCATCGTCATCGGTGACAGAAACGGTAAAGCGGGACTGCTTCATGCGATTCTCCCTTTTTGTATCGTGGGCGCGTTATACCGTTATATCCGCATGGATAAGGGGGACCAGCCGCTCTAAATCTTCCAGCGATGTTTCCACTTGGTATCCGATATGCCCTCCTGAGTAATTGATGCGGTCAAAGAGTTCGGCGGTTTCATCGATGCAGCTCACAAATTGTTTTTTCATGCCGAGGGGGCTGCATCCCCCGTGGACATAGCCGGTAAGAGGCAGGAGCTCCTTCGCTTTGACCATGCTGAGGGCCTTTTCTCCTACGGCAAGAGCAGCTTTTTTCAGGTCGAGCTCTTCAGCTACGGGAATCATAAACACGTAATGCTCGCCGGATTTTCCCTGAGTGACCAAGGTCTTGAAAACGCTTTCCTGCTCAAGTCCCAGCAGAGCGGCAATTTGCACGCCGGTGTGGCTCCCATCAGTTTCGTAGCTGCGCACCGTATGCTGGATACCGGCAGCATCCAGCATACGCATGGCATTTGTCTTCAGTTCCTTTTCTTTCGCCATGGTGCCAAGGTTTCTAGCGAATGAAATTAGTCCAGGCTTTTTCTTCCAGTGCAGGCATTTCGACACCCGCAGCGGCAGCGGCTTTCTGCATCTTCAACTGGTAAGCCATGTTGCGGGCAAGGGTGCGCATGGTATGCAGACCTTCAGCGTCCTGTTCCACATCGGCGGCATTTTTGCCGTGGACCATGGGCCAGTAGGTTGAGGTGATGACGGGTTGCTGGTTGATTTGGAAGTACTTGTTGATCTGGTCGATTGTCAGCGTGGTGCCGGCGCGGCGGGCGCTGGCAATGCCGGCGGCAGGCTTGTGGGCCATGCTCTTGCTGTTGGAAAAGTAGATGCGGTCCAAAGCGGCGTGCAGGGCACCGTTCATGCCGGCGTAGTATACTGGGGAGCCCACAACATAGCCATCGGCGCTTTCCATAGCTGCAGAAATCTGGTTGACGACATCGTCATCGAAAACGCAGCGACCGTCCTTGCAGGCACCGCAAGCTTGGCAGCCACGGATGGGGTCATGTCCGATCCAGGCGAACTCGGTATCGATGCCTTCTTCGTTTAGCGTGCGCGCGACTTCTTCTAGGGCGCGGTTGGTGCAGCCGTTTTTATGGGGGCTGCCGTTGAGTAGGACAACGTTCATGCTTTTCCTCTTTTCATAGGGAAACTTGGTTTTCTCTTACGTGAAAGGGTAGCACAGCACATCGATGTCGGGGAGGAGGGGTATACTTTCCACATGCAAACCCAAAGGACATATGGTAGCGCCCCTATCAATATCGGCAATGTCTCTATTGATGCTGATAACGCCCCTATCGGTATTTTTGATTCTGGCTATGGCGGATTGACCGTGGCGCGCGCCATTGCGGAAAAACTGCCCCACGAGAGCATTATTTATGTGGGTGATTCCGCTCGTTGTCCCTATGGTCCGCGTCCTCTGAGCGAAGTGGACGGTTTTGTTCAGGAAATCAGCGACTGGCTTGTTCGTCAGGGGGTAAAGCTGTTGGTTATCGCCTGCAACACCGCCACCGCTGCGGGCCTGGAGCATGCCCAGCAGACATTCAGCATTCCTGTCGTAGGCGTTGTCGAGCCCGGTGCTCGTGGTGCCGTACGTGTGACGCGAAACCGCCGTGTGGGCGTCGTTGCCACCAAGGGAACCATTGAATCGGGGGCCTATGCCGAAGCCATTCGCAAGTTGGATGCGAGCATCACGGTGTTTTCTACGCCGGCGCCGCGCTTTGTGGAAATCGCCGAACTGGGTCTTCGTATGGCAGAGGGCCCTTTAGAGACGTTCATCTCCGAAACTTCCAAGGTGTACATTCGCCCCGAGTTTCAGGAGATTGCCATTGAGTATCTTGAGCCGCTGCGCCGCTGTGATGTGGACACTCTCGTCATGGGATGCACTCACTATCCGCTGCTCGAACCGCTGATTGGCAGCGTTATGGGGCACAAGGTGGCGCTTATTTCCTCCGCCTTCGAAACCGTGCTTGATGTGGAGGAGACGCTTCAACGTTGCGGTCGGCGGGCGTCTGCAGGAAACACAGCTTGGCGGCATTTCTTCACAACGGGAAATGACGTCGAGGAGTTTCAGCGCTTTGGTAGCCGTGTTTTTAAGACTTCTTTGGAAGACGTGTTTCATTTGGATTTATTGAAGGATTAAGATCGTCATGAAGACAATTGTGCTCGCAACGAACAACGCTCATAAGGCCAAAGAGATCGAAGGCATCTTAGCCATGGAGGGGTGGGAGTTTAAAACATTGCGTCAGCTAGGCTTGGTTTCCGACCCTGCCGAGCACGCTGATAATTTTGTGGGAAATGCGCGCATCAAGGCGCGTGCCGCCCACGAGGCGAGTGGCGG
>CAYFWL010000113.1:0-6180 GCA_964346845.1 uncultured Eggerthellaceae bacterium | reverse complement strand
CCATGAAACGTAGGGTCGTGTTTCTTCCATGTTTGCTCCTATTCCGCATGGCGACTCTCCCGATACATTATGACACGTTTTAACAGAAGGCGAGGGGGAGGGAAGAGTGGCACGTCCCTAGGCGAAAGAATCGGGCTTTTGCCTGCTTGTCGCCGCCTGCCGTTTTGACGGTTTCCAGAGTGTGAATTTTTTTGTGCATGTCTGTACCTTGCGCTTTCCTTGGGGGAAAATGACTGCATCTACGCATGTTTTGCGTCTGTGGTTTTGCATGCGCCCATGCATGCGCATAAGAGAGAGGTATTCCATGAGAATCATCGTTGATACTCCTGAAGGTATTGCCAAGCGGGCGGCCGCTGTTTACAAAGAAATCCTTGACGTTAAGCCCCATGCGGTTCTGGGTTTTGCCACAGGGTCGACTCCTTTGGATCTGTATGCCCAGCTTATCGAGCTGTACAAAGCAGGTGAGATAAGCTTTAAGGATGTGACTACCTTCAATCTGGATGAATATGTCGGCTTGGAGCCAACTCATGACCAGAGCTATCGCTACTTCATGGACACCAACCTGTTCAACCACATCGACCTTGATCCCGCCTCTGTTCATATTCCTAGCGGCATCGACACGTCCGATGACGCTCTGGCTGGCTACGACAAGGCTATCGCCGCCGCTGGCGGCATCGATATGCAGCTTTTGGGGATTGGCTGCAACGGCCACATCGGCTTCAACGAGCCGGGCACGCCGCTGGAGAGCCTGACCCACGTGGTTGAGCTCACCCAGAACACCCGTGAGGTGAATGCACGCTTCTTCGAGAGCTTGGATGAGGTTCCTACTCATGCAGCCACTATGGGCATAAGAACCGTCATGAACGCCCGCAAGCTTCTGCTTATCGCTTTGGGCGAAAGCAAGGCTTCTGCCCTCAAAGCGACAATCGAGGGGCCAGTTTCTCCGAGCTGTCCGGCAAGTGTGCTGCAGCTGCATCCTGATGCTATCGTCTTTTGCGATGAGGGCGCTGCTTCTCAGCTCACCTGTCTGTAGCGTTTAAAGTAACACTGAGTTTGCAGCTCGGCGTTGTCTGGGCTGCTTGATGAAAAGAGACATTATGGGAAAATATTTCGGCACCGATGGGTTTCGCGGCGAGGCGGGTGTTGATCTCAACGCCGAGCATGCGTTTCTGATCGGCCGTTTCTTTGGTGCTTTGGCTGCTCGTGCGGCAGGGGAGGGCCAGCGGGGCAGCATCGTCATTGGCAAGGACACGCGCCGCTCGGGGGATATGTTCGAGCATGCTCTAGCGGCGGGTATCGTTTCTTCCGGTGCTGATGCTTACCTTTTGGGTGTGGTGACCACGCCGGGTGTTGCCTATATCACGCGTACTAACGATTTCCTCTTTGGCATCATGGTTTCCGCGAGTCATAATCCCTACCAGGACAACGGCATCAAGGTGCTCAACGCCAACGGTGAGAAATTGGAAGACGCCACGGTTTCTGCTTGCGAGGCCTATCTTGATGGCGTCCGCGCCGATGCTCCGTATGCGCTGCGCTCCGGGATTGGCCGTGTTGTCGATTACGGCAGCGCCTGCGATACCTATGCCGAGTTTCTTGTGTCTCTGGCGAAGAAACGCTTCGATGGCTTCAAGGTAGCGCTGGACTGCGCCAATGGCAGCGCGTATGAACTGGCGAAACGGGTGTATGAGGAGCTAGGCGCTACGGTGACCGTTCTTTCCACCGAGCCAAATGGTGAAAACATCAACGTGGACTGCGGAAGCACGCACATGGGTAAACTGTGTGATTTGGTGAAAAAAGGCGATTTTGATCTGGGTTTTGCTTTCGACGGTGACGCTGATCGTTGCCTTGCCGTGGACGAAAAGGGCAACTGCGTGGATGGCGACCAGATTATGTACGTCTGCGGCTTGCATCTGAAGGACACGGGGCGTTTGGCCAACAACACCATTGTTGCCACGATCATGAGTAATTTCGGTCTGTTCAAGAAGCTGGACGAACTGGGTATTTCCTACGAGAAGACCGCCGTAGGCGACAAGTATGTCTACGAGAACATGGCTGCCAACGGGCACAGTATCGGTGGCGAGCAATCGGGGCATATCATCTTTCGCGAGTTCGCGACTACGGGCGATGGCATCATGACCAGCCTTATGGTCATGGAGGCTCTCATGGCTTTCGGCAAAGCGTTGAGCCAAGTGGTTGAGCCTCTGGTGATTTCCCCGCAGGTGCTGAAAAACGTTCGGGTGCACGATAAAGCTGCTGCACGTGGCGACGAGGCGGTGAAGGCCGCGATTGCTGCTGCCGAGAAAGCATTGGGCGCTAGCGGTCGTATTCTGGTGCGGGAAAGCGGTACTGAGCCCGTCATTCGCGTGATGGCTGAGGCCGAGACTCTGGAAGCGTGTGAGAAGCACGTGGATGCTATTATCGCCGTTATTGCAGATCAAGGGCATATTGTTGAAGAGAATTAAGCACGGGGCGGCGCGTAAGGCGCCGCTTTTTTGAAGGAGGGAAGATGAAGGCTCGTATCGCAGACTTGTACAATCTTGAGCATACCATTGCGGCACCTCTGCTGGAGCGCTTTGAATATCCTTGGGAAGCTTTGGCTTATATCGAGGATTTCATTCGTGAGTTGGGCCCTACGCTTTCCGAGGACGAGTTTGACCATCCCGCTGAGGGCGTATGGATTGCTAAGGATGCCGACGTCTTCGAGAGTGCTTACATCGGTAGTCCTCTGATTATCGATCACGGTGCTGAGGTGCGCCAATGCGCCTTTTTACGCTGCCCTGCCATTGTGGGTAAACATGCGGTGGTTGGCAATTCGTCCGAACTCAAAAATGTGATCTTGTTTGATAAGGTACAGGTGCCTCATTTTAATTACGTGGGCGACTCTATTTTGGGGTATTGCTCCCATACGGGCGCTGGTGTCATCACAAGCAATCTCAAAAGCGACAAAACCCTGGTCAGCGTTAAGGAGAACACTACCGGCGAGGCTATCGAGACCGGCATCAAGAAATTCGGTGCTATGCTAGGTGACCACGTTGAAGTAGGCTGCAATAGTGTTTTGAATCCAGGAACCGTCATTGGTCCCTACAGCAACGTGTACCCCTTGAGTTGTGTTCGCGGGTTCGTTCCTGCTAACTGTATTTATAAGGATGCAGAAAACATCGTTGAAAAATTCTAGCGGAGGTGGAGATGTGGCAAAGCATTCTTAAGCGTTGTGACCTTTTGCCGCAATCGTGCTGCTTGCTGGGTGCAACGCCATCTTGTGCCTGTGATTTTCTGCTGCAGAGGGTATCGGTGCAGAAAAAAGCTTAAAAACTGACAGAAAAAGCCCGTAGTTTTGGATAAGGCCCCTTTTTCTATCGTGGTTGTCGGCTTTCTGGAAGTATTTCTGCAGGTCACAGAAAGCCACGAGTGCGATTTTCAAAAAATGGAGATCATGCGTCCAAAACTACGGGCTTTTTCTGTCAGTTTTCCTATGAATTTCCGCACGCAGTGCGTAAAACGTGGGTTCAGGGGCACCCTTCGTCCTTTAGCCCACGTTTTACGCTTCTGTTCCATGAGAATAAAGGTGCCGCCCCGGGTTTTCCGAGGCGGCACCTTTATTCTTTATTGTGTTGAAACGATTTTAGTCTTCATAGGCGAGGGCCTCATCAAAGAGCTCTTCGACCTCTTTGTTCGGCGCAGGGGTGATTTTGGTCACAAGGACTGCTGCAAGAAGACCGGCAATAAAGCCGGGCAGCAGCTCGTAGAGACCGGTGGGACCAGTGAGGAACGCCAGCCATGCGATGTCTACTACGCCGCCAACAACGATACCTGTGATAGCCCCCGCGAAGTTGAAGCGCTTCCAGAACAGGCTCAGTACGATGGCGGGGCCAAAGGCAGCGCCAAAAATAGCCCACGCATTGGAAACCAGGCTCATGATAGTGCCCGAGTCGGGGTTGGCGGCGATAGCTACGGCTACAACAGAGATGAGGATAACAGCACAACGGCTCATCCAGAACATCTCGGTTTCGCTGGCATTGCCCTTGCGGAAGATGGGCTTGTATACGTCAGCTGCCAAGGCAGACGCAGCAGAGAGCATCTGGGCGGATGCGGTAGACATAGAAGCAGCGAGGATGGCTGCCAGCAAGACTCCAGAAACAACAGCAGGGAAGATGGCACGAACCATCAGAATGAATACCAGGGAGTCTTTCTCGATAACGGGGTCATAGCCCAGAAACGAGCGGCCGATGATGCCGATGAGGGCGGCGAAGATAAGGATGAGAACGGTCCAGCTGATACCAATAACGGCAGATTTTTTCATTTCCTTCTGGGAACGCAGGCTCATGAAGCGAACGATGATGTGGGGCATACCGAAGTAGCCAAGACCCCATGCCAGGCCAGAGAGAATATCCTGCCACGAGGTGAGAACGGTGAAGTAGCCTTCGGGGTACGTGGTGCCCACACCGGCGGAATCCATCATCAGCAAGGCGAAGATGGGGGCGAGCATCATGGCGGCCAGCATCAGCAGGCCTTGGAAGAAGTCGGTCCAGCACGACGCCTTGAATCCGCCCATAAACACATAGCCAATGGTAATGAGAGCTGCAACGTACATGGCCACGTTAGAATCGATGCCGGCAACAGAGTTGAACAAGATGCCGCATGCCTTGATAGAAGAGGCTGCATAGACGGTATAGGCAATCAGGAAAATGATGGCACAGACAATTTGCAGCGTCATGGAAGCGCTCTTAAAGCGATTGGTCAGGTACTGGGGGATGGTGATAGCGTCGTTAGCTACGATAGAAAACTTACGCAGGCGCGGTGCCTCAAACAGCCAGCTGATGCTGTACCCCAGCGCCAAGCCGATGGGGATCCAAATCTGTCCCATACCCAGCGCGTAAATGCTGGCGGGGAGCCCCATGAGAACCCAAGCGCTCATGTCGGCGGTGCCAGCGGAAAGCGCCGTAACAAAGGGACCCATCTGACGGCCGCCGAGGAAGTACTCTTTATCACCTCCACTTTTTGATTTTACGAAGAAGAACACACCAATACCCAGCATGCAAACCAGGTATACGATAAATACGATCAGCTCAACAGTTGAACGTTCCATATTTATCCCCCCTCACCTTATGCGCGCGTTTCCCCCGCGCAGTCGAAATGCTTTTTTCCGCGTGCCATTGTTTCACAACTGGTATCATTCCAAAAATGAGTATATTGCAGGTAATCTATTACAAATTGTGATTGATGGGCGTTTTTAAGGCGCGCGTAGCTCGAAGGAAGGCACGTTGGAAGCAAATTTGCAGAAATACCAGGCGTTTGTGGCCACCGTTGACTATGGATCCTTCACGAGAGCTTCTGAAGCGCTGCACTACTCTCAGAGCGGTGTGAGCAGAATGATTTCCGATCTTGAGCAGGAGTGGTCGGTAAACCTCCTCGAACGGCATAAAGGCGGTGTGCGCCTAACCACCGATGGAGCGCGCATTTTGCCTTACGCCAAGAGTTTATGCGAAGAGTACGAGAAGTTGCTCATGGCCGTTGATGAGGTGCGAGGGCTGCAGTCGGGCCTCATCCGCATCGCTACCTTCTCAAGCGGCGCCAGTCAATGGTTGCCCAATATCATCAAGGACTTCCAGACGGCGTACCCCAATATCGCCTACGAAATTCTTTTAGGTGACTATACGGAAATCGAGCGCTGGATCTTGGAAGGCCGCGTTGACTGCGGCTTCATTCCGTTGCCCGTGCACGCATCGCTTGAGACGGTGTTGCTGGAACGCGACCAGATGATGGCGGTGCTCCCTGCAGAGCATCCCTTGGCAGGGGAAGAGAAGTTTCCCCTGGCTGCACTGGAAAACGAGCCCTTTATGATCCTGGAAAAAGGCGCTGGTGCCGAAGTCGACGCCATTCTCAAAGAGCACGGCGTGCGGCCTCGCGTGAACTTCACTACCTGGGACGATTATGCCATCATGGCTATGGTGGAAAAGGGGCTGGGTGTGAGTATTTTGACTGAGATGATTCTACGCCGTTGTCCCTACAATGTAGTCGCGCTGCCCCTGGACAAACCGGTGTATCGTGATATCTGCCTGGCGTTTCGTGGCAAAGATCGTTCGTCTTTGGCGCTGCAACGTTTCATCGAGTACCTGCCCCATCGGGAGTGATGAGAGGTGCTTCAACGGCGGGCTTGTGACAGGGGGACAGGTCGTTTGT
>CAYFWL010000112.1:3570-6286 GCA_964346845.1 uncultured Eggerthellaceae bacterium | reverse complement strand
GCAAGGATGGCTCTTATAGCCACCATGGCCTTCTCCCTCGCGATGGCGGTTCCGCTCATGATGATGACCGCGCCCGCCCTGCGCGTGCTCATGCACGTCGTGCGGGTGTACGTTGCGCCCATGCCCGTCCCGCTCGTGCTCGTGTTCATGCCCATGCCCGCCACACCCGTGTTCGCACCCATCAGATTCGCACGCACACTCATGTTCGTATCCGACCTCACCGTGCGCATGCCCATACAGATAAGCCATGTCGTGGTCGTGGTTCTCGTGTGACTCGTCCAGCACCACGTTGAAATCACAAGCATCGAGCCCCGATTTCTGAACGCGGCTGATCTCAACAGTAAAACCCTGCACCGGCAAAGTGTCCAAGACGGCACGTAGTTTTTCTTCCCGCGCACCTGCATCCAACAACGCCGCAACCGTCATGTCACCACTTATGCCAGCGCTGCATTCCAAATAGAGGGATTTCCCCATGCTCAACCTTTCTGATCATTTAACGTGCCCATTATTGCATATCGAAAACAAAAGCTGCCTCAGGAGATGTTGGCGGCATCAAGACTAAGAGCTGCCTCAGGAGATAATGCCGTATAGGAGTTGCAAATTTTATGACAAATGACCTGTCCCTTTGTCACAAAAACCTCTGTCATCGATAAAATTTTATGCATGGGGGGTGTTGCGCAACAGCTCCAACGCGTGAAATGCGCTAACGTATGAACATGGTCGTTTACGCAGGACATAGTACAGCAGCGCATCACTGGCTTCATGCTCAAGCCCGCCGTGGTGCTGTATGCGCTGCGGGCAATGTTCGCGAGGCAGAAGCAAGCGCTGCAGCGTGCCTCGATACGCTGAGCTCTCTTTATCCAAGCCTCCCCTTCTACGAAGCGCTCACGGGAAACATCAATCGGCGCAGCAAGCCATCTCTTCGTTTTCGAACCCCTACAAACCATTTCCCATCAGGCGCTTTTGTCCGAATAAACGCAATGGTCTCTATAGCTTCTCCCGAGCTGACGTTTATTCAGATGGCGCGCGATTTAGATACGATCACCCTCGTTGAGTTCGGATATGCTCTTTGTGGCACCTATTTTTATTCTCCCTGGTCATCCAAGGGTTTTGAGCAGCGCGATCCCCTTACCACGAAAGCAAGTCTCCTTACGTGCCTTTCGGGTAAATTTGGCGGATACGGTATACGCGACATCAAGCTCAATGTACGCGTAGACATTACTCGAAAAGCACTACCGTGGCAAGTAGGCGATTTTACGTAGTCGATATGGCAATCCAGAGCCATAAAGTCGCAATCGAATACGACAGCGACCTTTTTCACGCCAACGCACAAGGAATCGCTTTGGATTCAAAGAAGCGCAACGCCCTTGCGCTTGAAGGTTGGACCGTTGTGTCCCTCACCCATGATCAACTTTACCATGAGCGTGAAATGGATCGCGTTGCGCAAACCATATGCAAGCATACGCACGAAAGGCACCGTTGGGATTCTCCCACATTTCACATGCGCAAACACGCTCTCAGGCAGCAGGTTCTTTATGGCAGCGATTTGACGCAACGCCTATTCGAAAAGGCTTGACGCAAGCTCGAAATCTCGTTTGCTGCACAAAATCGCACGCTTTGGGAACACAAGGGCGTGGTTTTCTTTCCGGGATGGAAGTTTGAATTTTTCTGACCTGGGGAAACGCACAGACAAGCTCGCGCCAAAGCCTCGGAAGATTCCCAAAGCGTGCGATTTTGTGCAACAAGACGCCTTACCCTACGCTTTGCCGGTTGATAAGGCTCGCCTGGTAGCCTGCGCCAAACCCGTTGTCGATATTCACCACGGACACGCCGCTCGCGCAGCTGTTCAGCATGCCCAACAGCGCAGCGAGACCTTCGAAGGCAGCACCGTAACCGATACTGGTGGGCACCGCGATAACCGGACACGACACCATGCCCGCCACCACCGAAGGAAGCGCGCCCTCCATGCCCGCCACCGCAATAATGACCGTTGCATCCTGAAACTGCGGAGCGCATGCTAAAAGCCGATGCAGGCCCGCGACACCCACGTCGTACACGCGCTCCACCCGGGCACCCAAAAACTCTGCCGTAAGGGCAGCCTCCTCCGCTACCGGCACATCGCTCGTGCCGGCAACAACAACGGCCACCTTGCCGATACGCTGACGTGGCTCAGGCAAACTCCCCGCCACAAAGAGATGCGCCTGGGGAAAGACCTCGCAAGCTTCTTGCGCGAAAAGCCCCCCCAGAACAGCCATCTTCTCGTCATCAACCCGCGTAACGAGCACGCGCTTCTGCCCGCCTTCCAAAAGAGCATGGCAAATAGCGGCAATCTGCTGTGCCATCTTACCTTCACCATACACCACTTCGCCCACGCCCTGGCGACGCGCACGATCATGGTCGGGCTTGGCAAAACCCATATCAGTGAATGCATCGTGAGCCATTAACCATTCAGCTTCTTTACCAAAAGCTCATTGAGCAGTTTCGGGTTGCCCTGACCCTTCATCTGCTTCATGCACTGTCCCACGAAAAAGCCGATCACTTTGGTGTTACCGCCCCGGTATTTTTCAACCTGATCGGGGTTTTGGGCAATGACGGCATCCACGACTGCCTCAAGGGCACCTGCGTCAGAAACCTGCTTCAGGCCACGTGCCTCAATAATGACTCCGGGATCCTTGTCTTCCTCGATGACGGCAAGCAGCACTTCCTTGCCCTGCTT
>CAYFWL010000112.1:0-3560 GCA_964346845.1 uncultured Eggerthellaceae bacterium | reverse complement strand
CCTTACCAAGGCAACACGGCGCTCTGGCGTCAAAGCGCTTTCAGGAAGCTCGAAATCGGCATGCGCGTTCAGATATGCAGCAAGCTCGTTGCTCAGCATATTGACTACCGGCTTTGCCAACGCCACGGCATCGGCGCCGCAGACAAGCATGGCCTGCTCAAAGAGGGCGGTTAGCTCCTGATGCTCCACAATGGTTCGTGCGTCATAGGCAGAAAGACCAAAGGAATCCTGATAGCGCAGAGCCTTTTGATCAGGAAGTTCAGGAAGCTTTGCGCGAACCCCTTCAATCCACTCATCAGTCAAATCGTATGGCGCCAAATCAGGTTCAGGGAACAGTCGATAGTCATCGGCAGTTTCTTTCACACGCATGACAATGGTGCGTTTGGCGCTGGGATCCCAGTGGCGCGTCTCCTGGCGGATGAAGCCCCCGCTCTCCAGCACTTCGGCTTGACGGCAAATTTCATATGCCAAACCGTCGTGAAGGTTCTTGAAGCTGTTCATGTTTTTCAGCTCGGTCTTGGTACCGAATTCCGTAGCGCCACGTCGACGCAGCGAAACATTGCCATCACAGCGCATGCTGCCCTCTTCCATCGAGCAGTCGGAAATACCGAGCGTCACGTAAATCTGACGCAATTTCTGCATGAACAGACGTGCTTCTTCGGGAGTGCGCAGTTCGGGTTCGGTGACCAGCTCAATCAGCGGCGTACCCGCCCGATTGTAGTCAACCAGCGAATGGGTTGCACCGGCAATACGGCCCTCGCCGCCGCCCACATGCACCATCTTGCCCGCATCTTCTTCCATATGGATGCGCGTGATGCCCACCCGCACCACATAGCCCTCTTCCGTGCGCGTTACCGCGCCGCGAGTCGCACCCACGTCAAGCCCCGCCAGGTCCACACGCTCTTTTGCCGCAGCGCCATCCACGACAAGATCGAGATGCCCCCGCATGCAGAAGGCAATGGGGCCTTGCGTAGTCTGAAAGTTTTTGGCCATGTCGGGATACATATAGTTCTTGCGATAGAACATAGAGTGCTTCTCGATAGCGCAGTTGGTCGCCAAACCGGCAAGCACGATGCTCTCGATGGCGGCTTTATTGGGCACGGGCAAAGCGCCGGGCAAGCCGAGGCACACCGGGCAGGTATGCGTGTTAGGATCAGCACCAAATTCCAGCTTGCACCCACAGAACATCTTGGTGATAAGCGTGGTCAGCTCAGCGTGAATCTCCAAGCCGATAACGGCCTCCCACTCTTTTAAAACCTCTTCGAGCTTCTTCATCGAGCAGCACCCCCTTTCAAATCCTGCACCGCAAAAGCAGGAGCCACCGGAGCGCTTCCATAGATGTGCTCCAGAGAAGCAGCCACACGAATCATGTTTTCATCCTTGAATGCCGGAGCGATAATCTGAGCTCCTATGGGTAGGTGGGAATCGACGCCCAGGCCGACGGGCATGCTCATACCACCATTGCCCGCGATGTTGATGGAAATGGTATACATGTCGGACAGATACATAGAAGCAGGGTCGGAAATCTCACCGAGCGTGAAGGCAACACGGGGAGCAGCGGGGGAAACGATGCAATCCACCTGTTCAAACGCATGCCGGTAATCCTGGGTAATCAGCGTACGCACCTGCTGCGCCGGATAGTAGTACCTGTCATAAATCCCTGAAGAAAGCAGGTAGCTGCCCAAGAGAATACGCCGACGCGCCTCTACGCCAAACCCCCCCGCACGGCTGGCTTCGTACTGCCCGCCCAAATCGTTGTGCCCCTCAGCGCGATAACCGTAACGCACCGAATCGAAGCGGGACAAGTTACTGAAAGCCTCACACGGCGCGATAACGTAATACGCGGAAATAGCCGCGTGCACATTGGGAAGCGCCACTTCCACGAGCTGAGCCCCCGCTTCTTCCAGCTTGGTCAGCACCTCGTGAATCTTAGTCTTGACCTCCGAGGATAAGCCCACGGCCTCCATGAATTCGGGAACCACGCCAATGCGCATACCTGCCACGTCTTGGTCCAGTGCGGCGGTGAAATCGCTCGTCACGTCCTGGCTCGTGCAATCGAGCGCATCACGACCCGCCAAAGCATTAAGCGACAAAGCAGCATCGCGCACCGTGCGCGTCAGGGGACCTACCTGATCAAGCGAGCTCCCAAAGGCAACCACGCCGTAACGGGAAACCACGCCGTAGGTGGGTTTCACGGCAACAACGCCACAAAAGCTCCCGGGCTGGCGGATGGAGCCACCCGTGTCGGAACCCAGTGTCATCGTGCACATACCCGCAGCTACGGCAGCGGCAGACCCGCCTGAAGAACCACCGGGAACACGGCTCAAATCCCAGGGGTTGCGCGTGCAGCCAAAAGCGGAGGTCTCGGTGGATGACCCGAAGGCAAACTCATCCATATTCAGCTTGCCTAAGGGAAGAGCGCCCTGGTCGATGATGCGTTTTACGCAGGTAGCCGTATAGGGCGAGACATAGTTTTCCAGCATGCGGCTCGCACAGGTAGTATGGGTACCCGCCAGGTTCATGTTGTCCTTGAAGGCAACGGGCACGCCCGCAAGAATGCCCGCCTGGGATATATCGCCCGCTGCAAGGGCGGCATCAACACGATCGGCTGCCGCAAAAGCAAGCTCGGGACAGGTTTCCAGAAAGGCGTGCACCTGGGTATCGCTTGCGGCAATGCGTGCCAGGGCATCTTCCGCTACTTCACGTGCGGTAAAATCCCGCGCACGCAAACCCGCCTGAATAGCGGCCACATCCATCAGGGCAAAATGATCCATTAGCAATCGCCCCCCTCACCCAGAATCGAGGGAATCAGAAAACAACCATCCTGCTGCGCCGGGGCGTTCATCAGGGCTGTCTCCTGGGAAAAGCTCTCACCTTCCACGTCTTCACGCATGACGTTAGAGAGGCTCCCAATAGGATGAAACGTAGGCTCCACCCCTTCTAAGTCGTACTCAGTGATAGGCCGCAACGTCTCGATGACGCTGTTCAGGTCAACAGTCATGGAGGCTACTTCTTCTTCGGCCAAACCGATGCGCGCATATTCCGCCATGCGACGCACCTCGTTTTCAGTGACGTATTGCTTCATGAAAATACTCGCTCTCAATGCTTCTTTAAAGCACTACGCATCGCCGGAGTCCCAACGATGCGTAGCGGTTACTCGTGCCGTTAGCGTTTAGTCGATAGACTGAACGACGTAGGGTGTGGCATCCTCAACGTAGGCAAACGATACCGAATCACCCACCTCATACAGGATGACTTCGGGCAGCGCCGCCACCGAGAAATCATACATCGTCTTAGCGCCTTCCAAGGTGACATAGTAGTGCGTATTGCCGTCAATGACAACAGGGACCATCCTGCCAATGACACCCTTGGTGGACTTACCCACAGCCACTTCCTTCGAGGACGAGGTGTCGATGCCGTTGCTGCCCAGAAGCGTGTCGTTGCCGGTGCCGCCATCGATCACGTCGGCAACGCCGCCATAGGTGCCGTAGGTGAAATCGTTGCCCGACGAGCCGACGGTGGTCGGCTTCGATTCCCAGGCCGCGAGCAAGGTCGGCCCG
>CAYFWL010000111.1:5492-6323 GCA_964346845.1 uncultured Eggerthellaceae bacterium | reverse complement strand
AACGTCTGCCCGAGGTGTGGGGCGGTGATCGACCGATGAAAACGGCCATACAGCGCTGTGCGTGCGGAGCGGTTCCCGAGCGGCAGAAGGTGAGCAACGGCAGGCGGACGCGGTTCCGCGTGTACTGCTCGCGCTGCAAACGCCAGACGCACTGGCACCGACCGGGCGGCGGCGACCTGGCAGAATGGCGCGAGGTATGCGAGCGGTGACGCGCGGGGATAATATAGGCGGTGTCCATAGCACCTCCTTTCTGGGGAAGCCGTCCATCAGGGCGGCTTCTTACGTGTGGCGCGAATGGGATAATTGCGGAGGAGGAAAGGAGAAAGCATGGAGCAACCACAGCTCAATGATGAGGGCAAAACGCCAAAGGAGGCAATTGAAGCGCTGATGAAAGTAATAGGCGCGGAAATGCCGAAATTCGAAAGAGAGTAAATCAAAGAGGGCTGCGGATCGGGCGGCCCTCTTCATTATGCACGGAGGACAACAAAACCGTGCATAATGAATTTTAGCAGAGTAAAATAGGCGACAACGTGACACACAAGCTACTATTCCAATCATAGGGAGGTAGCACGTGACACGAGCAAAATGCACGAAAGATGCTATTGATATAGCCGTGAAGTTGAAGCGCAATGGAGCGTTGGATAAGGATATAGCGGCGCGGCTAGGGGTACGCGCCGACACGTTTAGCAAATGGATAAACCATCCGAAATCCGAAAACCAATCACAACTTGCCCAAGCCTTAAAAAGGGTTGAAGCCGAATATTACGCAAGCCTTGAGGGCATCATCGTAAAGGCCGCGATGGAACGCGACTGGAAGGCCGCTGCGTGGCT
>CAYFWL010000111.1:0-5482 GCA_964346845.1 uncultured Eggerthellaceae bacterium | reverse complement strand
GTGGCTCTTGGAACGCAAGAGGCCAGAGCAGTATTCGCGCCACGTATTCACGAATGCGAACGAGGCGCAAGAGGGTGAGGTGCCGACCTTCGTATTTGAACGGAGCGGAAAATGAAGCGAGTAAACGTTGCGAGTCTAGTAATCAGGGCGTTTGACAACCTGTTTAACGCGGTGTTTTCTGGCACAGGCGAGTTCTGGCTAAAAGGTGGGCGCGGCTCCACCAAATCGAGCTTCATAAGCATTTGCATCGTGCTTCTTATCGTTAGCTTCAAGGATACCAACGCGGTTATATACCGACGATTCGGCAACACGTTGCGAGACAGCGTATACGCGCAAGTTGGGTGGGCAATAGGGGAGCTTGGCCTTTGGGACTACTTCAGAGCCACTACAAGTCCAATGGAATACACATACAAACCGACTGGCCAGCGGATTGTGTTCAAGGGACTAGACGATCCGAAAAAAGATAAGGGCGTGAAGTTCCGCATCGGCTACTGCGCCATCGTATGGTTCGAGGAACTAGACCAGATGCGTGGCTGGGATGACGTTATGAGTGTCCTAAAGTCGCTACGGCGCGGCGGGGATAGGTTTTGGACTTTCTTTAGTTACAACCCGCCGAAGACGCTATGGAACTGGGTGAACAAAAAGGCCATCGAGATGGAGAGGAAACCGGTGTGCGTGGTCAACCATTCAACGTACCTGGACGTAGTGGAAAGCGGATGCGCTGACTGGCTCGGATACGGTTTTCTAGCGCAGGCAGAGTATGACAAGCAGACTAACGAAGCGCACTACCGCTGGGAAATGCTCGGCGAGATTACAGGAACTGGCGGCAGCGTATTCGATAACATCGACGGAAGGGCCGTGAGCGACGCGGAAATAAGGACGTTCGACAATCATCGAAACGGCATAGACTGGGGTTGGTTCCCAGATCCGTGGCGATTTGTGCGGGCCGAGTGGCAACCTGGTGAGCGCAGGCTTATCATCTTCGAGGAGCATTCGCGCAATAGGACGCTCCCCAGTGACACCGCGCGTATAGTTCAAACGTCCCTGACATGGGCGGAAAACGGTGCTGATGTGTTCCACAACGAGCCGATATGGTGCGACGATACACCGGATGGAAAGACGCACATGGGCGTGTATAGGCGGCAATTCGGCCTCAACGCACGGCCAGCGAAGAAGGGCAACATGCGCAAGTTGTCGTACGAGTGGCTTGCCGGGTTGCGGGAAATTGTTATAGACCCCGCGAGGTGCCCGCTGACATACGAGGAGTTCACGCTTTGCGAATATGCCAAGGATAAAGATGGCAACTGGATTGACGATTTCAACGACGGGAACGACCACAGCATAGATGCTGTTAGGTACGCGATGATGAATGAGGTCATTAAGGGAAAGGCGAGCTGATGCTTCAATACGACATCCCAACATGCGCGAAAAACTACCTTAAAAAGCTCGGGTACCAGATTTCGTGGGACGATATGCGCGGAAAGATTAACGAGTGGTACGCCATTCTGCACGCGGATGGGGAGTTTTGGGACTACACCGCAATGGACGGCGAAACGAAGTATCGTGTTCATCGCAGGAGCATAAAGCCCGCAAGGCGTGTTTCGGACGAGTGGTCATCGCTCATAATGAACGATGACACGCAGATTATAACCTCAGACGAGGCCGTAAACGAATGGCTCTACATATGGGAGAACAAAGAGAATTTCTACGGGTTGGCGCAAGAGCTCGTGTCAGATGCATTCGCCCTCGGAACTTCCGCATGGGCGCTATGGGTAGATATTGACGAAAAGAAAATCAAGGCCCGTAGATACGATGCGCGTATGATCGTTCCGCTTTCGTGGGATGAAGGTGGCGTAAGCGAGTGCGCGTTTGCGACAAAGACCGTGATTGATGGCAAGTGGTTTGACCAGCTTCAGATCCATGCAAAAGGCAATTCGGGGTATGTCATAAAGACAGTGCTGTTCGAAGAAGACGGAAAAGCTGTTGACGTGGATGGCATTGCAAACGAGCTGGAAACAAAGTGCAGTACCCCGACTTTCGCAATCGTGAAGCCTTCTATCAAGAACAGATACGTTGACTTCTCGCCATACGGTCAAAGCGTTTTTGCCGAACACGTAGACGTTCTGCAAAGCGTAGACCTGGCATACGACGCGATATTCAACGAAGTAGACCTGGCAAAGATGCGAATTTTCATGTCTGACATGATGTTTGAAGGCGGTGGGAACGGTGTCGGGTCGCTAATTCCGTTCGGCAAAGAAGATGCGACGATTTACCGTAAGGTGTCAGCAACTGACGAGAACATTAAGGAATTTGCGCCAGCGATGAGAACCGAGGCGCAAGTCGCGGCATACAGACTAGCGGTGCAGACGATGGGAGACGTTTGTGGCTTCGGATCGCAGTATTTTGACATTGATAAGACCGGAGGCATAAGGACCGCAACGGAAGTTTCGAGCGACAACTCGGCACTCATGAGAAACATCCACAGGCATGAAAGCCTAATAGGCGGAAGCATCGAAACGCTAATCCGCTCGATAATTACAGTGGCACGCGAAGTTCTTGGCGAGAGTCTGAACGATCCCGAAGAGGTTCGAGTCTCGTTCGATGACTCCATCATCACCGACACAATGTCAAAAAAAGCCGCTGACCTGGCAGAAGTTGGCGTGACGATGAATGCGTGGGAGTTCCGCGCTAAATGGTACGGGGAGGATGAAGAGACGGCAAAGGCTAACGTGCCCAGCTCTGGGACTATTGATGTATTTGGTGAGTAGGCATGCTTACGGAGGCGCAGAAAGATTCGCTGTACACGCGCACGTTGAAAGAGATTTCACTTCTTGAAGACGAGCTGCTAAAACTGTGCGCGTCAGAGCTTCCGGGATACGAGACAGATGAATATGATATTGCACGCCGTGCGGAAACAATACGAGCGCGTGCCGTAACATTGATAGCCAGAAGGAACAAGCGGATTAAAAAGGCAATTTTTGAAGACATAGCGGAAGCATTCTCGGTCGGAGCGGCTAATGACCTACTTGGATGACGCGGCAAATACCGCATATGGGAACATCAACGCTATGCTAGGGAACATGGCAGCGAATGCGGCAAGCGTATACTATCCAGCAGCCGTTAACGCTGGCACCAGGGCTCGCACAATCGGCATGAAAGCAGCGCAAAAAGAAGCCGTAGAATCTCTTGGAAAAACTGGAATCGCCGCTTACACAACGTCAAACGGACGCAATGTTCCAGTTGATGTCGGGGTTAGAATGCACATGAACGATGCCATGCGTGAGCGCCAACTGTCGCAAACTATCGACATAGCGACAAAGACCGGCGTGGGTCTTGTGGAAGTGTCAACTACTGTAAACCCAAGGCCGAGCCATCAGGAATGGCAGGGCAAAGTATACCAGCTCGTTGGGTCGGGTAAGTATCAAAACTACTATGAGGCGTGCCATGTTGGCGACCCAGTTAACGGTATCGCCGGTTACAACTGCGGGCATACGATAGCGCTCTAC
Source organism: uncultured Eggerthellaceae bacterium (assembly GCA_964346845.1). Classification (GTDB taxonomy): domain Bacteria; phylum Actinomycetota; class Coriobacteriia; order Coriobacteriales; family Eggerthellaceae; genus CAKUOV01. The sequence goes on along the minus strand of CAYFWL010000111.1, from coordinate 1,976 downwards.
CATGAGGGAAAGCAAAAGGTGTTTGCCGATCCACTAGAAGGTACAGGCTACACACCAGAACAAGCGCGCGCGGTAGTGTCAAAGCAGCGGGCGCTGGAAAACGGAATACGAAAGGCAAAACGAGCGAAGCGGCTTCTAGAAAGCCAGGGCATGGACAGTTCCGATGTCTCCAAGACAATATCAGCGAGCCAAAAACAGATACGCGAAATTGTCGAGCGTTACCCGTTCACACGCAGAGCTCGATGGCGTGAAGCAGTGTACAACGAATCGATGCCGAGGTTCACGGTTTCAGATATTGACAGTGTCGCTCGCAGACTCGGCTTTGATAACGCGGAGTACGTTGGGAAGCTTGATGGCGGAGACGTGTACAAAGTTGCAGAGTCGAAAAGCGGAGTCCCGATACTCATCGGACTGAAATCTGGCAACCTCCACATCCTAGGAGATGACGAGGCGGGCAGAATAGAAAGATGACAGAGGCACAGGAGCAGGAAGCCGTCGTAGAGTACTGCGATATTCTCAAAATACCGATATTTCACATACCGAACGGCGGAAAACGAAAAGCATCCGAGGCAGCGCATCTTAAGCGGCAAGGAGTGAGAGCGGGCGTGCCGGATCTGTTCGTTCCAGTTGCGTGCGGACAATATCACGGCCTGTTCATCGAGATGAAAGCAGGCAAGAATAAACCAACCGAAAAGCAAATAAAATGGCTCTCTCTGCTACGCGAGCAAGGGTACTGCGCGTACGTTTGCGTCGGGTCGGAAAGCGCGATGCGGCTAATAAGAAAGTATCTCGAGGGGCGCACGTAGCGCCCTTTTTACTTGTGACACGCTTGGTAATCTGTCAGTGCTTGGGATAGCGCAAAAAACCAACCTACGAGCGGATGTGAACCGCGCAAACAAACGCTAGGAAAGGAAACAGAAAAAATGGCAGACGAGACCGAAGAACTGACCGAGAACAAAGAGCAAGACGAAGCCGAGACCGAAAGCCAACAAGGCGCAGAAGGTGCAGGCCAGGCAGACGAAGTCAAAGACAGCCACGGGCAGCAAGGCATCAACAAGGAACGCCATGATCGCGAAGTGAATGAGCTGAACGATCAGATTTCCGCGCTTAAGGAGCAGATTGCCGAAATGAGCAAGTCAGAAGAAGGGCGCAAGGAAATGGCAGCGAAGGTCGAGGAGCTTGAGAAGAAAATGGCTGACGAGGCTATTGCTCACAAGCTTGAAATGGCGGGGTGCCTTGATGTAAAGATGGCAAAAGCTGTATTTGCTGACTTCGATAACGACGTAGCGAAGTTAAAGGAGGCACGCCCGTGGTTGTTTGGTTCCAAGGTCAGCGGAAAAACAGGCGGGAAGCCTGCCGGAGCGTCGGTCGAAGACTTCGACAAGAAGCTCGACAGAGCGTTCGGGATTAAGGAGAAAAACTAATGAGCATTGGAAACGTTGTTGAAAAATATACGACTCGCCTCGACGCAATTATCGAGCGCGAGACGCTGACAAGCGTCCTCAACATGAATCAGGACCTAATCGGCGAGTACTACGGCGGAGGCAAAATCGAGATTCCTACGCTGACAATGGACGGCCTTGGCGATTATAGCCGCGCAAATGGGTTCCCAAAGGGAGCTATCGACCTTTCCTGGTCGCCTTATCAGATGCAGTGCGACCGTGGCCGCGAGTTCTCCATCGACAAGGTAGACGACGAAGAGCGCGCATGGATCGTCTCCGCTAATCTTATGGCAGAGTTCATGCGCCAGAAAGTTGTTCCAGAAGTTGATGCGATCCGCTTCGCAAACATGGCGGAAAACGCTGGCACTGTCAAAGCAAAGACGTTTTCTGGCTCTACCGCTGCGACCGATGCGGTGGCGGCGGTGGAAGAGGCGAAGGTCGCCCTCGAAGACCTTGGTGCAGCAACATCGGAGCTCGTACTCTTCTGCACTGGGACTTTTAAGAGCCTGCTCCGCTCTGCCCAGAACTATATGC
>CAYFWL010000110.1:0-6361 GCA_964346845.1 uncultured Eggerthellaceae bacterium | reverse complement strand
AAAATCCATTCGTCACAGTATCCGGTTCTCAAGGTGCCGGGGCCGGTTGCCCCGCATGCCGCTCTCGCGGCGCAATAAGAAATGTTATCATCTTTTCCGACATGCTGTCAAGAACAATTTCAAGAATTTCTTCTTTCCTGCCGTTCGCGACTGGAGCGTTTCCGTTCCTCGCAAAGCAGCTTGGTTATAGTACACACCACTGCCGGTGAATGCAAGAACTTTTTCTTTATTTTTTCCCTTGCAGGCGGCCCAGCAGGTCATTCTGGAGGCCCTATAAAAAGAAACACGAGGTCGAACCTCGTGTTTCCCGGTTACAGCACATTGTGTAAGGATCTAAGCAAGCAAGAACTTGCGAAATACCTTCTTGCCCTTACGAACAATGGCACCTTCTTCCAGCTGGGCGCGACTTACCCGATCCTCATGGGACGCCACCGATTCGCCGCCCACGCTGACACCATTCTGCTGAATCAGCTTACGCGCTTCGGACTTGCTCTTTACCAAGCCGGCTAGGATCAGCAGATCGACAATATTGGCAGAATCGTCTTCCAGCATATCGGCGGGAACCTGGGTGCTGGGCATATTCTCGCTGTCGCCGGCGCCGCCGAAGATAGCACGGGCAGCATCCTGGGCCTTCTTTGCCTCTTCTTCCCCATGAACCAGGGCGGTCAGCTCAAAGGCAAGAACTTCCTTCTTTTCATTGATGCGAGAATCATCCCACTGCTCCATCTGGGCAATCTCATCCAAGGGGACAAAGGTCAGCATGCGGATGCACTTCATGACGTCATCGTCAGCCACATTGCGCCAATACTGGTAGAACTCGAAGGGGGACGTCTTGTTGGGATCCAGCCAAACGGCACCCTTCTGGGTCTTGCCCATCTTCTTGCCCTCGCTGTTCAACAGCAAGGTGATGGTCATAGCATAGGCATCGTCGCCGGTCTTCTTGCGGATAAGCTCCGTGCCACCCAGCATGTTGGACCACTGATCGTTACCGCCGAATTGCATGTTGCAGCCGTAGTTCTGATGCAGGTAATAGAAGTCGTAGGACTGCATGATCATGTAGTTGAACTCAAAGAAGGAAAGACCGCGCTCCATACGCTGCTTGTAGCACTCAGCGCGCAGCATATTGTTAACGCTGAAATAGGGGCCCACCTCACGCAGCATGTCCACGAACTTCAAATCCAGCAGCCAGTCGGCATTGTTCACCACGAGAGCCTTGTCCTCGCCGAACTCGATGAAGCGCCCGATCTGCTCCTGGAAGCAGTCGCAGTTGTGTTGAATGGTTTCAGGCGTCATCATGGAACGCATGTCGGTGCGACCGCTGGGGTCACCGATCATGCCCGTACCGCCACCCAAGAGAACAATCGGCTTATTGCCCGCCATCTGCAAGCGCTTCATGAGGCACAATGCCATAAAGTGACCAACGTGCAGGGAGTCAGCCGTAGGGTCGAAACCGATATAGAAACGAGCGCCGCCGCTGTTGATCAAATCCCTGATCTCTTCTTCATCGGTCACCTGAGCAATCAGCCCACGCTCCTGAAGCTCTTCATAAATACCCATGAACGTCCTCCATCATTGAATATAAGTAACTGGTGCATGGTACGACTTCACACCATGACGGTCAATTCAACTGAGAGTTTCTACGGTTTTTCCTACTCAACGGCACGGAAGAGATGGCCTGTTGTGGCGCCAGAGGCCTTGGCGACTCTGTTGCCGTCGCGGCGACCGATTTCCAGCGCACGTACCGCACGGCCTACAGCTTGGACGGTTTCCTCCACGTTCATCATGGTGGCGTCCACCATAAAGGTGGTCACACCAGCAGCGATAAGCTCGGGCACCATGTGGGCGATATCGAGCTCTACACTATTATATATATGGCTTCGACCCAATGCATCCGTTATCACCGGGAACTCAAAGCCCTTGCGATCAACCACGTAGTGAGGACTCTTACGACGAGGGCATTCCTCGCAATTCTCATCGCAGGGTCCCTGGCTCATAAGCAGGCAGTGCTCGGTGGTCATAAGCTCCGCACGACCAATGAGGGTAATGCCGAGAGGAACCGAAGGGCGATCCTTCCCTAAATCCTCAATCTGACTTAAGGTGAGCTCAGGGGAAAGCCATACGCGCGAAACACCCAAACCAGCTAGTTGATTCAGGGAGAAGCGGTTGACCACGGGCACATGGGAACCCACTTCGACCTGGGCACCTTCCTCCAATGCGCGGTGCACATCTCCCCAATTCTCTACCAAGACCACCTCGCCTTCCTTTACGTACTCCCATACGTCAAGCTGACGAGCAGCCTCGCGGGTCGAAGGGAGCAGATCGTAATCAACGACAGGAAGCTGAGGAATGCGCTGCGGCGGATAGCTCGCCTGCTCGGCAGTCCTGCTGCGCTGACCAGCGACGATGGCCTCGCCAGGTTTATAGGTGAGCGCGGGAACGTACACCACCTTTGCTCCTGCCCGTTTCGCGGCACGCGCGCAGGCAGGATTGGTGGCACGCACATACACCCCATACCCCTTCAGCAGGGAGGGCTTGCAGGCTGGAGGGTCGTCCACGCGCGGCAAAAAACGATCGCGCGTGGAGGAAAGCATGAGGCGCTCCAGCTCTTCCAACGCCTGGGCGCGCAAACGATGAATCAGGGAGAAGCCAATGCCCACCGCTTCATCCACCTGAACATCGAACTCATTGATGATGAAAGGCGTCTGACCCAAACGATCGATGTGTTCTTTCACCTCTTGCGCCGAAACAGGCTTCGTGCGAGCACGCTCAACCGTATCGCCGAAAAGCTCCACACGCAGCGGCGCCCCGTAAGCGTCCACGCGACTGCATGCTTCCACCGCCAGATAAGCAGGGTGCCCGAGCAAAAGAGAGCACGCCACATCCACCGCAATACGGGGCTCGAAAGGATCGGCCTCAAAGGCGGCAGCGGCGTTGCGCACGCGGAAAACGCGATCACCTTCCTTGATGAACCGCACCGCCTTGTCGCCTTTCGGGAAGGGCAAGCGAATGCTTCCATCCTTTAGGGGGCGTACATCGCTCACGGTGAATACCGAACGGCCCTTCTTGTTCCAAATCTCCACCACATCGCCTACATTCAGGGGTTTTTCAAGCTGCACGAAGGCGGAATCGACCACCACGCGCGACACGCGCCCTAAAAAGACACCACGGTTGTTGGGACGCTGATAGCTCATGATCTCATTGCCCCGCTCGTGGGAGAGATACGCCGTGGTGAAGCCACGACTAAAAGCCTCGTCCAAAACGGAGTGTTCCTTTTCGGTGGCACGCCAAGCATCGCCTTCCTCCCCTGCCGCACGAGCTGCCAGCAGACGGTCCAGCACGGCCCGATACACGGAAGTCACCGCATACACATACTCGGGAGACTTCATGCGTCCTTCAATCTTCAAAGACGCTACACCCGCATCCAGAAGCTGGTCGAGCATATCGATAGAACACAGATCCTTCGGGGAAAGCAGGTGCTCACCGGGCGCAGGCAGCGCTTTGCGAACCGCCTTATTCTTCAGCTCGTAGGGCAAACGGCACGGTTGCGCGCAGGTGCCCCGGTTGGCTGAACGACCACCGATAAGGGATGACATAGTGCATTGACCGGAATAGCACACGCACAGCGCTCCGTGGGCGAACACTTCAGTTTCCATCCCTAAGTTTTTCGCTTCGACCGACAAGAAGGCAATCTGCTCCAAAGATAGCTCACGAGCGAAGGTGACACGCGTCGCACCCAGGTGATGAGCTGCACGGATGCCCGCGCGATTATGGGTATTCATCTGCGTTGAAATATGCAAGCGCGCCGAGGGAAGCGTACGGGAAAGCTCAGAGGCAACACCGAGGTCCTGCACGATGAAGGCATCCACACCGGCACGATACGCTTGACGCATGGTCTCCATGGCCTTGTCCATCTCTTCCTGAAAGACGATGGTATTAAAAGTAAGATAGACGTTCACGCCGCGCAAATGGGCGTAATCGCAGGCATCGCGCAAAGTATCCAAGGTGAAATTATCGGCACCGCGTCGGGCGTTAAAGGAATCAAGACCCAAATAGACGGCATCCGCACCGGCGCTTACTGCAGCGCACAATGCATCAAAGTTGCCCGCAGGAGCGAGTAATTCTATCTTTTCTGACATAACAGAGGACCTCCACATGTTAAAAATTGCTTCGTGGTAGTATACCCCATTATGAATACACGTAGAAAACAGCGCCATACGCGCACACACGCACCTGCTTGGGTGCTTCTCTTTGTCATTGTTGCTATCTGCTTTGTGGGTATTGTGGCGTTTCGCAGCGTTATCAGCGTCACCGCTGGTTGGACAAAGGATTTGCCGAGCGTGGTAGAATCTGACGCCTTCAATTATTCGGAAAAATCCACGGTATATGCTGCCGATGGCGAAACGATACTTGCACAGTTTCGCCTGGAAAACCGCGAACCCCTTTCCGATATAAGCAGCGTTTCGCAGACGCTGATCGATGCCACCATCGATACCGAGGACAGCCGTTTTTACGAGCATAACGGCGTTGACCTCATCGGCATTGTCCGTGCCTTTATCGGCAATCTGACCGGTAGCGGATTTTCCGGCGCCTCCACCATCACCCAGCAGCTGGTACGCAACACCATTCTCGCCGATGAGATGACCACCATTTCGCTCGAACGCAAGATCCGTGAAGCCGATCTAGCCATTGAAATGGAGAAATATTACTCTAAAGACGAAATTCTGCTGATGTATTTGAACACCATCAACTACGGCGATGGCGCTTATGGCATCGAAGCAGCATCGCTTCATTACTTCAGCAAGCATGCATCAGATTTGAGCATTGCCGAAGCCGCCACGCTGGCAGGCATTCCCCAATCCCCTTCTAACTGGAACCCGGTTTACAATCCCGAGGGCTGCAAGGAACGTCGCAACATCGTCTTGAACCGCATGCTCACCTTAGGGCATATCAGCCAAGAAGAATACACCGCGGCGGTCAACAGCGAGCTGAATTTGAACCTAGAGCCTGCGGATGACAATCACGGCATCTATCGCTACCCCTACTTTACTTCATACGTGCGCACGTGGCTTCTGAACGAGTACTCCATGAACGACATCTTCGCGGGAGGTCTCAGCATTTACACCACACTGGACGTGGATACGCAGGACATTGCCGAGCAGACCGTTGCCGACCAAGCCGATCGTATGGCAGATGGGCTTGAATCCGCACTGGTGGCAATCAATCCTTCCAATGGCTACGTGGTGGCCATGGTGGGTGGCGAAGATTACCAAGCCAATGAGTTCAACGTTGCCGCCCAAGGAGGCCGCCCGACCGGTTCTGCCTTCAAGGTGTTCACGCTCATCGCCGCTATTGAAGCGGGCATCGACCCTGCCACCCTGGTTAACTGCTCATCCCCTTACAAACTCAAGAGCGGCTTGGGCACGGTTGAAAATTACGGCGGCATTAATTACGGCACCCGCTCTCTGCAATCCGCCACGGCCGTCTCTTCCAACACCGCCTACGTACAATTGCAGGAACATCTCGGCGGACAATCCATCATCGAGGTATGCAAGCGCCTCGGTGTTGACACGAGCGACCTGATGAACGTCGATACGCTCACTCTGGGTGTTTTTGACATCACGCCTCTTGAGATGGCCAGCGCTTATGCCACCCTGGCAGCCAACGGCATATACCATGATCCCGTAGTTGTCACCAAAATCCTGAACAACAAAGGTGAGTCTATCTACGAGAACCAGCAGGAAGGCACACGCGTTTTAAGCGAGTCGGTTTCTGGCGCGGTAACCTCTGCTCTGAAGACCGTCTTCACCCAAAGCGACGGTACCGCCGCCTCCGCCCGCCTGGCAGGTGGCCGTGAGGTTGCTGGCAAGACTGGCACCACCAGTGATTTCCACGACCATACTTTGGTTGGGTATACCCCCGATTTAGTATGCGCCTGCTGGATTGGCGACCGCTTTGGCCAGATAACTTCCGAGAATCTCAGCTGCAACGACATGTTCAAGCAATTCATGGACAACGCCTTGGCCTTCACCCCTGCCCATTCCTTCCCCTCCTACACCGCTCCGGAATACAAGCATGTCTGGGACACCGGCGTAAAAGAGGAAGAGGAGGAAGACGAGGAGGAAGAAACCAAGGAAGAGGATGAGAAGAAGGAAGAAAAACCTGATTCCGACACGACCAAGCCCACAGATTCCGCTGATTCTCCCAAACCTTCGGATTCCGACAAGCCCAGCGATTCGGGCGCGACCAAGCCCGAGAACCCGAGTAGCTCGGAAGGCAGCGGTAGCGGTTCAAGCGGTTCAAGCGGTTCAAGCGAGGCTTCAAGCGGAAGCGGCTCGTAAACACGGTGAGGGGAAAGCGCACG
>CAYFWL010000109.1:0-6427 GCA_964346845.1 uncultured Eggerthellaceae bacterium | reverse complement strand
CCACCATACACCGCAGCAGCATGGTGCCCAAAAGAGCTGTGAGCGATGCCGGGAATACCCCCCGTTAGAGCACAGGCGCCAATACCGATGACGCATTTTGCGCGCTTGCGGATTTCAAGCACTAAATCACGCGCCTCTTCAGTGGTGATGGCCCCCTCTATAACGGCAACATCAAATTCCTGAGGCAGAGGCTCATCGCTTACGAGCTGCCAGTACGACAAATCGATTTGACCCAAAACATCCAAGAGGTACTTCTCTTTGTTGGTGATTTGAAGCTGACAGCCAAAGCAGCTGGCGAAACCGAAAATCACCACGCGCGGAGTGCCCTCCCCCCGCAAAGAGTGAGCATTGTTAGTCATACTACATCGACCCCTGAATATTCTTAGCTTCCCAGTAATTGAACACCGGACCGTCAATGCATACGTACTGATGGCCAATCTGGCAATGGCCGCATTTGCCCATACCGCACTTCATATGCCGCTCAAAGCTCATATAGATGTGATCGTAGCTGATATTTTTCTTGCGCATCTCTTCCACCACGAAGCGATACATCACCGGAGGGCCGCAGAGAGCGCCAAAGGTCTTGCTGGCATCGATCTCGAGGTCGGCAAAAGGCTGGGTAACCATGCCTATTTCGCCATCCCAGCTCTCATCGCCCTTGTCAACAGTCAGGTGCAGCTCGAAGTCCTTGCGATGACGCCACATCTCGAACTGGTTGCGAAACATGATTTCGGAAGGAGACTTGGAGCCGTAGATGATGATGATCTTGCCAAACTCGCTTCGCTCATCATGGATGTTGTTGATCAGGGAGCGTAAAGGAGCGATACCGAGACCCCCCGCAACCAAAAGCACATCGTGGCCGCGCATTTTGTCGATAGGAAAGCCGCGCCCGTAAGGACCGCGAATGCCGACGATATCACCGCACTGCATCTTGTGCAGCTCTTCAGTAAATTTACCCGTACGTCGCACGCACAGCTCGATAAAACCACGCTTGGTAGGAGAACTGGAAATGGAGATAGGTGCTTCTCCTATGCCAAAAATGCTCAGCTCCACGAACTGGCCCGGTGCATGGCAGAAGGCCTCACGAATCTTGTCGTCAATCAAGCGGAACTCGAAAAGCTTCTCGCTGCTCGTCAGCTCCGTAATGGATGTGATACGCGCTGGCCACGGTCGATAGGGGTTCGCAGCCATCAGCTCTTCCCCTGATAGGGGCTCAGCAGCAGCCACATAAGGACCGACCGAAAGGGTTTTCAGCGCCTCGCTAATCATGCTCCACCGCCTTTCGCTCAAAGAATTCAAGAACGCGGATGGGGTTGATATCAGCCTTACATGCGCGTACGCACCGTCCACAGCCAACACAGAGCATGCGGTCGTGCTTGGCGAGAAAACCGTTGAGCTTATGATACATGCGGTGGCGAACGCGCTCACGGGCGGTAGCTCGGAAGTTGTGACCGCCGGCAACCACCGCAAACTGCGGTGACGTGCAGGCATCCCATACGCGCTCACGGCTTCCCGTAACACCATCAGGGTCGAGCTCGTCGCGAAGGTCGAAGCAAAAACAGGTGGGACAGACCGCAGCGCAGGCAGAGCACGAGAGACACTGGCTGCCCAATTGCTCCCAGTAGGCGTCGCTATGGAAAACATCCATGAGCATAGGCACTTCCTGGACATCAGGGATGCTGCGTGAAAAAGAATTCTGACGATTGCGCGTGCGCGTACGGAAGGCAATCCGATCCTCATCGCTTGCGACACGCAAATCGCAGTTAGCCTCAAGGATATTTGCTGCCTCTACGCTGGAAATGCTCACCAGCATATGGCCATTGTTCAAATCCTGAAGGAACAAATCGTAGCCAAAGTGGGCCTCATCGCTTTCCCACAAGTTGCAGAAACACTCTTCTGTAGGCATACACCCCACCCCGATGATCAGCGTTGCCTCACGGCGTGCGATATAGTAGGGGTCAGGGTATTTCCCATAACGAAAAACAAGATCAAGCCTGTTCAGCGCATTGATATCGCATGCATGCGCCCCGAAGATAAGCCGGGGACGAAGCTCCAACTGATAGTCCATGAACCCGTTGTCTTGCGCATTGAATTTGAAGAGCGTTTCCTTGGGTGGCAAAAAGTACTTCCTTAAGGAAGATTGAGTGCTTTGCGCGCTCCTGCTAATTTGATCAGGAGATGCGATAACGTCAAAGGTGGTAATCTCACCGTGAGCAACGGGAGCTACCACCTCATATGATTCAAGAAAAGCTGAAACCAGCGCGGGAACTTCATCAGCATCGATAACGCGATAAAGCATAGGCCTCCCTCTTCATGGTATGAGAAAATCATGGCACCGGATTGTACGCCAAACGCCATGGCCGCAACCTCTTAACCGAAGAATACGCCAATCTCACGCTCAGCGGACTCCACAGAGTCGGAGCCATGAATAACATTCTGGTCAACGGTCAGACCAAAATCACCGCGGATGGTCCCCGGAGCGGCATCGGCGCAATTAGTGGCACCCATGAGCTTGCGCATGACGGACACGGCACTCTCACCAGAGACGACCATCTTCACCACAGGACCGCTGGTGATATAGGAAATCAAACCGTCGTAGAAGGGCTTGCCTTCATGTTCACGGTAGTTCTCAGCAGCTTGGTCAGGCGTAACCATGGTCAGCTCCATTTTTTCAAGAGTCAGGCCCACACGCTCGATGCGCGTGATGATCTCACCAATATGCTTGTTTGCAATACCATCGGGCTTAATCATGCTGTAGGTACGTTCGATTGCCATAAGAGTTTCCCTTTCATACGTATCCATCGGGGTATCAAGCACGGTGCGCTGAGGTGCGTGCGCGCCCGCATGGAACTACCCTTAGTTTTGGCTGGTAAAGTACAGCTCCACATCGGAAATCTTCCACCCCAGCGCATCACGCACCAGCGACACCTCATAACGCACTGAACCGCCGCCTTGAGTGGTAGCCGTCACAAACGCCGTGGAGTTTGACATAGAGCGATTGACGCCTTCTACCTTGGCCTGCGCATCGGCCACCACCGGAGCGAGCAGGGCTGCCTTGTCTTTATCGGAGATGCTCGACAAAAGCAGCTCATCAGATGCCTGAGGATTGGCAAAGAATTGCTGCACCACCGCTTCCTGAGTTGGATAACCATAGCCTTGGGTGTAAGCGAAAATAGCAGCACCTGCCGCCAGGACCAAAAGAATCATGAAGGTGATGAAGATCTTAAAGCCGCAACCGCGCCCCTTTTTCTTCTGCACCTCGATATTGCGTGACCAGTTCTCAACCTCCTCATCAGAGGCATTGAAGAAGGCATCCTGGTTTTCATCGAGATTTTCAGCCGGAAGATATGCCACCGCAGAATCCTCATCATAGCGGCCCGGATCATAGCTCTCATCGTCATCGTAATAAGTGTCAGACTCGAAGGAATCCGATACCACATCAAAACCAGAGGCGTCTCCGTAATCGACCTCTTCCTGGCGAGGAATTTCCATAGTCCCCTGGGCAACGTTGCCAATAGCGCGCTGGTAATCAACGCTGGCAGAATCAGATAGGAAGTAGGTCTTATCGGCCAAAGCCTGCTCGAAGGCGTTAACACCCTTTTGCATCTGGCCACAGGCAACGTACGCCTGACCCAAATTGGCGTAAAGCTTGTTGCGCGTAGCCGCCTTCATGGGAAATTGCAGCGCACTTTCGTAAGAAGTCACCGCATCATTGGGGCGGTTCAGCGTCATAAAGCAAATACCCAAATTCAGCAACGCTTTGGTAGGATCGGGGTTTTGATCATCCAGTGCCGCCTCGCGAAAAGCGACGCCGGCTTCTGCGGTTTTGCCCAGCTTCAGCAGAGCGTTGCCCATCCCCGAATAAGCTTTGTAACGGGAGTCGTACTTCGCATCCGAAGCGGCATTGCCAAAATGCTTCACGGCGTTTTCGTAGTCGCGCAGGGCAGCGTAGGCAAAACCCATATTGCAGTGGACCGCTCCCAAAGCGCCATAGGCAACATCGCCTGTAGCCTGCGAATACGCATTGATTGCCTCGTTGTTGTTGCCCAACTTCATCAAGCAATTGCCCATCTGGTGACTCAAGAGCCCCAGCTCCCCCGCCTGAAGAGGCGCAGTGGGATCCTGCATGCAGACGGCAAACAGCTGCAAGGCAGAAGCATAGTCTTTGGCATTATAGGCAGTTTGAGCTTGTTGGAAAACGTCGTTATTCATAGATATCCTAACAATAGGGCCCGAAAGCATAAGGGGTGTTATTCAGCTGCGTTCTCGATGACAATGCTTTCGATCGTATCACCCTGACGCAATGCGGCGATGGTGTCAAAGCCTTCCAGCGTCTGGCCGAAAACGGTGTAGTTGGGATCTAGGAAGTGCTGATCACCCAGGCAGAAATAGAACTGAGAGCCAGCAGAATCAGGGGCAGAAGAACGAGCCATGGCGAGGGCTCCATTTTCGTGCGAGTTGTTGGGGTTGGTGTCGTACTCGTGCTTGATGCAATAGCCAGGACCACCCGTGCCATTGCCCTTGGGGTCGCCGCCCTGAATCACAAAATCAGGCACGTAGCGATGAAACGTCAATCCATTGTAAAAACCCTTCTGGGCCAGCTCAACGAAATTACCCACATGAATGGGTGCATCCTTGCCTGCCAGCTGAACACGAATGCTGCCCTTGTTGGTGGTGAAAACAGCGATCTCTTTACCACTGGGCTGATATTCGGGGGTATACAGGTTGGACGAAAACAATCCCATAGTACATCCTTTCCGTAAACGCACCTTGGCGCGTTCTTCATTTTATACATGCACATACAGACTGAAATTTTAACAGACAGCAATATATATTGCAGGAAATTGCAGTAATTATTCACGAGCGCGGACGGGCGCGGACGGGCGCAACCCCAAGGAGCTTTGAGAAAGAATGGCGCCCTCGATAGGATTCGAACCTACGGCTTTCTGCTCCGGAGGCAGACGCTCTATCCCCTGAGCTACGAGGGCGCGACGATGGGTAATTATACGCTATCATGGGCAGAGCGCATAATACTTTAAGCAAGGAATACTAAATTGACTGAACAAATCACCTTAGAGCGCATGGGGAATGACGCTTGCGCAATCGGACATCTGGAAAATGGGAAAACGGTCTTCGTAGCGGGTGGAGCCCCTGGCGATATGGCATTAGTGGAGGTCACCGAGGAAAAGGCGGCCTTCGCCCGCGCCCGGATCGTTGAGCTTCGGGAAGCCTCCCCCCTTCGTGTGAGCCTTGCCTGCCCCTTCGCAGATCGGTGTGGCGGCTGTCCCTGGCAGCACCTTTCCTACGATGCCCAGCTTTCCGCGAAACGCGAGAATGTGGTGGCGGCATTGATCCGCATCGCCCACTTCGACCCTCAGATTGCCGATGAACTGGTCAAAGCCCCCTTAGGAAGCAAGCGTGAATGGGGGTATCGAAACAAGCTTGAGCTGAGCGCCCTGAACGACTCCCGTGGCCATTTGAGCCTGGGTTTTTGCGCTGAAGGGTCCCATGAGCTGACATTCGTTGAGCGCTGTCCCCTTGCCAACAGGCTTCTTGAAAAATCTCCCAAAGCGCTGCGCGGTGCCTTGCGTTATCTGCAAGGAAACTCTGACCTGGGCATTTTCCGTGTTGGCGTTCGCGGAAGCATCCGCACTAAAGACCTGGAAATAGCCCTCTGGACCAAACCGAGCGCGTTTCCGCGTGCCGCAGCAGCCAAGACCTTGCGCAACGCGCTCCCCCAGGCAAGCAGCATCGTGCGTGTGCTGGCCGACCCGGGTAAATCCCGTGCAGTGAAAAAAGTGGAGGTTCTCTACGGTAAAGGTATGTGGGAAGAGCGGCTTTCGGGCAACACCTTTTTTACCAGCGCGCCTTCTTTTTTCCAGGTGAATACCGCCCAGGCAGAAAAGCTGGTTGAACAGGTTGTTGAGGGCTTGGAAAACGTGAAAGGCCTGCTGATTGGCGATCTTTACGCTGGCGGTGGTACCTTCTCCATCCCTCTTGCTAAGGCTGGTGCCCAGGTGATTGCCATTGAAGTAGCGGGTTCTTCCGTGCGTGACCTGCGCCGCAATGCACAGATCAACAACGCCGACATTGACGTGATCGGCGATGATGCCGCACGTGCGCTCAAGGAGATCGGCGGGCTTGATGCACTGGTGGTTGATCCACCGCGCGCTGGTTTGGCTGATGGCGTGGTAGAGGATATTGCTGCAGCAGCACCTGCGCGTATTGCCTATGTCAGCTGCAATCCCACCACCTGGGCGCGCGATGTGGCAAGATTCGAAGCAAACGGCTACGCCTTACGTTCAGTACAGCCGGTCGACCTCTTTCCGCAGACCTTCCACGTTGAGACGGTAGTATTGATGTCAAGGGTGAATAAGTAAGAGTGTAATAAGATAAGTAAATAAAGGCTTTCCGTGGTTTGAGGTCT
>CAYFWL010000108.1:0-6447 GCA_964346845.1 uncultured Eggerthellaceae bacterium | reverse complement strand
GGCTCAAGGGTTCTATCAGCTCCTCCGTTGGGTCATGTCTTAAAGTCAAGCGGGCGAGAAAGATGCAGGCGGGCGAGGAAAGCTCCCTGTAAAGGTGGGGCTGATTGGCAACCCCAACGGTTGCTGGCAGCCCCTGTGGCGGTAATCCTATGGTTGATTGACAGCTCCTGACAGCTCCGATGGTTGCCGGCAGCTTCAGTGGTTGACCGGGGTAGCCCCTGTGGTTGACCGGCAACTTTTAGTGGCTGGCTGGTAGCCCCAGCGGCTGATTGGCAGCATCTGGCAGCCCCAGTGACCAGCTGGCAGCCCTAGCGGTTGACTGGCAGCCCCTGTGGCGGTGGTCCTATGGCTGGCTGTCGGCCCCAGCGGTTTGTTGGCAGCTCCAGCGGTTGACTGGCAGTCCCAGTTCGTGTCGCAGAGACATCTTCTTTTGTTGATAATCAAGGGGAAGACGCTTTCGCGCCTTGACCCGCAAAAGAATGCGAAGTCGCTCAACGGTTTTATCCATCTCGTAGGGGTTATTGACTTGTGGACGAGTGAAAGCGAAAGGAGAATACCCCAGTGCGGGGAGGACGTTGCTCTTTATGGCATCTGAACAGCGCTTCTCTTTGCCCTGATGCACAGCATCGCTATCATACTCTGCTGCAACATGTTCTTTTTCCCAAAAGAAATCGACCTCAAAGTGACTGCGATCTGTCTGGTTTTTCAGATGGTCAGGAATAGGGATGCGCTTATTGAGCTGAGGTGCGGGCAGTCCCCTTCCCCCGTAGCGCAAGGGAAGCGACAGAATCATTGCCACTGTGCTTTCACGAGGAGATCGACTGTTTTCGAGCACATATTTCAGGCTGCGGCGAGCCAATACCGAACCTTGCAAATGATGTGTTCGCTCTAAGAAAGCATGGATTTTCTTGTGCGTTGTGAGCGGTTCGCGGGGCGATGTTCCTGAGGCTTCCATCGGGTTGAGCGCATACATCCCACAGAGAGCGTACCCGAAGTGGACCAATTGGGGAAACGACAAGTATGTAGCGGCCTGCAAAAAGCTGAGCTCGGGAGATGCGATAAAAATTTGCTTGGACAATCTGACGAACGCTGCGTGGGGGAGCGGGGTGGAAATGCAGTGCATCACGATGTGCTCATCATCGCGATAACCTGGTTTTGAGCTTACAGCGTGAAGAATCTGATCCTGAAATAGAGTGTTCTTGACGATTTGCCGAATAGCTCGTCGCGATTGAGTGGCATCGATGAGTTTTTGCCGAGCTGGTCTTTGACGCACCGTTTTTGCGCCATTTCGAGCGTTAAGCCAGTACCATTGGGCGGTTTCGTATCCTAAATAAAGTGTTTCCATAGGGCACATGATGGCAGACGAACCTATCAAAAGGGCGTGAGGTTTCATCAGCCAGTCTGCAAAAACCTATCAAAGATCAGTCAGAACAGGTGAGATGGTGGGCAGAGGCGTGAGGGGTAGGCGGATGGTAGCACGGGACGGCTGAAAGGCGAGTACCGCAGAACCTCTCTCGAAAAGGGCGGAAAATCCAAATAGGACTTGCTGATAGACATTTTCTCCGGTATTGGATTTCGCGACCTGGGGAAATCTAGCGAACATCATCTTTTTCACCCTCAAAATGTCTATAAGTGGCTCTAATTTGGATTTTTGCCCGGTTTCTTCATGGAAAATCTTCCCAATGTCTATTTTCGGCTTCTATTTGGATAATGGCTGCTCTTTGGACGATGGTGGCGCGTCGCCAAGCCCTGCGGGATCCTCCATCTCCATGGGTGTCCGCAGGCGCTGCGGGCGAACGGGCGCTGCCAAACACCACAGGTGTCGCCAAGCGCCACGGGATCCTCCATCTCCATGGGCCGCAGGTGCCTCCATCGCAGGGCCCACAGGTGTCGTGGGTTGCCCCAAGCGCCGCAGCTCCCACGGCCCCCACGCTCCCACAGTCCCCTAAGTCCCCACAGCCCCCACGCTCCCGCAGCCCCCAAGCGCCACGGCCCCCAAGCCCCCCACAGTCCGCCTATTCAGAGCTTCTGCCGTTGCAGGGATTCGTGCGGCTCTCTGCTAGTCGACAGCGCGGTTTCGCGTTAAACTGATACCAAAGGACATCTCGACGGAAAGGCGCAGATATGAAAGTCATCGCACTTAGCCGTGAATACGGAGCAGGCGGGCACACTATCGGCCGTCAGGTTGCCGAGCGTTTGGGCCTTAAATTTTACGACCGCGATATCATTTTGAACACCGCACGTGAAAGCGGGCTGGATGTCGAGGAAATCATGCAGGAGGAAGAGATCATGCGCAAGCGCGACTCCTTCCTGCGAGCCATTCGTCCCGCCGCTTTTGATGCGAAGGACGTCGTGTTTAAATATGAGAGCCGTGTCGTTGTCCAACTGGCCCTTCAGGGTCCGTGCGTTATCCTGGGTCGCTGCGCTACCGCCATTCTGGAAGAAAAGGGAATTGACCGCCTGGGCGTGTTTCTGTATGCCAAAGTGGAAGACCGTCTTCTGCGCGTGAAGGAACTTATCGAAAACGATGATACCGAATACGCGAAGCGTGTCATGCGTAAAATCGATGCAGGCCGCCGATCGTACTTTGAAAGCTATACCGGTCATCGCTGGGGCGACATTCACGAGCATGACATGTTATTGAACACCGGTTCATTAGGTGTTGACGCTTGCGTCGATTTGATTGCGCGCGCTGCCCAATAGCTGCAAACCCCTATTTGGAAGACGGATGACCCGACCGACGCGCGTACGCTTCGTCATTGCGGCGGCATTGCTGCTGTTCATGGCGGTGTCGGTGGCTCTCTTTTCCGCTTGCGGAGAAGTCCTCTTCCCCTTATATCGCCACGCATCTCGTATTCTTATGGGGGTCCTTGCCGCTCTTACAGGCTGGCTTCCTGTGTCCCTGTGCGACTTTTTGCTGCTGATTCTTGTGGCTGCGGCGCTCATTACGCTGGCGTTTACCGTGGTGCGCCGCCGACCCTTCCTCGTCTGGCTTTCATGTGTGTGCGTCACCGTCAGCGCCCTGGCCACTCTGATGGTGTGCGGATGGGCGCTGAATCACTACGCGCCGCCGCTTTCGGAGGAATTAGGACTTGATGTGGGAGAATACTCTGCTCAAGAGCTCTATGATGCGACGGAGCACTACTGGCAGCAGGCGGCGGATTGGGCGGTTCAGGTGCAGCGAGATCCCGAGACCAACACCCTGGTGCGCCAAGATTTTCAGCAGCAGGCAGAAGTAGCAGGTGCCGCTTATGAGTCTCTTGCTGCGCACTACGATGCGTTCGATGGCTCCACGGTGAGGGTGAAGGATCTCTCTTTACTGGGCGATAGCTTGCTCTATCTGGGTTCCGATGGCATCTTTGTACCGGTGACAGGGGAGGCAAATGTGCCTGCCAACTGCGCTGTTGTCACCCAGGAGTTCAATATGTGCCATGAGGTGGCTCATCGTTTGGGTATCGCTGCAGAAGACGAAGCCAATTTCGCCGCTTTTCTGGCTTGCACCTTGGGTGGAGGTGCGCATGACCCCAATTTTGTCTATTCCGCGTATTACCGTGCTTTTGTCGCCTGCTATAGTGCTCTGGCTGACAATTACCCCGATGCTTTGGAAGCGCTTTTCACCTCAGAAGACCTCACGTTGGAAAAAAAGCTGGTCATTCGCGACTTACTGCAGGTGAGCGATTACTACGCCATGTACGATGGCCCCGCCTCTGAGGCAGGACAGGCCGTCAACGATGCGTACCTGAAATCGTTTGGGGTGGAATCGGGCACCCAATCGTACGGCCAGTGGGTCGATTATCTGATTGCGTGGCATAAGGCCTCGTCTGATCTCACGAAACGGGTACAATAAAACGAAAGGAGGGATTAAAGCATGAAGAAACTGCTGGCGTTGGCGCTTCTCGTGGTCGTTGTGCTCGTTGCGCTTGCTGTCGCCACAAAAGGAGAACCTGCGGAACCTGTGGCATCGAAGGAGATCACCTCGTTTACCTTCTCTCATCGTGGTTCGTCATCCCAGGCGAATTACCACATTTCTCTTGTGCGTCAGGGGGACAAGGCCCAGGTGGAGGTGAACTCGCCCGCTCTTCCCAACAGCCCCATCACCTTTGAAGCCGATGCACGTGTGTTTGAAACGCTGCAGAAGGTAGTCGAAAAAGCCAAGGTTGATTCCTGGGATGGCTTCAAGGGTTCTAATCCCTCTGTTTCGGACGGCTCGGGTTTTTCCCTTGCTATAGGGTATAGCGATGGAAGCTCCGTGGAGGCATCGGGTGATAACAAGTTTCCCTCAAACTACGGCGAGGCAGCCAAAGAGATTACCGAAGTTCTTTCCCAGCAGGTGTTGGGCCTTTCGGGGTGGGGAGACTTCAAGCTTCCCTTCTAGTTCTGGGAGCCGCGAAAAGAGCAAGACCTCTACCAGGTGCGATGCATAAATGTTAGGAGAAAAGCTATGATAGAAAAAGACCCTGTTGTGGGCATCATTTTGGGGAGTGAGTCCGACTTGCCTGCTATGCAGCCTTGTATGGATCAGCTAAACGGCTTCGAGGTGCCCTATGAACTGAAGATTGCCAGCGCACATCGAAAGCCCGGTGAGGTTCATGCTTGGGCAACAGGCGCGCACGAGCGCGGCATGAAGGTGATTATCGCTGCTGCGGGGAAGGCCGCGCACTTGGGTGGCGTGGTTGCGGCGTACACGCCATGTCCTGTTATCACCGTTCCTATGAAGACGAGCGACCTGGGCGGTTTGGATTCCCTCTTGTCTATGGTACAGATGCCCAGTGGTGTCCCCGTTGCTTGTGTGGCTATCAACGGAGCCAAGAATGCAGCTATTTTGGCTGTTCAAATGCTAGGGACAGGAAGCGAGGAAGCGCGCCAGAAGATTATCGACTTCAAGGCAGCTCTGGCTGAGTAAGCGTCAAGGTCCGGTAGCGGCTGGGTGCGAACGGTGGATCATGCAGGGCCTGCAGGCTTGCTGGAACTACCGGAATCGCCGGGTCCGTGTGGGGGGCAGCTTCGGGGGAAACCTCATGTCCCTCTGGATCTACGATCGTCCGTGTTGCTGGTGGGTCTGTCGGATTCCTGCAGGTTCGCTGGAACCCGCGCAGGTCATCAGGTTCGTGTGAGCAGTGGGTTTTGTATGATTGCCGGGTCCTGTGTGAAAAGGGAAAAGCAATGAAAAAGTTTTTAATGGGCAACGAAGCCTTTGCCCACGCGGCACTCGAAGCGGGCGTACGCGTGGTAGCCGGCTACCCGGGGCCTCCTTCCTCCGAATTAGTAAAAACGGTCGCCAGGCTGCATGCGGAGGGGGCAGCCGAGGGTGTACACGTGGAAGGGTCCACCAACGAGAAATCCGCTCTCGAATTGCTGGCGGGTGCATCCTATGCGGGTGCGCGTACGCTGTTTACTTGTAAGCAGATGGGTCTTAATGTGGCCAGCGATCCCCTGATGTGCGTAAACTATGTGGGCATCAAGGGAGGCATGGTGCTCTATGTGGCTGATGACCCCGGCCCTATCTCTTCCCAGACCGAGCAGGATACGCGTCGCTATGCGGCTTTCGCCAAGGTGCCCGTGCTGGATCCTTCCACCCCCGAACAGGGCTTTGCCATGGTGAAGGAGGCCTTTGAGCTTTCCGAGCGCTATCACACGCCCGTCATCGTTCGTCCCACGACGCGTATTTGCCATGCATCGGCGTTTTTCGAGGTGGCCGAGCATACCGTGGCGCGTGAGGTGCCTGCCGAAGGCTTCGTGCGAGATTCCAAGTGGGTTATTTTCCCGGCGCGCGCATTGGCGGCGCATCATGAGATCAACCAGCGCCTTCCTCAGATTGGCGTCGAATTTTCTCAAGGGGAACGTGCAGCGGACTTTAACCCGATAAGCGTGGGCGGCAGCGAGGGCTCTCCCGCGCGGGGTATTGTGGCCGGCGGTGTTTCGGCTGCCTATGTACGCGAAGCCTTAGAGATGCTTGCTGCCCGTGCTACCGCTCGGGGCGTTGCGCTTCCTGCCTACAAATTCATGCAGGTTGGTCTGCCGTACCCCTTCCCGTGCGAGGCGGCGCTGTCCTTTGCTGAAGGCCTTACCGATATTCTGGTGATAGAAGAGCTTGATGGCGTGCTCGAAGATGAGCTGCTGCGTTTGGCCGGCCTTCGCCATTTAAGCTATACCGTCCATGGTCGCGTGACGGGTGAAGTTCGTGCGGCCGGTGAAAACGATGTGGATGATATCGCTACTCGTCTCGCCTCTTACCTGGGTGTTCCCCAATGCGCTCCCGAAAAGCCAGCTATGAGCTACGATGCCTCTGATGCGCCTTTGCCTGTACGCCCCCCCGTCCTGTGTGCGGGCTGCCCTCATCGCGGTAGCTTCTATGCGGTGAAGCGTGCTTTGGGTAAGACCCCTGCCGTGTACTGCGGTGATATCGGCTGTTACACCTTGGGTAATGCCAAGCCGCTCGATGCCGTG
>CAYFWL010000107.1:0-6474 GCA_964346845.1 uncultured Eggerthellaceae bacterium | reverse complement strand
GCCTTTGATGAGCGGCCTATTGAGGATGCCCTGGCGGGTCTGTTCCTCTTGAGCGTCGGCTCAATAAGCGCGACGCTGCTCGATACATCGGGCCTTGGAATAAAGGAGCGGATCGAACGCTTGCGTCAGGGGTATTCCTATTTCCGCTATCGTGATGATTGTGCTGAATATACAACAGTGACCTGCGACGATAAAATGTTTCAGCAGCTTTTGCTGCCTCTTATCTCTGAGATGATCTCCTTTTTAGAAGACCACGAAGCGTCGAAATATGCTCAAGCCTTGGCCGATCTTCTTGTGTTTGCCGATAAGGGATATCGGGCGTGTAAGGCGGCTCGAGCGCTCTTGAATCCTGCTGCTCGAAAGGATTGGCTGGCAGCTCAGGGGCTCATGCTGGTCTTTTCTGCTGGTGGGGAGGCTTTTTCGGAAGCAGTGGAAAGCGTTCGGCGTCTCTGTCCCGCCGATGAGGAAGGCCTAGCGGCAGCTGTGATTCTTGCGCGGGTTTTGGAAGGGGCTCCCTTTGACCATGAAGCAGCGTGGCGGGAGTGCGCATGCGAAAGCCGGTCTTTGAAAGCTCGTTGCATCCAGGGAATCTTGGTTCTGCGTGCTGCCGAAGCGGTCGAGCTTAACGTGAGTCTGAAAGCGTGTCTGCAGCATCTGCGCACAGCGGTGGATGAATCTGCGGTTTCATCTTCCTGGCAAGGTCGTCTCTTCTGTTTTGCCCATGATCTTGCCCGCGGCTACCCGGCTGCGCTGTCGTCTCTATGCAGCTGCGATTGCAACGTCGTGCACCCTCATGAGAAGCTCATCGTTGCCCTTTGTGCTCTCTGGGCGGCCGAAGACGTGTCATGTCGCTCGGGTGCGTGGGGTGGGGGAGGTCAAAGCGGGGAGGCTCGGGAGGCTCGGGAGGCTCGATGTGAAAAGACTCAGGACGAAAGCTCTTGGGACGAGAGGCTGCAAGGCGAAAGCATCCAAGGCGAAAGACTCCCCGGTGAAGGCTCCCAGGGCGATAAGCCCCAAAATGAAAGCAGGCGCGGCGAAAGCACCCCGCTCCGAAGAGCTCAGAGTAAAAGCGCTCCCGCCCGCAGCGCTCAGGACAAAAACCGGCTCGTAGCATACCTCGACTTCCTGAAGCAGCAAGCGCTTCCTTCCCAAGTAGTCCAGGGAATCGAACGTGCTTTGCGCCTGGTGTCGGAAGGGCACGCAAGCAGAGAAGCTTCTACTTGGGATTACCATACGGTTTCGATTCCCTCTCTCCGCTTGAATTTTTGGGGATCCTTCTCCGCCACGATGGGGTCGCGGGTCTTTGATGCACGCAGTTTCAAGCGTAAAAAATCTATGACACTTCTGGCGTTGCTGGCTACCGAGAGGGGGTGCGACTTTAGCCGCGATTATCTGGTGGAGGCGTTGTGGCCTGATAGCTCGTTGGTGCGTGCGCGCCGCAATTTTTACGCGGTATGGGGTGATTTGCGTCAGACGCTGCGTTTGGAGGACGGAACGTGTCCCTATCTAGTCCGTTCAGGTTTGTCGTATCGTCTGGAGAGCTCATTGGTGGAATGCGACATGCAGGAAATGGAGGAACTCTGCTGCTGTCTGCGCGATCGGTCGGCTTCCCTGGCTCAGTGGGACCAGGCCCTTTCTGCCCTTACGAAGCGTTTCTCAGGGGATGTTTTGCCGGGAGTCGCGGTTAACGAGCGGCTTGATTCCTACAACGATGCGGCAAAGCTCGGTATGCTCGATGCGCTTATGGTGGCGGGGTGGACGCTGTTTGAGCGAGGGGAAAGCGCTGCGGCTCTGCGCTATGCCCGGACGGTTTTGCTGCGCGCCCCCCAGCGGGAAGACGCCTGTGAGCTGGCTATGAAGTCTCAGATGCGTTTGGGGCAACGCACGAGTGCGCTGAATACCTTTCTTACCTGTCAGCGCTACCTTTCTGACCAGCTGGGCCTTGATCCGTCTCCTTCGGTGTGCGCTCTCTATGAAGAAGCGCTAGGTTGACGTTATTTTGTAAGCTATGTGTTTCTCCTTCGCCAGAAAATAAGCAAAAGCGGCTAAGGATGGGTCATGGTATAGTAAACAGGTTACTTATCACGCGGGCGGGGTTCGTTTTGGGCGCTCACGCACCGCTACAGTCCAGCAGAAAGGGACTTTTTTAATGGCAGGTTTTCTCTCTAAGCTTTTAAGCTTTGGTGAAGGGAAGCAGCTCAAAGGCTATCAGGCAACAGTTGACGCTATAAACGCTTTAGAACCCCGTATGCAGGCGCTTTCCGATGAAGAACTCGCGCATCTGACGATTGAGTTTCGTCAGCGCTTGGAAGAAGGGGAGTCGCTGGACGATGTGCTTCCGGAGGCATTTGCGGCAGTTCGGGAGGCCAGCGTACGCACCACGGGCATGCGTCATTTCGATGTGCAGCTCATCGGCGGTATGGCGCTTCATGAAGGCCAGATTGCCGAAATGAAAACCGGCGAAGGTAAGACCCTCGTTTCCACCTTGGCAGGGTATCTGAACGCCTTGCCGGGCAAAAACGTGCATATCGTCACCGTCAACGACTACCTCGCCCGCCGTGACAGCCAGTGGATGGGTCAGATATACCGTTTCATGGGCATGGAGGTCGGCCTTATCCAGTCGGGCATGACGCCTGCTCAGCGCATTCCCGCCTACCAGGCCGATGTGACCTATGGTACCAATTCGGAGTTCGGTTTTGACTATCTGCGCGACAACATGGTGACCCGCGCCGACCAGCGCGTACAGCGTGGCCACAGCTATGCGGTGGTTGACGAGGTCGACTCCATCCTTATCGACGAAGCGCGTACCCCTTTGATCATTTCGGGTATCGGCACACAAGCGGCGGATACCTACAAGAAGTTCGCTCGCGTTATGTCCTCATTGGTCAAGGACGAAGATTTTGAGATGGACGAGGCCAAGCGCACCATCACCACTACTGAGACAGGCCTGATCCGCGTGGAGAATATGCTGGGTATCGATGATATCTATGCTGATGAAAGCGGCAGTTTAGCCAATCATCTGCAGCAGGCTTTGCGTGCTCAGTTCCTCTTCCATCGCGATAAGGACTATGTCGTTATCGGCGGCGAGGTGAAGATTGTCGATGAATTCACCGGTCGTATCATGGAAGGGCGCCGCTTCTCTGAGGGCCTACATCAGGCTTTGGAGGCGAAGGAACACGTGCAGGTGCGTGAAGAGAACCAGACGCTGGCCACCATCACGCTGCAAAACTACTTCCGCCTCTATGACAAGCTCGCGGGCATGACCGGTACGGCTATGACCGAAGATGCGGAATTCCGCCAGATTTACAACCTGCCCGTCTTCTCTATTCCGCCCAACAAGCCAGTCCAACGTGTGGATGAAGATGACCTGATCTATCGAAGCATCTCGGCAAAATACCAGGCTATTGCCGATGAGGTGGAGGAGCGCCATTCCCAGGGCCAGCCCTGTCTGATCGGCACTGTCTCCATCGAAAGCTCCGAACGTCTTTCGCGCTCCCTTTCACGGCGCGGCATCAAACATGAGGTGCTCAACGCCAAAAACCACGAGCGCGAGGCTCATATCGTTGCCCAGGCGGGTCGTTTGGGTGCCGTGACGATTGCCACCAACATGGCGGGTCGTGGTACCGACATCTTGCTGGGCGGCAATCCCGACATCCTGATGGACGACGTGCTCATCTCTCGGGGCTTCGACCCGGCGGCAAGTGAGTTCGATGATGCGGGTAATCCCAACCCTGAATACGCCAACGAACAGCAGCGTGCATCCGCGCTGCAGGAGGCAAAGGAGACCTGTGCTCAGGAACACGTTCAGGTTGTTGCCGCAGGCGGTCTGGCCGTTATCGGCACCGAGCGCCACGAATCCCGCCGTATCGACAACCAGTTGCGCGGCCGTTCAGGTCGTCAGGGCGATCCGGGCAGCACTCAGTTCTACATCTCCCTGGAAGACGATTTGATGCGTCTTTTCGGGGGCGACAACATGGACCGCATCGCTTCCATGATGGAAAAGACCAAGATTCCCGAAGACATGCCCATCCAGAACAAGATGGTTACCCGGTCTATCGAGAATGCGCAGCGCCAAGTCGAAAGCATGCATTTTGCCGCGCGTAAGAACGTTTTGGAATACGATGACGTCATGAATAAGCAGCGCACTGCTATTTACGCCGAGCGCAATGCCATCTTAGACGGCAAGGATCTTTCCGACAAGATCGAGGACATCATCGCCGATGCAGCTGAGTCGGCGGTGGATGAGAACTGCCCCGCGCACGCCGGGCGTGACGAGTGGAACACCAAAGCGCTCAATATTTGGGTGGCCGACATGACGGGCCGCACCGATTTTGACATGGATGAGATTGACTGCGATGAGTCTGACGAGCTCAAAGAAATCATCGAAGAGTTCATGGATGAGACCTATGAGGAGAAGTTTGCATCGTTGCCTGAAGAGGCCATGAGAACGTTCCAGGGACAGTTCATGCTGCGCGTCATGGATACCTCTTGGATGGCCCACCTGCAGGAGATGGACTATCTGCGCCAGGGCATCGGTCTGCGCGCTTTTGGTCAGCGTGACCCCCTCACCGAGTATCGTCAAGAAGCCCATCGCGCTTTCTCCGAGCTGACTCAGTCCATGTATCAGAAATTCCTGCGCACCTTGTTGCGCCTGCAGGTTGTGACGAATCGCCCTGAAGAACGGCCGACCGAAAATCCGCTTGCACGCAAGATGAGCTACTCGTCTCCCGAGGCCGCCCTTTCCAATACGGGCGTGTCAGCAGGAGGCGCTGCTTTTGCGTCGCAGGCACGTGCAGCCTCTTCCCCCGGTCAGGCGCAGGCACAGGCCCAGGCGCGTCCTGTCCCCCAGAAAGTGGTCACCTACGTGAAGGACAAGGATGACCCCTTTGCCAATTGCGGCCCCAATGATCCGTGTCCTTGCGGCTCGGGTAAGAAGTTCAAAAAGTGTCATAGGGATTTGTTGCGATAATCATGGCTTTGAAGGATAAAAAAGACTGGGAAGATGCAGAAGCGCGCGTGCGCGATGCGTACCACTTCCTCCACATCGATGAATTGGAAGGCCAGTTAGAGCAGCTGGACGCCTTGGCAGCGAATCCTGATTTCTGGAACGATGCTGCGCGGGCTCAGACAGTGTCGAAGCAGGCCAGCAATATCCGCGCGGTTCTTTCCGATTACGGAAAAGCCGAAAGCCTGCTTTCCGATGCAGAAACTGCAGGGGAGTTGGCGGGCGAGGATGAGATGTTTGCTGAAGAGTTCGACACCGTTCTCGATACGTTGAATGAGCTTCTCGATAGCCTGGAAATTCAGTCCTGGTTTTCAGGTGAGCTTGACGGGGGAGATGCTATTGTCTCGGTCAATCCGGGCCAGGGTGGTCTTGAGGCGCAAGACTGGACGGAGATGCTCTATCGCATGTTGACGCGCTATGCGCTGAGCAAGGGTTGGCACGTGCGCGATTTGGACGTTGTTCCTGGCGAAGGCATTGGGATGGATCGGGCATCCTTCCAGGTGGAAGGACGTAACGCGTACGGCATGCTTCGCAGTGAGATGGGCGTGCATCGCTTGGTGCGCATCAGCCCCACCGATGCGAAAGCGCGCCGGCAGACCACCTTTGCCAGTGTTGAAGTGTTGCCGGTATTGCCTGACGATATCGTGGTTGACCTGGATATGAACGATGTGCGTGTGGATGTGTATCGATCGAGTGGCCCGGGAGGCCAGTGCGTCAACACCACCGATTCGGCTGTTCGCATGACCCATATTCCTACGGGCATCGTGGTTACCTGTCAGAATGAAAAGTCTCAGCTGCAGAACAAAGAAGCAGCACTCAAGGTGCTGCGTGCCCGCCTCTATGAGCTGGAGCGCCAAAAGCGTGTCGACGAGCTGGAAGAATTACGCGGCGAGCGCATGGAGAATTCGTTTGGCAGCCAAATTCGCAACTATGTGCTTTATCCTTACCAGTTGGTCAAGGATATCCGTTCAGGGGTGGAAACGAGCAATGTCGATTCGGTTCTGGACGGCGATTTAGAAGAATTTGTTATCGGATATCACAAGTGGAGGGTTTCTCAATGACCGTTGAGCTGGAATTGAAAGCCAATGAAATCCGCAAGGATATTGTGGCGATGATTGCGGAAGCAGGAAGCGGCCACCCTGGTGGGTCCTTGTCCTGCACCGATATTATGACGGCGTTGTATTTTGGCGGCGTGCTGAACTATGACGCTCAGAACCCTCAGATGGAGGGACGTGACCGTTTCGTCATGGCTACGGGTCATGCCGCTCCGGCCCTGTATGCCACCTTGGCGCATGCGGGTTATTTTCCCCGAGAAGAGCTGAAAACGCTGCGCAAGCTGGGCACCCGCCTTCAGGGTCATCCCGATATGAACTTACTGCCGGGTGTGGAGGTGTCCACGGGCTCACTCGGTCAGGGCTTGTCCGTCTGTGCTGGCATGGCCTGTGGTTTGCGTCTGCAGCGAAGCGATG
>CAYFWL010000106.1:0-6514 GCA_964346845.1 uncultured Eggerthellaceae bacterium | reverse complement strand
TGGCAAAAAGCGCGTGAAAGAATCCGAGTACCGTCTGCAGCTTCGTGAGAAGCAGAAGACCAAGCGTATCTACGGTATTTTGGAAAAGCAGTTCCGTGGCTATTACGACATGGCTAACCGCCAGACGGGCGTTACGGGTGAGAACCTGCTCCGCATTCTGGAAAGCCGTCTCGACAATGTTGTGTATCGTCTTGGTTTCTCCAAGTCTCGCGCAGAGGCCCGTCAGCAGGTTCGTCACGGCCACATCACCGTGAACGGTCGCCGCGTTGACATTCCCTCTTTCCGCGTGCGCCCGGGTGATTTGGTTGCTGTTGCCCCCAAGGCTCGGGAAATGGTTGTTATCCAGAGCGCTCTGATTTCCAACGAGCGTACTTCTGTGCCTGCATGGCTCGAGGTGGATATCGAGAAGCTGCAGGGCAGCGTGCTGTCTTTGCCGCAGCGTGATCAGATCGACCTGGACATTCGCGAACAGCTTATTGTCGAACTTTACTCGAAGTAATAATCGCAGCAGCATAGCAAGGAGGCTTATATAACATGACAGAGTTCATGAGGCCGACGGTAACAATTGAAGAGGTTAACGATACCGTAGCTCGTTACATTGTTGAACCGCTTGAGCGTGGCTATGGCTACACGATGGGTAACTGCATGCGTCGCGTGCTCCTGTCCTCTCTGAACGGAGCTAAGGCAACGGCAATTCAGATCGAAGGCGTTCAGCATGAGTTCACCACCGCTGAAGGCGTCGTGGAAGACATCACCGACATTGTGCTCAATGTCAAGGGCTTGGTCTTCTCTGCTCTCAACGACGACGTTGAGTCTGCTGTTGCCTACGTAACCGCTGAGGGTCCCTGCACGGTGACGGGTGCCGACATTTCTGTCCCCACCGAGTTCACCCTGATCAACCCCGAGCACGTGGTTGCGACGGTCGCTGATGGCGGTACCTTAAATATGGCTATCCGCATCGGCGTTGGTCGTGGCTATGTTTCTGCGGAGCGCAACAAGCGCGATGAGGACCGCATTGGAACCATTCCTGTTGATTCCCTGTATTCTCCTGTTCGCCGTTGCACGATGAACGTTGAGGACACGCGCGTTGGTCAGCGCACCGACTATGACAAGCTGGTGCTTGAGGTAGAGACCGATGGCAGCATGAATCCCACGGATGCCGTGTGCCGCGCTGCGAACATCATCAACCAATACATGGGCGCTTTCCTGAACCTCACCAGCCTTCCCGAAAGCGAAGAGGGCGAAGTTCCTTCAATCTTTGCCCCTGAAGGTCAGGAATCCAACGCTGAACTGGATAAGCGCATTGAGGATTTGGATCTTTCCGTCCGTTCCTACAACTGCCTGAAGCGCGCTGGTATTCATTCTGTGCGTCAGCTGGTTGAATACTCCGAGAACGATTTGCTGAACATCAGGAACTTTGGTACGAAGTCCATTGAAGAAGTGAAGGACAAGCTCATTTCTATGGACCTCAACTTGAAGCAATAGGAGACATCCATGAGACACTATAAGAAAGGGCGCAAGCTCGGCACCGATTGGAGCCACACTAAGGCTATGAAGCGCAGCCTGGTGAAGTCTCTCTTCGAAAACGATCGTATCAAGACCGTTGAAGAGCGCGCCAAGGAAATCCGCCCCAATGTTGACAAGATCATCACGTGGGCAAAGAGGGGCGACCTTCATTCTCGCCGTCTGGCTATCGCTGCTTTGGGCAACGATAAAGAGCTGGTCCGCGAAATTTTTGAGAAGGTCGAAAAGGGCATGTTTGCTGACCGTCAGGGCGGCTACACCCGTATCATGAAGCTCGGCTTCCGTAAGGGCGACAATGCTTCCATGGTTATCATGGAGCTGTGCACCGAGCCGGTGGCCAAGAAGGACGAGAAGCCCGCAGCTAAGAAGGCCACTCCCAAGAAGGTTGTCGAAGAGGCGGCTATTGAGGAGATTGCTGAGGCTGCCGAGGTCGAGGCGGAGGGCGCTGAGGTTGCCGAGATTGAGGCAGAAGAGGCTGTTGAAGCCGTCGAGGCTGAGGACGCTGCCGCTGAGGTTGTTGAGGCCGGGACCGCTGAGGTCGAAGCTGTCGTTGAAGATGCTGCCGAGGCTGCCGTCGAAGAGGTCGCCAAGGACGAGAAGGACGCCTAAGCAGGCAGTCGCTTCACACCAAGGCTTTCAAACAAGATGAAAAGAGGAGTCGCATGAGGGCTCCTCTTTTTGTGTTTCGCTCCTTTTTGCAACGGCGGCGAAACCCCTCGGGTAAAATGACCCCATGCGCATCCAGGTGAAAACATACTATTCTGCCAGCTCGCTGATTCATCGAGCGGACGTTCGGGCGAAGATAGTCCTGCTGGCGTTGGCTACCCTCGGGCTTTTCCTGATAAGCTCGCTCGGGGGAATGTTGCTGTGCCTGTTGGCAATGGTCTTTCTAGCGGTTTTTTCTCGGGTTCCCGCGTGCGTGTATCGTCCTTTTCTGCCGCTTGCTCTGGTCTTCGCCTTTTCCCCCCTGGTGTTCAACGGTCTTTCCCTCGACGTTGCTGCAGCTCAAGAGACCCTCAACCAGTATTACGGTGTTTCATCGGATAATTTGCCGCCGATAATCCTGACAGGTACGTTCGGCATTGTTCCTGCGGGAGTACTCCATGGCCTGATGATGGGTCTGCGCATTTTCCTGCTTATTTTTCTGAGCCTTCTGTTTACCTTCACGACAGAAGCTGACGAGGTGGTAAAAGCCATTGCCTGGTTTTTGGCGCCCCTGGGGCGTCTTGGTGTTCCGGTACGCGATATCGCCACGGTGTTTTCCCTCGTCCTGCGCTTCATCCCCCTCATCGCTCAGGAATTGTCCACGGTGGCCGATGCGCATCGAGGGCGGGGCGCCCGTCTCGATAGCGGAACCCCCTTTGAACGCATGAAGGCTTGGGGTAATGTGTTCATTCCTCTGTTTGTGCGTCTTTTTCGCCGCGCAGAAACGCTGAGCATCGCTCTGGATGCTCGCTGCCATGGTGCGTCTACTATGGGGAAGGCCGCTAAGCGACAAACTGAGCGCACACGATAACGACGATGACGACAAGGCCAATTACCGCCAGACCTCGGGAATACCATGCGCGCATGAATGTTCGACGTCTCTCCTGGTAAAACGCATGATTTTCCTTACGCAGGGGATGGGGATCAAAAAGGGGTGCCAATAGGTAGATAGGGGGCATGACGAAGAACCCCAGGTTTTGAATAAGGGAAAACCAGAGGGGCTGATCAACTGGTCTGCTCTCTACCGTGTTCACAAGGGCTCCGGCGAGAGCAAGGGCGAAGAGGACGATGAGGGTGTTGCCCAGCAGGCGCCCCAGCTTCGCCGGGGCGTGTCGTGGATGCGGATAGGCTGCCGCGCGGAACGCCTGCATCAGTTCATGTGCGCTGGCGTAGCGAACATTGGGGTCAAGAGCGGTTGCCTTGTGAACCACCGCTTTCAGAGAATCCTGCAACGCGGGAGGAAGCTGGGTGCAGGCAAGGTTGTCCGCTGCATCTTTCTGCTTTTCGCAGGATGCGTCGGTCAGACAGAATAAAAGAAGCTTCCCTAAGGAATAGACATCGCTGCGCGCGTCGGTCTGCGCAAAGCCGTACTGCTCGGGGGGGCGCATACGCACGGGTGCCAAAGCGGCGCGTATCGTTCGTCGCATCTTCCTTTTTAACCCGCGAAATATCAAAGTCAATGAGGTAAATGCGCCCCTCTGAAACTACGATATTGTCAGGCTTGATGTCGCGATGAATAAGCGGTGGCTGAAAGTTTTGGTGGAGCAACTGGACGACAGCGCAGATCTGAGGGAAATAGCGTTGGGCGAAATCGAGCCCCGTGCCTTCTTCTGCGGCGGCTTCTGTCAACGAGATACCGCTCACGTAGCGCATGATAACGACTAAGGAACTCTCGGTGGCGAAGCATTCCACGATATCGGGGAGGGCAGGAGTGGAATATCCTTCCTGTTGTGCCTGGTAGATACGCTGATAAGCGGTTCCAACGCCCAAGGACCGGTCGATGGTCTTGCGCACGAAAAGCTCATCGTTGCCTCGTGTTACCAGCTCGGTTATTCCAATTTTGGAACAACCGAGCGTCTCGACCACACAGTATTCATCGGAGTGAGAAAGAGATGAAAGGTAGATGTCCAGTTCATTGGCGGCCATGGTGTCATTCATTATAGGCTAAGATGCGTGCTCATTGACACACTCAGTCTATTGTGCGCTCGCCGAGACGGAAGAGTTCCTGGTTCACCTTAAGCAGCGTGTATTCGTGATCGATGCAGAAAATGATGATGGCATCGCGTCGCGATTTGGCGTACAGGTTGTTGGCGCCGCCCGCCTGCAGCAGACGGTTTGTTTCGCGCAAGTCGAGACGCATAGCAAAGGCTAAGGCCAAAATCTTGTCGCGAGAAGCCTGTCGTGCACCGGTGAAAATCTGATAGCCGAAGGTGTTGTTGATTTGAGCTTGGGAAACGACCTTTGAGCGAACTAGATTCTTTTCCGCCAGATATTGGTTAAGAAGGTCGGCAAGGCTGGGTGCAGAGGGTCGATCGGCCTCATCGAGGGCTGATACGTAGTCGTCGATGCGTCGTGAATCGAGCAACTCTTCCAAAAACTCTTCTGTCAGCAGCGGGTGTTCCATGGGCACCATTCTAGGGCATATGTCTTCTGAAAACATTAGCTCGCAGCTAATGAAGTGAAGGATTGCTTTCATTAAGCTGGAACACATCCCAAAAGAGAAAGGATTGCAATGGCTTCAACAAAGACATGCCCTCATTGTGGCGAATCGCTCTCCCCTAAAGCGGCGGCTTGCCCTAAGTGCGGGGAAAAGTTTAAGAAACCCTTGTTCAAGAGGGTATGGTTCTGGATCCTGATCGTTGTTCTCGTGGCGGGCATCGGCGGCGCGCTGGGTGGCGGGAAGAGCGGCGGCAGCAGCGGATCGGCCTCTGCGGGCGGAAAAGATGCATCGATTACGGTCACCAACGGAAAAGTGAGCCCGAGTAACGTGTCTGCGGGCAAAGAAGTGACCATTGAGGCTAACGCTGCAGCTGAGGGAATGGTCTTTGATGGCTGGGTCGTCACGCAGGGCGAGCTTTCCCTTGCTGATCCTTCTGCCAAGAAGACGACCTTCACCATGCCGTCTGGAGCGCTTGCGCTTGAGGCAAGCTATCGCGAGGCGGACCCCCATACAACAGAGGGCACGAAGTACGAGGATAAGTACACGGTTTCCAGTGAACTCACCAACAATGGATGGTCCAACTACGTGGAGGGCAGCTTGGTCAATAAGACCGACAAGAAGTACGGCTACATCCAGATTACGTTCACCCTGTATGACCAGGATGGCAGCAATATCGGCACGGCGCTTGCCAATGCTAAGGACTTGGGGCCTGGTGAGACCTGGAAGTTTAAGGCGATTTCTACTGTCACGGAAGAAGTTGGATCCTACAAGTTCTCCGAGATTTCGGCTCACTAGCAGCGCCGCCCCCCGCGTGCGTGCGCGGCCGCCCGCCCCTGCGCGCGGCAAGGGTGTATGACGAGGCGTCGCCTGGGCAGGGCGGCAGCTGGGCAGAGCGGAGCGTTTTCAGAAGCGCTCCGCTCTGCCTGCGTTTTCCCACGAAAACGATGCCGCGCCGCAGCGTTGCTCTGAGCGGTGATACAATCCCCCTGTGTCATAAAACCAATCCTATAAGGAGGATGCAATGGGCGTCATCATCGATGTGTACGGTCGCGAAATTCTTGACTCGCGCGGTAATCCCACCGTCGAGGTCGAGGTTGTTCTTGAGGACGGCTCGCTGGGCCGTGCGGCGGTACCGTCTGGAGCTTCTACCGGCGCTTTCGAGGCAGTCGAGCTGCGCGACGGCGACAAAGACCGCTATCTGGGCAAAGGGACGCTCACCGCAGTCGACCACGTGAATACCGAGATCGCCGAAGCCCTGTACGGCTTCGAGTCCGAGGACCAGCGCGGTGTGGATACCGCCATGAGGGAGATTGACGGCACCGAAAACAAGGGCAACTTGGGCGCCAACGCCGTTTTGGGCGCATCACTTGCCGTCGCGCGCGCGACGGCGGAGTCGCTGCAGCTTCCCCTGTACAAGTACGTGGGCGGCGCCAATGCCCATATCCTTCCCACGCCTATGATGAACATCCTGAATGGTGGCGTCCATGCCGACAATAACGTTGATTTCCAGGTGTTCATGATTATGCCGGTAGGCGCCCCCACCTTCCGCGAGGCGCTGCGTTGGTGCGCTGAGATCTATCACACCCTGAAGAAGGTTTTGCATGATGCTGGATTGGGTGGCGGCGTCGGTGATGAGGGCGGCTTTGCCCCCAACCTGAAAACGAATGAGGAGCCGCTGATCTATATCGTCGAGGCATGCGAGAAGGCCGGCTACAAGCCAGGCGTTGACATCATGTTCGCTATGGATCCCGCCTCGACCGAATACTACGACGCCGCGCGTCAGAGATACGTTTTGGCGGGCGAGGGCGTTGAGTACACCCGCGAGCAGATGGTCGATTACTGGGG
>CAYFWL010000105.1:0-6528 GCA_964346845.1 uncultured Eggerthellaceae bacterium | reverse complement strand
CAGCGGAATCGGAAGGGCCTCCGTCGGATGCCTCAGGTGCCTCGGGTGCCTCACCTGCCCTGGACGCTTCGTATTCAGCCTTCTCGGCATCGGTCATTTCAGTATCGCCCGATAAAGTAGAATCATCGGCCTCGGGCGCTTCTACGCCACTGGTCGTACCCTCGGATACGTCATCGGAAGGAGCAACGCCTTGACCGTTTCCGCTGGTAGAGACCGTAACAACGGCATCGTTGCAGGTGCACGCATAGCTCCCCATGCCCGTTGAGTTGGAGATGTTGGCGCGCGTTATCCTCACCGAAGTTGAACCCTGCTCAAGCGCCTTAAACGTGACATTCATCAGGGGGGTATCATTGTCCCAGGTGGTCCCACGAAGGGTGCGTGCCTTGAAGTTCAGTACGACCTGAGTCCAGCCATTTCCCGCATCGGCAGTATAGATATCAATGCCATTGCTCGTGTTCATATCGGTCACTTCAATCATACTGCTGTCATAGCGAACCGTTGCTGACATGGCGTACATGGTGTACTGACTGTCTTCGTTATTAGCCAGACTCAATGAGAGAGTAAAGGTGTCACCCGGAGCAATGTTGTCGGAGGCATCGCTGCCACGTACCGACATGGTGTAGGTGGGAGAATCGGCATAGGCGAGCTGCGGCGCAAGGGTAACAGCAAAAAGACTCACCAGCACGAGGGCCAGCGCGCACGCGGCGCTCAGTTTCTTCGCCCTATGGGCCAAAAAGGCAGATGCGAGGTTCACGTGTACCCCCTTTGATGGCGCAGTTTGATAAAATGTACATTCAAGTATTGCAGAAAACCGTTCCCGTTCAGCCAAGAACGCATCGTTTGCCCCTCAAAGGTAGCGAGCATCACAATTTGAACAAAGAAGGACTCTCTATGAAGCATTTTTTTAACGATGAGACTGATCTCATGGAACTCATGACATCACGCCATTCCGTGCGCAGTTATACGCCCCAAGCGCTCACGGCGCCCCAAATCGACAAGCTGCGCGCGTGCATTGACGCGTGCAACGAAGAAAGCGGGCTGAACATATTCCTCGTGGTCGATGAACCCAAGGCGTTTAACAGCTTCGCCGCCCACTATGGCCGCTTCTCCGGCGTGCGCAATTACCTGGTTCTCGCTGGCCCTGACACCCCCAACCTAGAAGAAACGTGTGGCTTTTACGGCGAAGAGCTGGTGCTTCTCGCTCAGGAGCTGGGCCTGAACACCTGCTGGGTTGCCTTGACGTTTTCCAAGCGCGTGGTACGTAAGATGATCCCCAAAGGACAAAAACTGTGCATCGTTATTTCCTTGGGTGTTGGCGAAACACCGGGTCGCACTCGAAAAAGCCGCCGTGCCGAAGACGTATCCAATGTAAGCGATGCTTCCCCTTCCTGGTTCAAGTGCGGCGTAGAGGCAGCTCGCCTTGCTCCCACAGCTATCAATCAGCAAAGCTTTTTCATCACCTTGGACAAAGACGGCAAAACTGTTGAGATCGTTTCCAAAGGAGGCCCTTACAGCCTTGTTGATCTGGGTATCGTAAAGCATGATTTCCAGTTAGCTGCAGGCGAGGATAACTTCACCTGGAAGTAAAAAGCTCGAATGCAAAAGCACTCGGCTGGAGCGATAAGCGAAAGCTCGGATCCCCTCAGGAGCAACAAAGCGAACCTGCACACCAAGGCGCCCCACCGAAAGGGGGCGCCTTGCAACGTGCTCCCTTAGCTCAAACCCTCTCGTTTAAGCGCCATTTGCATGGCCTCAACTTCAACGGTCAAATCGAGCGCTTCGTCCTTGTACATATTGTCGTGTAGCAGCTCGAAAGCACGACTCATATCAGTCATGTGCTCCTTTGCCTTGTTTGCCAGCTCGTCGTCGGCCATAGTGCCACTGGCCTCCAGCGCGAGATACTTGCGTATCACTACCTGAATGGTGGGCACATAGTAGATGAAGAACTGGTTGGCACGACGAATCTCTTCTGGCTGCGCTTTCATAGCTTCCACCAGCTTATCGGCCTTATCGATAGCCTCCTTGGCTTCCAAGCGCAGCTCATCATTGCGCACATCGTAGAGAAGCTTGCGCGATGCACGCAAATCACGCTCTGCTTCACGCAGAGTCATAGCCTGCTCAGGAGACATGCCGCCAGCGGCTAGGCGCTTACGAATTTCCGCGTTGGAACCCGCGCGACCCAGCGCAATAGCACCGGCAGAAAGTCCCACCACCGCAACGACAGCCGCCAACAAACCGAGAATAATTCCCATCAAAATCCCCGTACTTTACGCTTTAATCTGAAGCAGTTTTGCACGCAGATCGTCTTCGATCTGCCCCAAAGAAGCCTCGGCAGTAGCGCGCTTCTGGCGACCTTCGGCGGAAATGCGAAGAACCTCTTCAAGCGTCTCGATGAGTTTTTGGTTGGTGATTTGGATGGTTTCAACATCGATGATGCTTCGCTCGGATTCCTCAGCAACAGCGATGGTGCCCTGCTTCAAGGTTTCGGCGTTCTTCTTCAAAAGCTCGTTGGTCATGTCAGAAACGGCACGCGTTGCCTCGGTGGCTTGACGCATATCCTCCACGC
Source organism: uncultured Eggerthellaceae bacterium (assembly GCA_964346845.1). Lineage (GTDB taxonomy): Bacteria > Actinomycetota > Coriobacteriia > Coriobacteriales > Eggerthellaceae > CAKUOV01. The sequence goes on along the minus strand of CAYFWL010000105.1, from coordinate 3,962 downwards.
CGAGAGCCAAAACCATCTGGTTTTTCCACAGAGGAATAGTATTCACCAGCGTAGTCTGAATCTTTTCCACCATGACGATGTCGCTGCTTTGAATCAAACGAATCTGAGGCGCCATCTGAATGCTGATGGCACGCGTAAGCTCCAAATCGAAAATCTTCTTCTCGAAACGATCAAGCAGGCCCGCATAGTCGTTCGCGCGCTGTGCGTCTTCCACCTGACCGGTACGCTCGGCCTCGGCCTTCAGCTCCTGCAGCTTGCCCGCGCGCTCTTCTTCCAGACGCTTTTTGCCGGTGAGAATATAGATGGTCAGTTCTTTGTAGTAGTCGAGGTTGGCATCATACATATGATCCAAAAGTACGATGTCTTTGCTCAGCTGGTTCTGGTGGGCCTGCAGTTGGCTGCAGATTTTATCCACGTTCGTCTCAGCTTTCACGTAGTTGTTCTTCATGCGCTCAATAGTCGCGGGAGCCTTCTTGAAAAGGCTGAGGAAGCCACCTTTCTCTTCGGCCTTAATGTCAAAGCCCTTAAGCTCGGTGACCAATGTGGAAATCATACCTCCCACTTCACCCAAATCCTTGGTTTTCACGTTTTCCAAGGCGTGGTCAGAAAAGTCAGCAATGTTCTTTTGGCTGCTTGAACCAAATTCAACAATCACGTTGCTGTCAGTTAGGTCGATAGCCTTGGCGCGCTCATCGATGAGCGCGACTTCTTCAGGTGTCAGCTTGATGTCGGCAAGAGAGGTGCCATCGGTATTTTTAACCTGAATCAAACCCTTTTCGGGCTGCCAATCAGTAATGGTGGTTGCCTCCTCTTTAGCCACAGGGGTTTCCCCAACAACCTGTGCTTCAACTTCAATGGGTTTTGATTCCATAGAACAACCTCCTTGATTCGGTATGAGCGCACCGACGATGCAATACCGCGCGGTACGCGTCCAGCTTTTTTCATTATACGCTCTGCATTCGGGCAGGAAAACAACACATGGACAACGAGTAGGAATCTTTGCTGGACACGTGTCCCATTTGTTATGCAAGAAAAGGCGAGGCTCACCCCCACATAACCATGGGGTTCCCCTCTTGCAGCAATCGGTGGAAAAAGCGGGGAAATGCCGTCGCCGCCATCATCGCTGCCATCATCATTATTATTTCTAATAAAATATATTTCTATATAAAAAAATAATATAGTACAGAGAGAGGAGCTTATGGCAATTTGGCCATTTGATAGGCCATTCCTCCAATAGATGGGACTCATGTCCTAGGCGAAACAGCGAAAGCATAGCATAGTACAGTATAGAATAGCTATCAAGCTAACTTTTCGCGTACTGCGAACGACTTAAGGAGGCACAAATGCGCACGACGAGTTTTGCAAAAGTACGCAACACAATTGTGAGCGTGCTCTGTTCCTTAACTTTGCTTATTGGTCTTTGCCCCGCTGTTGCGCTTGCCGAAGAATCGGTCGCCGATACTGAGCTCACGGCACAATCTTATGATGCAGGCAGTAAGTACTCAGCCACCTTGGTTCATCCTTCCCAAGCTATAGTGAATCAAACTTTTGACGTGTGGCTGAACGCCAGCACCTCAAATAGCTCAACTGATCCTCTGTCTTGCATGCAGGTCACCATCAAATACGATCCCACTAAAGTGAGCCTCGGCGAAAGCAATATCGCCATCAATAGCTCTTTGGATCGGGGTGACTGCACCGACAACGGCAATGGCACCGTCATTATTACCTTCTATGGCAACACCTACTCGAGTGTCGATGCTGCAACCTTAACCTTCACGGGTCTTAAGGCCGGCAACCCCGGTATCAAGATTTCCGATGCCATCGCTGGCGCATCCGGCCAGATCGATGACAAAGGCGTTAAGTTTTCGCAGACAAAACTGAACATGAAGATCTTGTTCTCTGACGTTACGGATTCGAGTAAATTTTATTTCAGCAGTGTTTATGCCGCTGTTAGCAGAAATATCATCAACGGCTACGCCAATGGAACCTTCGGCCCTAACGACACCCTAACGCGTGCTCAGGCTGCCGTCATTCTGTGGGGAGCCTACGGCAAACCGTCTTATGGAACCACCAACACAACAGGCATGCCCGACGTCGCCGACGGCGCTTTCTACACTGCCGCAGCCACCTGGGCTGTCGACAAAGGCATTATCAATGGTGTGAAAACTTCCTCAGGACCTAAGTTTAGCCCCAACGGCAAGATCACCCTCCAAGACCTGTGCGTCATCATTGCAAATGCTGCCTCCAAGCTGAACGGTATAACAACGAGCGGTGCAGATAGGACTAAACTAAACAGCAAAAGCGATGCCGGCACGGTCTCCGCTTACGCAGTAAATGCTGTTGCGTGGAGCCTGAACAACGGAATCATCAACGGCAAGGGCAACCTTATTGCCCCTTTAGACAAAGTTACGCGTGGCGAGATGGCCACCATTACCATGAACGCCATCAGTAAGGGCTTTATCGGCTAAAGAGCCCGGCTTGATTGAAAAGATGAGCCCGTCTATCATGAACCGCGCCTCAGAACTTGGACTTAAAAGAAAAGCTCATGTTTCAGGGGTGCGGTTTTTGTGAGGCGGGCTTCTCTTTTCGGCCCTTAACAATGAAGCGCCCTCAACGGAAGAAACCTCTTTGGTATAATGGCAAATTGCATAAAGCAAAACCCTCTACAACGTTTTCATAGCCTATCTGAAAGAGAAAGGGTTAGCTTAGTGAGCCAAGAACAAGATAAAGAGCAGATGCTCGTCAGCATCATCGTCCCCGTTCTCAGCATTGACGATAGCGCACTTTGCCGCTGTTATAACAGTCTCATCAAGCAAACATATCCCGTTCTCGAAATAGTTTTTGTAAATGGCGGAAGCGTACCTCGCATTGCCTCCCTTCTTGATTCCTTTGCCGATCCACGCGTGTCGGTCATTCATCAAGAAAATAAAGGTATCTCCATCGCCCGCAATGTTGGCACATCAAAATGTGCGGGTGAAATAATCACCTATGTCGATTCAGACGACGTTTTGCCCCCTTATGCAGTACAACAGGCAGTCGAAGCATTCACGAGCGGCAACTATGATGCAGTTTTTGGCTTCATTCACCTTACGAACAACCCTCATCAGAATCCTTGTGAAGCTGTCTCGGGATACTCGAACCGTTTTATCTCGGTTTCTGCAGACACCCTTCTTTCGTATCACTTACAAGGAAGTTTACCGGGACCATGGCTTAAAAGTAGTACCGACTATGTCAAGGTGGGCGCACTCGCCCATTACCTTCGCAGATCCCTTGCACTGCAGTGCCCCTTCCCCCCTAATGTTCCCATTGCGGAAGATGTTGCATGGAGCGTTCGTGTGCTCGCACTCTGCAAAAAACCCCTCATCGTGGATAGCTGTTGGTATTTCTATATTCAGAATCAAGCTTCTATCACGCATGTTTTTCGTCCCACCTGCGTCAATGATTCGATTCTTGCCATCTGCGCTATCGGAGAAGCGCTCAAGGACACAGGTGAACTCGCTACCCATGCCGATGATTATCTGTTCCGTGTTTACGGAGAATCGAACCGGGCTGCGCGCAATATGGCTCACAACAAGGCTATCGCTCTTCCCGATGCGATGCGCGCCCTACAATCAATCATGCAGGATCAATCAGTTCGCTCTTATGTCAAACAAAGCGTAGCGACCAAGCATCGTTTCAACATCAAGGGGGCCGTTAAAAGCTTTCTTTGCAAAACCGGCCTCAATGTAGTGATATTCCGTCTTTTAGAAATCGGTAGGTCTTCATGAGTATCATCAAAAAGATGCATAACAATATTGTTCGTCTGAAAATGAAGAATCGCTATATCCTCACCGACAAAAATCGGCCCGCCTCGAAGACCGAAGTCAACTACGAGTGGTGGTCAAGTGGTGCCTTAAGCGACAACAACCTCGGCGACTATTTAGCGCCTCTTATCAACGACTGGCTGCTCAAGAAAGCGGGTA
>CAYFWL010000104.1:4061-6564 GCA_964346845.1 uncultured Eggerthellaceae bacterium | reverse complement strand
AGTGGTCATATGTTTCGAGCCTCGGCAGCTATGGTCATCTCATCATCGAAGAATTATATCGTGGTACGTGTTATTTAGGCTTTATTGGGCTCTGCAACCAGAAAGGACAGGAATAGCCATGAATCAGAAAAGGTGTTTACAGTGTGGAAGCGCAACGTCAGCGGATGCGAAGCTCTGCCCCTCTTGCGGGAGCCAGGTGTTCTCGAATCAGGAAGAAGCCGACCTTATGTCAGCTACCTCAACCGTAACAACAAACGCCCCCACCACTCCGCTCTCATCGGCTCCCGTGCGGTGTCCAAGCTGCGGGAAAACCGTCCTTGTTTCTTCGGCATCAACCCATGCATCCTGTGGCAATTGCGGGAATATTTTTGACACCCAAAGCGCTCTTCAGCTGTTTCAGCTCTCCCAGATGCAGCAATCCGCAGGATATCAGCAAGTCATTACGCCATTTCTTGCAAGATGGAAAACAAGCGTTGGTGCGACAATCGGCGGATGCGCCGTCTATTTTATCCTCTATCTCCTTTTGGAAGTGCTCGTGGCAGTAGTAAGACCCAACGGCGGATCAAGCACCGGTGTGCTTCTTATCATTCTTCTTCTCTGCATCATTTACTCAATTCTTGGCATTTGGTATGCAGCTTCGTTTTTCCCCGCGCTCTTCAAAAGGGACAACACGTCAAGTCCGGCAACAGTATCGTTCCTCAACGGGTTGTTTGGGAATGTGCTGTTCGGTTGTCTATGGAATCATGCTCTCACCAAAAAGCAAAAGGGCGCCTCAAACATCGTTTATATCGTCCTTATGGCGGCATCGATCGTTCTGCTTGCTTCTTCCATGCTCTTCGCCTTATCTCTCTAACATAGCGCCCTCACAACAACCCTCCATGCCCCCTAAGGTCGTTGCCCCCCTCGAAAACCAGTGAGCAGCTAACAGAAGCACTTGGCACACTCCTCCAATCATGCAAAGCACTTCCGTTAGCTGCTCACTGGCACATTGGCAACAATCCCGTTTCAAAACCTTGAGCGCCAACCTTTGCATTTCATGACAAGGGGACAGGTCATTTGTCACAAGCCCCATCCCGCGCCCCCCGTCCCTCACAGCTTTTTCTTCCTGTACGCTGCAGCAATGGGTGTTCAGAGCGCAGCTCTCCGTAGTAGAATGCTCGTGGTAATTCTTCACCTTTGCTTTGAAGGAGGAGCGGTGAACAACGAAGAACGAGCGAAACTCATCGAAATGCGCGATTGGATTCGCAGCGAGCTGGATGCAAGCGTGAATTTCTGGCTCGAGAAGGGCATGGACAAGGTAAATGGAGGTGTCTATACTTGCCTTGATCGTACCGGCGAGGTCTACTCCACTGATAAAAGCGTGTGGATGCAGGGACGCTGCGGCTGGATGTTCTCCTATCTGTGCCATGTGTACGGTCAAAAGCCGGAATGGATGGCGGCGGCAAAAAGCGCGCTCGACTTTCTTGAGGACCACTGCATCAACCGCGAAGCCGGCGACCGCCTTTACTTCACCGTCACCGCCGAAGGTGCGCCGTTGCGCCAGCGCCGCTACTGCTTCTCCGAGGGCTTCTACTGCATTGCCAACGCGGAATACTACGGTCTCACGGGCGAGCAGGAGCACCTGGACCGCGCTCGCAAGGCGTATCATCTCATCTACAAGCTGAACAACGGGCTGATAGAGGATCCCACAGGCTTAAGACCCAAGACCATCCCCGAAACGCGTACTGGTCGCGCTCTGGGAAACTCGATGATTTTCCTGAATATCATCGGCATCATGCGCCGTGTCGACCCCGCCAATCGTGAGGAGTACGATAAGCACAGCCGTGAGATGTGCGACAACATCATCAACTACCACTTCCACCCCGAACTGGGATGCACCTTGGAAACGGTGGCACTCGATGGCACGCCCGAGCTCTGGTATACCGACGGACGCGTGGTGAACCCAGGTCACGACATCGAATGCAGCTGGTTCATGATGGACGAAGCCAATTACCGTGGCGACAAGGAACTTCACGCCACCGCTGAGCAGATTTTCCGCCTGGCCATCGAGGCGGGCTGGGACAAAGAGTACGGCGGACTGCTCTACTTCATCGATGCCAAGGGTCTGCCACCCGAAGCGTACGAACACGACATGAAGCTCTGGTGGCCCCACAACGAAATCATGATAGCCGCATCCAAGGCCTTCCGCGATACGGGTGAGGCCTACTACTTTGACTGGCTCGTGAAAACGGTCGATTATGCGCGTGAGCACTTCGCCGACCCCACCTACGGTGAATGGTACGGATATTTGCGCCGCGACGGCCAGCCCACTATGCCGTCCACCAAGGGATCCACCTTCAAAGGCCCCTTCCATGTGCCCCGCGCACTGTGCATGACCGAACAGATTTTGACCGAAATGATTGGAGACTAGTCAATGAACTACCTGGGTATTGAATACGATATCAAGAACAAACCCGTACTGGATGAAGGATTTATTCCCTTTGGTGTGTGGATGGGCGAATAT
>CAYFWL010000104.1:0-4051 GCA_964346845.1 uncultured Eggerthellaceae bacterium | reverse complement strand
ATATCTGAAGAAAGCCAAGCAGCCTATCGCTATCGCTGTCGAGCGCGAAGACGGGAAGGTTTCCGTGCGCGAAAGTTTCATCCGTGGCGGCGAGTTCGCCGAAGCCGACTACCGCTACGTCGAGCGCCTGGTGAAGTTCCAGCTGTGGAGCATCGGTGGCTTCAAGGTGTATATCGCCGGCGCCGACGACATCGCCGCCAAACTCTCTACCGCTTACAATCCCCGAGGCGAGCGCGCCTTCGACTACGGCTTTGTGGGCGATGTCTACGAGAAGCCGCTGGAGATTATTGCCTGCAGCAGGGAAGACCTCCCCTCTGCCAACGAAGCGGTTCAAGCTATCGGCGGACACATGGAGGGTTGCCGCATCGGCTTTGACGCCGGCGGCTCCGATCGCAAGGTCTCCGCAGTCATCGATGGTGAGTCCGTATATTCCGAAGAGGTCGTATGGTTCCCCAAGATTACCAAGGACCCTGAATACCACTTTAATGAAATCGTGACCGCCTTCAAAACCGCAGCCTCCAAGATGCCTCGCGTCGATGCCATCGGCGTTTCCTCAGCCGGTACCTTCGTGGGAAATGCCCCGATGGTGGCCAGCCTGTTTATCAAGGTCCCCCGCGAACGTCGCGACGAGGTGAAGACCATCTATGATCGCGCCGCCGCCGAAATCGGCAAGGTGCCCTGCGTGGTCTCCAACGATGGCGATGTTGCTGCTCTTGCTGGCTTCATGGGAACCAAAGAGGGCGAGATTCTGGGTATCGCCATGGGCACTTCCGAGGCGGTGGGCTACGTCAACGCCGAAGGATACGTGCTGGGCTGGATCAACGAGCTGGCCTTTGCTCTCGTCGACCTTTCTCCCACTGCCCTGCAGGATGAATGGTCCACCGACTTCGGCGTTGGCTGCAAGTACTTCAGCCAAGACGCCGTTATCAAGCTGGCTCCTGCTGCTGGCATTAAGCTGGACCCCTCGCTCTCCCCCGCAGAAAAGCTGAAGGTCGTTCAGGCAAAGTCCAACGAAGGACATCAGGGTGCACTGGATATACTCCGTTCTATCGGCTCGTACCTGGCCTACACCACCGTGCTGTACAGCCAGTTCTACCGCATCAAGACCATGATGATCATGGGCCGCGTTGCTTCTGGTGTAGGCGGCGACCTTATCATCAGCGAATGCAACCGCATTCTGGCCGAAGAATACCCGGAGTTGGCCGCTCAGGTGAACGTAACCTTGCCCGATGAAATGATGCGTCGCGTGGGCCAATCCGTTGCAGCAGCTTCCTTGCCTGCTCTGTAAAGAAGAGTGTGCACACAAGGCGCTGCCAGATTGCAAAGAGCGAATGCGCAGAGTATGGGACATCCGTCCCGGTCGCCATCCGCCCTTCCCACCACAAAACAAGATCGAAACACAAAGAGAAGGGTTCTCCTCATGCTGAAAGAGTCCTTCTCTTTTTAATTCGCCTCAAAACAGCAAAACTTTGGACAAAAATTCCGTTTTCGTGTCAAAAAAACTCAAGCACGGCGGAAGGAATCTTCACGACCTGGGGAAACGCACTACACTCCCTCGTGTTTCCAAAGGGAAAATCCCTCCCCGCTGCTCAATATGACACGAAATCGACTTTTTTGTCGAAGAATCAACGGAAAGCGGTGTTTTCCCGAAAAGAGAGGTTTCCTAGCGTGCAGCTGCGAAACCTCGCCCCCCTCGTCAATGAACACGCCTGCTCACTATTGCACGATGCCGCGCAGTATGACCTGCTCTACCACAACAGTATCAGGGTCGATGATAAGGCAGTCAGCAATTTTGCCTGGTGTAATGCTTCCACGACTCTCGGCAACGCCTAGAGCTAGGGCGGGATTTAAGGTCGCAGAACGTAGGGCGGACGCCAAAGGAATCTCCATCTGAGTCACCGCCGTACGCACGCATAAAGCCAAGTTGGTAACTGAGCCAGCCAGGTCCCCTTGACGCTAACAGCCTGCCCGCCCAAGGAGTATTCACCATCAGGCATGCCGGCAGCCTCCATGGTGTCACTGATGAGCACCATGCGCTCATCTCCAAAAATCTTGAAAGCAAGACGCACCATAGCGGGATGAATATGCACACCATCGGCAATGATCTCGGCAAACACGTGGTCGCATTCCACAGCGGCGGCAATAGGGCCCGGTGCGCGATGAGCCAACCCCGGCATGGCGTTGTACAAATGGGTCAGCTGATGCGCCCCCGCCTCAAAAGCAACCTTCGCATCATCATACGTAGCGCAGGTGTGAGCCAACGAGACACGAGTGCAGCCCTTCACTGCCTGAATGAACTCCAAGGCACCGGGCTCCTCGGGCGCCACATCCACCAACTTCACCAGGCCATGAGCACGTTCCTGGAGGCGCATAAACATGTCAATGTTGGGTACCTGCACATATAAGGGGTTTTGAGCACCCACCTTCTTGGGTGAAATGAAAGGACCCTCCATGTTCAAACCCAGCAGCGCCGCCTCCGAATCCGTAGGAACAAAGGTGGCAGCAACGTCGCAGATGGCACCGAGCTTTTCTTCTGGATAGGTCATGGTGGCGGGACAAATGCCCGTCACGCCCTGCGCAGCCTCATAAGCCGCAATAGCGTGAAAAGCCTCGTCGGTGCCATCGCAGGCATCATAGCCTCGACATGCGTGGAAGTGGACGTCGATAAAACCAGGAGCGACCACCTTTTCTGCGGCATCAAGAACTAAGCCGTCATCACGATACGCCGCCTCATCAACAAACACGCCGCCGTTCAGATAGACTGTGGTATCTTCAAAACCCGTGCCGTTAAAAACGCTGCCGTTGATAATCTTCATGAATGCACTCCTAAAGGCAGAAAAGCCCCGGCAAACCCCGAAGAAACCGCCCCCCCTTCCTTGAGCGCAAGAAGCGGGAGGCGGACCTCGAAGCTCAGCCTGGGCTGAGCAGGTTACAGACGCACCGGAGCAAACTCGGGCATCAACTTGGCCCGCTTGAGCACTTTCACGATTTCGGTCACATCATCACCAACCAGCGGCATAACGGGCTCGCGCATCTGATTGGTGTCGAATACGCCCATCTGCCACAACGCAGTTTTGAAGGCACCCACGCCAGCACCAAAACCAACGGTAGCGTTAACGTGACGAGTCAAGAACATAAGCCGCGCCAAGTAATCCTGGCTGGCGCGCACCTTGTCCCAATCGCCCGCCTGCGCGGCATCCCACATCTCAACATAGGGCCTCGGAGCAACGTTGGCCAAGCCAGGAACAGAGCCGTCGGCGCCACCCAAGTACGTGCCGTCAACAACCACTTCGTGGCCCGTGAGAAGCTGCAGAGGATGACCCGCATCTTCATTTTCCAGCATAAGCCAGCGGAAAGAAACGTCATCGCCCGAGGAATCCTTAACCCCTGCCAGAACACCATCGCCACCAAGGCGCACCAGCATGCTCGGATCCAGCTTGGTATGCACGCAAACAGGCAGATCGTAGGCGAAAAGAGGCAAATCTGTGTGTTCGCAAATCACTCGAAAATGACGCTCGTTTTCCTTGGGGCCGCCCAAGGCGTAGAAGGGGGCGGTGCAGACCAGGGCATCGATATCGAAGCGCTGGGTGCGCTCAACCTGCTTGATAACGCGCTCCGTTTCCATGTCGATAACGCCCACCATAACCGGCACGCGATGATCAACGATACGCACGGCGTTCTCCAGCACCTCATAGCGCTGCTCGTCGTTCAAGAAGGCAACCTCGCCGCTTGACCCCAAGAAGAACAGGCCATGAACGCCTGCATCAATCATACGATTGATGGATCGCTCGAAGGCGGGAACATCCAGCTGCTTCTCGCCCGTCAATGGAACAACCACGGGAGGAATCACACCGTGGAACTTACTCTTGTCAACCATGGTACATACCTTTTTGTCTTTCCCTTGTTTGGTTACTATCTCACGCAAAAGCGCTCTCGTCGGGATGCAGCAATGACGGGGTAGCGCCAATGAGTAGCTTGGTGTACGGCTCTTGAGCATGATTGAAGATATCATCAACAGTGCCACGCTCGACCAAGACAATGTCTCGGTCAC
>CAYFWL010000103.1:0-6599 GCA_964346845.1 uncultured Eggerthellaceae bacterium | reverse complement strand
GACCACACTCACGAACGGCCTGAAGACGGGAGACTTTGATGCCGTCTACAACATAAGCATGAATGATGTCGGTCAATTCGAATCCGACAGCGCCTACACCGTAGCGCACGCCGCCAGCGGCCGCACCACCCACGCATTTGTGAAGCGCACCGGTGCACTGGCAGACAGCGCCCTGCGTGAAGCTATCCTCATGAGCCTGGACAAAGAAAGCTACTGCTCAAACCTGCTGAACAATCAGTACGTTGCAGGCAAGGCCTTAGTTACTTCATCGGCAGATTTCGGTTTTGACCAGGTCGTCGATCCCTATGCGTTCAATATTGAAGCTGCAGTGGAAAAGCTTGACGCAGCTGGCTACAAGGACATCGATAAAGACAGCTTCCGTGAAACACCCGATGGCCAAAAGCTTGAACTCAAGTTCACCTACTACACAGGACGCCCCGAACAGCAGCTCCTCGTAGAAGCAACCTGTCAGGAGCTGGCTAAGATCGGCATCAAGATCACCCCCGATCTACACGATTCAGCCACCGTTAGCAACCTGCTGAAGAACGGTGAGTACGATCTTCTGTGCATGAGCATCAACGTCCTGAACTGCGCAGATCCCGAAAACCATATGCGCAGCTATTTTGCCACGGGCGGCAGCTACGCAACAACGGGTTGGAGCAACGCCGAATACGACCAGGTCATCAAAGAACTTGAGAAGGAATCTGATCCTGCAGCCCGTAAGGCCCTCATCGTTAAAGGCCAGCAAATTATTGCCGATGATGGCGTAGCAAGCTTTCTGTGCTACCCCATCATGAATTTCGTCATGAAATCAAACGTGAGTGGTATTAGTAGCACCCCCGCAGATTATTACTGGGCAAGCGAAGCAACCACTATCAAATAACGCCAAAGGAGTGCCCATGTTGTTGGGATGCGAAACGCTCGAACGCGAAAACAGGACCTATTGGAGCAAACGTGCTGAAACGTACTCCGAGCAAAACCGAAATGAACTGGCGAGCTTTCAGCATGTCGCCTGGGAACAGGAGCTGATTGGCCCCATCACACGCCTGTTCCCCGGTGTTCCCTTTAGGAATATCCGTTGCCTTGATATTGGCTGCGGACCCGGCATTTTCAGCATCCTGCTCGCCCGCAAGGGATTTGATGTGACGGCCATCGATTACACCCCCTGCATGCTTGAGCAGGCTCGTGAGAACGCGGGCGAACTTGCTGAAAGAATCACCTTTCACCAGATGGATGCGCAGTCTTTGCTTTTCGCGGACAGCTCCTTCGATGTGATTGTCTCTCGAAATGTCACCTGGAATCTTCCCCTGCCGGCCGTTGCCTACGAAGAGTGGGCACGCGTGCTCAAGCCCGGTGGTTTGTTGCTGAACTTTGACGCCAATTGGTACAACTATCTCTACGAAGGCGACGCAAGGAAAGCCGATGATATTCGTAAGCGCGTAGGTGGTCGCGGCATGGATGGCAGACGCATCAAAACTGACACGGTCACCATGGAGCGCATTGCCCGCCAGATTCCCCTGAGTGAGCTTCTCCGTCCTGAATGGGATTTGAACGTACTTGAGGCGCTTTTTTCCCGGGTAGATACTGAGATAGATATGGGCGTGCGGGTCTTCACGAACGATGAGCTGTCGGACTATGCCGCCACGCCCCTGTTTAAGATAATCGCCCTTAAGTAGTGCTTCGCCGACCAGATGTTCCCGAAGCACTTTCACCTTTTAAACCGCCCCCATTTCTCTAAAAGACTCCCCATTTCTCGTGTCCAAAAATAGGGAGTCTTTTACGAAGGCTTTTCAGCACATGAACCGGTTCTCCTGCCCCCGTTGCCACTAAAGAGAATCCGCTTTTTCACACATCGCGAACACTGAGCGCTTCTTTCTTGTATTCTTGTATGGTTATGCGGGTAATCCAGAGCATCACAGGAGTTGCAGGAGAAACTATGGAAGCCTTTGAATTTATTCTCATTCTGCTCGCATGCGCCATCGTATCGTCAGTTATCGAGCAGTTTGTTAAACGCATCTCGCTTCCGCTCGTGCAAGTCGCCGTTGGACTCATCGTTGCCTTGCTCATACCGCACACGGCTGAGGTTCACGTCGATTCAGAGCTCTTCCTTGTGCTCTTCATCGCCCCCCTGCTGTTCAACGAGGCACGTGAATCCAGCAGACGCGCGCTCTGGAATAACCTCCCCTCCATCCTCTCGCTTGCCATCGGGCTCGTAGTCATCACCGTGCTTGTCGTCGGCTTCGCTTTGAACCAACTCGTTCCCTCAATCCCGCTGGCAGCAAGTTTTGCCTGTGCAGCCGCGCTCGGCCCCACAGACGCGGCAGCCGTCGGTGCCCTGGGCTCCACAATCAGGCTTTCCAAGCGTCAGAAGATTCTGCTTTCAGGAGAATCGCTCATCAACGATGCGTCCGGCGTCGTCTGCTTCCAGTTTGCCATCGCCGCAGCCGTGACCGGGGCCTTTTCTGCAGTCCAAGCAGGTGAAAGCTTCGCGATTTTGTTCTTTGGCGGCATCGTGTTCGGCGTCATCGCGGGATTCGCCGCCGTCCTGAGCGTCACCGAGCTCAGCCGCAGGGGCTTTGAGAACAACATCGTCCACGTGCTCTATGAGGTCTTCACCCCGTTTCTGATTTTTCTTCTTGCTGAAGAGATCTTTCACGTCAGCGGCATTCTCGCAGTAGTCGCGGCTGGTCTTGTCATGGCGCGCCACGCCCCGCGCCTCACCACAAGCTCCCAAGCGCGCCTCAACCTTGTGTCCAATGGCTTTTGGGAAATCATCGTCTACCTCATCAATGGAACAATCTTTGTACTGCTGGGCATAGAGCTGCCTCAGGCAATGTCGCCGACGCTCAACGGTGGCTTTGACCCGCTCCAGCTTATAGGCATCGTCTTCGTGGTCACACTGCTCGTCATGATCTGCCGCTTCGTGTGGGTCTCCATCACCGAACTCATGCACCGCGATCCCGAAACCGGCAAACGAGGGTCGGCAAACGTCACCACAACCATCAAGGATGCGCTGGTCACCACGATTGCAGGGCCCAAGGGCGCCGTCACGCTCTCGATTATCTTCACCACTCCGCTGTCGATCGAGGGCGGTGCAGCTTTTCCTGAACGCAACCTCATCGTCTTCGTAACCGCAGGCGTCATCCTCTGCACGCTCATCGTCGCCGACCTCACGCTTACGCGTCTTGCACCCAGTGAGCACACAGGCGCAACGGAAGACGATGTGCGTAACGCGGAAATCGCTGTGCTCAAAAGCACCATCGAGGAGCTCGAGTCAAAAATCGCCTTGGGCACCCATCCTGAATTCGAACCCGCCACACGCTCGGTGCTCGGAAGCTACCGCATGCGCCTGATGCAGGAGCAACTTGCCACAAGCGGGCGTGGTGATGTTATGGGCAAACTCACCCGTGAGACATTCAAGATTCAGCAGAATCGCGCCAATGTGCTGCAAGCGGCAATCGAACAGCACATCTCAAAGAAAGCTGCGGCCCCCTATTACGAGCTCCTCAAAAAAATCCGCAGTTCAGTGGGGTATTTCGACAAAGGTGCCGAAGTTGGCACCCGTTCGGCCGGATTGCACGGCAGGTATCAAGCGCTCAAACACCGCCTGTACCCCCGCAAACTGACAGACGAAAAAGCGGAGCTCATGTACTATCAGACCTGCCTGTTCGCCATAGAGCTCGAACGCGTTGCCATCGAGTATCTCGAAGGCGTGGCGGCAAACGCCGACGAGAGCACCAAAGCAGTCGCAAACATGCTCATCAACGAACATCGCAGTATTGAGGAAACGCTTCAGGAGCGTACCGGCTACACGGGGGAACAGCCGGGGGTCGATGCGGGCAAGCTCTTTAGCAACGCCCCGGGGGAGCTGAGCGAGAAATTCAGGCTTTCCCACGAATATTCCGAGATGGTCACTGCCGCCGCACTCTCAATCGAACTCGATAAAATTGGCGAACTCCAGAGGAAGGGCGAAATCGACGGAGAGATAGCGCAGCAGCTGCGCCGCAACGTGTATACGCTGCAGATGGATTTGGGCGAATAGATTCGATGCAGTCGAGGGCGACGCATCTTTGCAGGTGCATCTTTGCAGGCGCATCTTTATAGGAACCTGTGAGCCTCTTTGGTCTCGGACGGCACTGCGTGCTCAGCGTGAGCGATAACGGATGTGGTTTCGGCGCCGAAACGCTCTCGACACTTTAGCGCCGACCAGGCGATGAGCTTCCCGAGCATAGATTGGGACTCGTTATCGTGCGACGTATCGCTGTGGCCCACGGTGGACAAGCGACCTTCGCGAACAATGCGGATGGCGGGTGCACGTGCAGCGTGAAACTGCCGATTGCGAGAGGATAAGAGGGAAACCATCCTGTTGGAAGGGCGTTGTCCAAACATCGTGGGAGCATTGCCCGTCAAACTCGGCGCTGTTTTCAGGAAGCCGGGCGAGACAAACGATGGCGGCTTCCGTGGCAACGGGCAGTTGCGTGACAGCTTTTTTCTCGGTCCCTATAATGGGAAGAAGCGAATACGAAAACCGCAGGCAAGGAGGATGCCGTGTCGATTGACGAAAGAATCCTGGAGATACGCTCGAAAGCAGGCCTGACGCAGCAAGAGATGGCAGATCGGCTCTTCATCACACGCCAAGCGGTTTCTCGCTGGGAAAACGGAGAGACCGCTCCCGGAATCGACACCCTGAGGCTGATTGCAGAGGTGTTCGATGTTCCAGTCGGTCATATTCTCGACCTTCCGGATAACAACCGCTGCGAGAGCTGCGGCATGCCACTCGCGGATCCAAGTCTCCTTGGCACCGAGGCCGACGACTCCCCCGCCATGCACTACTGCAAGTGGTGCTACGAGGGAGGCCGCTATGTGGCACCCGATATCACGATGGAGGAAATGGTCGACACCTGCGTAGGACACATGGTCACGCCCAATTCGGGCTTTACGGAGACCGAGGCGCGTGACTTCATGGAAAGGCTTCTGCCCCAGCTCAAGCGATGGTCGCAGTAAGACCGCATGGTATTAAGCGCCGTGGTACCTTGGTGCCGTGGTGCCTTAGCGTTTTGTCGTTTTGGCGCTTTTTGGTTCCTTGGTTCCTTGGCGCCTTGGTGCTTAACAGCGCCCGATGAGGAGGTCTGCTATGGCACGCCCAACGAACAAAGACGAGCTGATTGCCGCATCCGCTCGAAATTACGCAAAGCTCGGGGAATTCATCGATTCCATGAGTGAGCTTGAGCTGGCTACTCCCTTCGACTTCTCTGCCGACAGGAACAGAACCGAGGCGCACTGGAGACGTGACAAAAACCTTCGCGACGTGCTTATACACCTCCACGAGTGGCATCGCCTCCTGCTTGCTTGGGCACCCGCGAACATGACCGGAGACAGGCGGGCATTTCTGCCGAAACCCTATACATGGAAAACCTACGGAGACATGAATGTCGGCTTCTGGGAAAAACATCAGCCAACGTCCCTCGAGGAAGCCAAACGACTGCTGGACAAATCCCATAACGAGCTTATACGCTTGACAGAAAGCTTCTCTGACGAGGAGTTATTCGTCAAAGAATATTTTGACTGGACGGGCACGACCAGCCTCGGATCATACTTCGTAAGCACCACGAGCTCCCACTACGACTGGGCGCTGAAGAAGCTCCGAGCACACCGCAAGAACTGCAAAGAGGGATAACCTCAACTTGTGACAAATGACCTGTCCCTTTGTCACAATTGGGAGGAGATTGTGACAAGGCAAATTGATGCGGATCTCTTTTTCGCGGTTTTCTTTCCGTGCTCCCTCGGCTCCACCAAACGTGTACAAAATCGTAGAAATCTTCTATAGTGGAGTTATCTATTCTTGCGCAGTTGCGCGCTATCTGGTACGGGATGTGATTCAAATGATTTGGAAAACGACTCCCTGCTTTCAATTTTTAATCAGCTTCTTTTCGGTAGCGCTTGTTTCTTTGGTGCTGGTCTTTGGGCTTTTGCCCGTATCTGCTTGGGCGGCACCTGACTACGCCTCTGCAGAAAGCCTTGAAACAGAGTCCTCCTCCGCTCCCGCGACTGAACCTGCCACCACACCACGTGAGGGGAGCGTCTATTGCGCCGTGCTTTACGATTCTGATGCTGACGGCGCAGGAGATGCTCTTGTTTTTCAAGCATCAGCGGCGCAGGTCAACACCTATGGAACTCGTGTCGCATTTTGGCACTTCGAGTCAAACGACGTTTGGCAAAATGAATCCTCTGTCCCTTGGTGTGACTCAGCCGAACTAGTCAAAGCCGCGACGTTTGACTGCGTGGTAGAGCCAGTCTCCACTGCCTACTGGTTTTACGATATGCATAATCTCGAAAGCATCGACCTGGCACATCTTGATACCACAAACGTGACGAATATGCGTTGTATGTTTTGGAACTGCTCCGGCCTCACCAGCCTCGATGTGTCCGGCTTCGATACCTCGAACGTGACGAATATGCTTGAATTGTTTAAGAACTGCTCAAATCTCAAAACCATCTATGCGTCTAACACCTTCGTGACGGATGCGGTAACGGATTCAAGGCGTATGTTCGAAGGCTGTGTTTCCCTTGTGGGAGGAAACGGCACAGTGTATGACGGA
>CAYFWL010000102.1:3539-6630 GCA_964346845.1 uncultured Eggerthellaceae bacterium | reverse complement strand
AGCTAACGACGACCACCCTCGCCACCCCCCCCGCAGCCCACCCCCCGCACCCCGAAAAGGAGGTCCTCTCCCCCATGTTGGAAGCCATAACAAACCTGCTCATGCTTCTTATGCAACCCTGCTATGACCTGACACAGAACTGGTGGCTTTCCCTTCTGCTGTTCACGGCTCTCGTGAAGGTGATCTTGCTTCCCCTTTCTCTATGGTGCCAGAAAAACAGCATCATCATGGTGCAGCTCATGCCTGCCTTGAATCGCATCAAGCTAAAGCATTTCGGTGACGCTGAAACCATCGGAGAAGCCCAGAGCAAGTTGAACAAGGAGATGCACTATCACCCCCTGCTGTCGTTGGTTCCCCTTGCGGTGCAAATCCTCATTCTGTTTGGCCTGGTCGATGTGGTGCACACTCTCACCGACAACGGTTTTTCGGGTACCGAATTTCTAGCCGCTCAGCCCACTATCGATGGCGGTCTTTCCTGGATTATGCCCCTTCTGGCAGGTGCCTCCGCTGCAATCATGGGTTACGCGCAAAACCGCATCAATCCCCTGCAGCGCGAGCAATCCCGTACGGAAAAAAATGTAACCAATGGCCTTTCCATTGCGTTATCCCTGTTCCTCGGCGTCTTTGTCGCGGCTGGCATGTGCTTTTACTGGATCTGTTCCAACCTGATTTCCATTGCTGTGCAAGCACTGTGCAACATCATCATCAAGCCCGAAAAATATATCGACTACGCCGATTTGGCCGCCAGCCGCGCTGAGCTGGCGGAACTGGAAGACCTAGGCGGCCCTCAACGGAAGTGGTTCCAGAAAGACCCTCTTGCAGCGCGTGAAAAGGCTGATTACAAACGCTTCATGAGCATCGCCGGCAAACATCTTGTCTTCTATTCCGAGGGAAACAGCTTTTATCGGTATTTCCAAGGCGCCATTGAATACCTGCTGGCTCATTCAACCTGCCCTATCCACTACGTGACGAATGACCCTAATGACCAGGTTTTTCACCTTGCCGAAAACGAAGCGCGCCTCCTGCCCTACTACATTGGCCCCCAGCGTGCTATCACTCTTCTCATGAAGATGGATGCTGATGTGGTGGCCACCACCCTTGAAGACCTTGAAACTTATTATCTAAAGCGCTCCTACGTGCGCCAGGATATCGAATACGTCTTCTTCTTCCATCACATGCTGTCCACCCATCTCACGCCCCAGGCTGACTCCTACGATCATTACAATACCTTGCTGTGCGTAGGGCCCCATCAGGTGGCAGAAGTACGCGAACGCGAGCAAAAAGCGGGGCTTTCGCCCAAACGTTTGGTGGAATGCGGCTACGACCTGCTGGATCGCGAGATTGCAAGCTACGCCCAGCTGGCGGCAACCCAGGAAAAGCCCAGCGTGCTCATCGCGCCTTCCTGGCAAGAGGACAACCTGCTTGACACGTGTATCGACGACCTGCTGGAACAGCTGATGCACCCCGAACGGCGCATCATCGTGCGTCCTCACCCTGAATACGTCAAGCGTTTTAAACCGCGTTGGGAAGCCCTTCAAAAGCGCTGGGAACACAGCTCCACCGATCAGCTGTACTTCGAGCATGATTTCAGCTCAAGTGAGAGCATCTACACCTCTCAGGTACTGATCACCGACTGGTCATCTATCAGCTGTGAGTTTTCCTTCAGCACCTTAAAGCCCTGCATTTTCATCAATACGCCCATGAAAGAGCGGAATGCATCTTGGCGTGAGTGGAGCATGCAGCCCACTGACATCACTTTACGCAATCAGATTGGCGTGTCTTTTGATCCGGTCACCTTGGAAGGTCTTCACGAGGCAGTGGAAGATATGCTTGCCCACCCTGATGCATGGCATCAGCGCATTGAGGATGTGCGCGAGCGCTTCATCTTCAACCTGGGTCACGGTGGTGAGGTTGCTGGCGAATATCTTCTTTCGCGTGTTCTGGAAAAACAGAACAGGGCAGAATAACGACATGGCTTGTCTTTTAATGGTAGCCGTAAAGCTGGCGAAGCGGCCGCAAGGCTGTCAGCCGCAAAACCCTTGACGAAAGCTCGCGAAGCTGGCAGCTGCAAGACTTCCGTCGACATCTTATAAAGCTGACGGGGCAACGCAAAATCCAGTAAGCGCCCCGCAAAGCTGGCAGCCGCAAAAGTCAAAGACTAGAGAATACGCTCCAGGCGGGTCAGCAGAGCATCGACCACATCATCGTGTTCGACTGCGTAAACAATCACCGCTATCTCGATTTCGGATGCCTCATCCAGCATATCGAGCCCCTCAACGAGAAGGGTCGGGTCTATATTCCCCTGGGTCACCGAGATGTTTGCCGAACCTGCAGGACCCGAAGCAGCACACTTGATATGCCCCACGATGCCACCGCTGTTCTCCACATCCACCGCGACACCCTGAAGGGCGCGAGACAGGCAACTCGGACTTAAGCTTGCGTCCTCCAACTCCAATGTGCATGATACGACACATGCCCCTTCGTGCGATGAGAGCTGACATAGGGCAACGCCGCCCCCCACGTTGGCCGAGACCGTTTTAGGAGGCAGCTGCTCATGATGATGCTCGTGCTCGTGGCGGCAGGCGCAGCCTTCATCATGCGTGTGGTGATGCTCGTGGCGGCAATCGTCCTCCAGCGTGTGGTGATGCTCGCAGCCGCACGCACATTTCTGATTATCAATTTCTCTATGCACTTCTATTCCTCATTTCAATTCTACATCTGCTTTGGTGCCGAGACACCCAAAAGCGAAAGCGCGAGGGCCAGCACGGTACGCGTCGCGTCACATAAAGCGAGACGCGCAGCCTGAAGATCAGGTTCCACCCCCAGCACATGACAATTGGTATAGAACTGATGGAAGGTGGCAGCCAGCTCCTGAGCATAGTGGGTCAGACGGAAGGGTGCACGGTCGCGTGCAGCCAGGGCCACCAACTCACCAAAATCGTCCATCTTGCGCATAAGCGCCAACTCGGATTCATCGACCAACACCGACAGATCCACATTGACAGGAATCACCAACGCTGCCAGCTCATCGGCGGAAAGCTCACCGGATAATGCCTGGGCAGCAGCCTCTTCACCTGCAGCTTTGCGCAAG
>CAYFWL010000102.1:0-3460 GCA_964346845.1 uncultured Eggerthellaceae bacterium | reverse complement strand
CGGGCGTGGGCGTACTGCACGTAGTACACGGGATTGGAAGAATCCTGCTTCTTTGCCACCTCGATGTCGAAGTCGATAGGCTGGTCGGAAGAGCGGGACAACATAAGGTAGCGCGTTGCATCCACGCCCACCTCATCGATGAGTTCCTGGAAAGAAACCATCTCGCCGGTACGCTTGGACATGCGCACGGGCTCCCCATCACGCAGCAGGTTCACCAGCTGGCCCAACATAACCTCAAGGGCTCCCCGGTACCCCCATGCTTCAAGCATAGCTTCGCAGCGCTTCACGTAACCGTGATGGTCGGCACCCCAAATGTCGATGAGCTTACCAAAACCGCGCTGTATCTTGTCGTAATGGTAGGCGCAGTCGCTCATGAAATAGGTCATTTCGCCGTTTTCCTTGATGAGCACACGGTCCTTATCGTCGCCAAAATCAGTGGAACGGAACCACAGCGCACCGTCCTTTTCAAAAAGGTATCCCTTTTTGCGAAAAGCATCCTGGGCGCGCTCAACAGCAGTCCTGCCGTCTTCGCCTTGCACGTAGAGACTGCGCTCGCTGAAGAACGTGTCGAAGTGGGTACCAAAGCCTTCCAACGTGGCACGAACGATTTCCATCATGCGCTTATAGCCATACTCACGGAAATACGCATGGCGCTCGGATGCATCGGCAGCAAGCCACGTATCCCCATCGGTGGCAATAATCTCTTGGGCGATATCTTTCACATAGCCGCCACCATAGCACTTTTCAGGCATTTCAATGTCAACACCCAAAGCCTGCTGATAGCGCACCACGATAGAATTGCCAAACACATCCATTTGAACGCCATGGTCGTTCACGTAGAATTCTTCAAATACCTCAAAACCTGCATGGCGAAGCACCCGCGCCGTGGCATCGCCCAAGGCAGCCCAACGACCATGACCCACATGCATGGGACCTGTGGGGTTCGCCGAAACGTATTCCAGGTTGATACGGGGGGCATCCCAGGCAGCAACGCTGCGCCCGTAGTCTTCACGCTCCTCGCGCACCGTAGCTATCACGCTCTGCAGAGCAGCGTTGGTTAAACGCACATTGATAAAGCCTGGACCAGCGATTTCAGCAGAGGCTATTAGGCTATTTTCGGGAAGATGGGCGATAATGGCCTGAGCAACGGCGCGCGGATTGGCATGAGCCAGCTTGGCGCTGCGCAAGGCAACGGTAGAAGCCCAATCGCCGTTAGCGGCATCGCGTGGGCGCTCCAGCGCAGCGGCGGGAGCTTGCTCGAGGACCAGAGAGCCATCGGCCAGAGCAGCGGCAATAGCATCGTTGAATACCTGTTCGAGTCGTTCACGAATCTGCATAGACTATCTTTCTTCATCGGGGTATGACAAGGGGACAGGTCATTTGTCATAATTTTCATCAGAGTATGACAAATGACCTGTCCCCTTGTCATACCCCGATGAAGCTGCCTATTCGGGCTGCTTCAAAGTTGCATACATGATGGCCTTTATGGAGTGCATCCGGTTTTCGGCCTCATCGAACACCACAGACTGCGGACCTTCAAAAACAGCATCGGTCACTTCCAGCTCGCTCAGGCCAAATTGCTGAGCCACTTGTGCACCGGTCGTCGTGTTAACATCGTGATAGGCTGGCAAGCAGTGCATGAAGATAGCTGTCTCCTTTGCGTACGCCATCACCTGCCCATTGACCTGATATGGAGAGAGCAAACGGATGCGCTCACCCCAAAGCTCATACGGCTCACCCATAGAGACCCAAATGTCGGTATAAACGATATCGGCATCTTTGCAACCTTCTTCGACGTTTTCCGTAAGGGTCACCGATCCGCCGGTTTCTGCGGCAAGAGCACGACAGGTTTCTACCAAATCGGCAGCAGGCATCTGTTCCGTAGGGCCGCACGCCACAAAATGCAGACCCAGCTTAGCGCAGACCACCATTAACGAATTCGCCACGTTGTTCTGCGCATCGCCCATGAACACCAGCTTCTTGCCCTCGATACCCTCGGGAAACTTCTCAGTTAAGGTGAGCATATCGGCAATCATCTGGGTGGGATGAAATTCGGTGGTCAAGCCATTCCACACCACAACGCCAGACTTTTCCGCAAGCTCTTCTACGATCTCTTGGTCGTAACCGCGGTATTCGATGCCATCGTACATACGGCCAAGCACGCGAGCGGTATCTTCGATCGATTCCTTTTTACCCATCTGGGAGCTTTGGGGATCAAGGTAGGTAACACCCATGCCTAAGTCGTGAGCAGCCACCTCGAAAGAACAACGGGTACGAGTCGATGTCTTCTCGAACAGCAGGACGATATTCTTACCTTCCAGGTATTTATGCAGTTCGCCAGCTTTTTTCTTGGCCTTTAACTCAGCAGAAAGCTCAATGAGATAACGGATTTCGTCAGGCGTGAAATCTAACAGCTTGAGAAAGTTGCGTCCGCTCAGATTGATGGCCATGTTCGTTCCTTTCGTATGATGCACAACGTCGATTTGAAAACTGCTCGTAAAACCGACACATAATGTTATCAGAAAGAGATATTTTACCGCTCTTTTGGGTATAATACACGTGTTTTTGCGCAATGCGCGCCCATGGCTCAATGGATAGAGCAACGGACTTCTAATCCGTCGGTTGCAGGTTCGAGTCCTGCTGGGCGCGCCAGCTACGCAAAAAATTGTGACGAATGACCTGTCCCCTTGTCATAACGCCCGTGTTCGTGAGGAGGTCTTTACCATGTTTCTCGAAAATCACACGCTTTACCACAAGACCGGCTGCCCTTACTGCCTCAAGGTGCTTAACTACGCTAAAGCCAACGACATCCAGCTCGATATGGCCAACACCTTGGAATCAGAAAATGCGGCGCGTCTCATAGAGATCGGCGGAAAACGACAAGTCCCCTGCCTGGTCATCGATGGAAAAGCCCTCTACGAATCTGATGACATCATTGCTTACCTGGCACAACGCTGTTCATAGAATTTCTCTTTTGAGTACTGCTTTCGGCTTTATTCAACCGGGAAGACTTGCACTCACTCGATGGACAGCTCTCACGGCAATGCCACCAAACGCAAAATTGCCAAACCGGTCGCAAAAAGTCGAGTTTTGGGTAATCAGAACGGGATTTTCTCTCATTTCAGATGCTGAAACGGCTGAAAATCGGTCATTTTACTGCTTTACGCCCGTTTTTTCATCCTTGTTTTACCCAAAACTCGACTTTTTGCGACCGGTTTGGCTTCGGAGCGGGTTAATCTCCTAGCAAACGCAGCAAACATGCATAGACACGCGCGCGCCTTCATTACAGATAGAAAAATGTGCCCTCTTTTACGATAGCGCACCGGTGCATTCTCAGAAAATTCGAGTTTAAAAATCAACTGTTCGTTTTAACAGATCAACAAACAAAAACAGCCCCGGGATATCCGTAAGCGTAAAAACAACTGCGTCTAAAACTGTCAGGGTTCCCTAGGAATTCTCT
>CAYFWL010000101.1:0-6695 GCA_964346845.1 uncultured Eggerthellaceae bacterium | reverse complement strand
CAAAAAGCCCGATGAGCGCAGCCTCGACCAGCACGTTCACCCGTGTCGGAAACTCTCCCGCAGGAGGCGTGGCGGGGGGCGCCACAGGAGGCACCACGGGGGGCGTGGCGGTGGGCGCCGCAGGGAGTTCCGCAGGAGGCGGGACAGGAGGCGTAGCGGGGAGTTCCGCAGGAGGCACCACGGGAAACGCCGCAGGAACCGGGATAGGAGATGCCCCGAGGAGCGTAGCATCATCGGGAGCGACGGACGCAGCGGCAGACGAAACGCCCGAAAGCGCGGCGGTTCCAACAACAGGCACAGCAGCCGCAGTAGGCACAGCGGCTCCAACGGCAGCCGTCTTGACAGCAGACGCGGCTTCGCCTGCCTTGGCAGCAAAGGCGGCTTCGCCTTCTGCCCCATTGAACTCAGGTTTTGCGCCCAAGGCCTTCTTCAGCATGGTTGAAGCACTGTAGATGATAACCGCTGCGGCAGCGGCCATGACACACCAGCCTGGCGAAAAAGATGCCAAGATGACGCCCAGCCACGAGGAGCAGGCACCACCCAAACCGGCAGCCAAACCTACCGCCGGGTAGCAGGTTTTGTGGCGAATGTGGGCAATCATGCCTGCAATGGATGTGGGCACGATGGCAAAAAGCGACGTTGCCGTAGCAGCAAGGGCACCCATGGAATATATCAAACGAAATGCCGGAACCATGAGAGTTCCCCCGCCAATACCTAAGAGTCCCGAAAGCGCCCCTACCGCCAAACCCAGCGCGAGCGAAGCAGGAAGCAAAAAGAAGAAGTCCACGAAATGCGCCTTAGTCAGCCATATTCAGGCGAATCTCGCTGGTCACACCGGGATCGTAGCTCACCGGGGAGAACTCGACAGCGGCCTTTTCGGATTCATCTCCCACGTGAGATGTCAGCTGGGCGCTGAGGTCGATGCCGCGACGAAGCGCCGTTGACTGCACCAACAGGGTACGCAGCACCGCGTCGTTTTCCATACGAGCCATCAACTCGGGCCAGACATACTGGAACTCAAAATACTTGGAGCAGTTAGCCGCAGCGTAATCTTCCGCCTCGTGCCGTGCCGCTCTCACAGCCTTCAGGTAGGCACCGTGATCGGGGCGGGCAAGGCTGCGCAGACGAGCGGTCCAGGAAATGCGTCGACGCACACCATGATCGAGGAAGGGACCCGGATACGGATTCAAAGAAGAAGGCTTCACCTGTAAGAGGTCGATCTGCGTGCGGCTATACTCCAGCTTACGCATCTCGTAGAGCCAGCGGTAAATGTCCTGACGAAACCGGGTGCCCTCACTTGTGGTCTCCGGCGGTAGGTGACGCAAGCACCATTTGTTGTCAAACCACATCTCTGATCCATACATGCGCAGATTCAGCAGGTAGTCCAAGTCTTCACCGCGGGTAATCCACGGATCAAAAGCTAAACGGGAAAAAGCCTCTTTATGCAGGGCCAGACAGCCACCGCACGCAAAATTGGAACGAGAAAGACGAGGGCCCGCCATGGCAGCAGAAATCCACTCGTTGAACCTTCGGGACTGATCCCAGAAACAGTCATACCAATGGCTTTCTTCCGGAGCCAAAAACGAGTCATGCTTATCGAGGAAAAAGCCCGTCTTGGCTATGATGGGAATGCCCCTCTTGGTAAGTTTCCCCAGACCATACACTGCTTTCTTCAAAAACTCAGGATCCTCGATAATCTCATCGTCGTCGATGAACACCGCTGCATCAAAGCCGAAAACGGTGGCCACTACCAGACCCAAGTTGCGGATGGCACTGTAGCCCGCAAGCCCCACGCCTTCCAGATGCTCGGTAAGACCGAGCTGCTCCATACGCTGATGCACCAGCGCCTGCTCAGGAGCGCCGATGACCAGGCTCTGCACGCCAGGGAACCGCGCGGCGATATTCTGCACTTTTTCAGCGGCCTGCTTTTCCACCGATCGGTCGCCCGACACCAAGATAATCACAGGAACATTTCCCTGAGCGTTCTGGATAGACTCCAGACAACGAGCCAGCTCGCCTTGCTTGGTGATGGGGGTTGCGTGGTCATACGTAGCTATCAAGCTGGTGTTTTCGTGCTGTCTGCGTGATGTGTAATAGGTAGGAATGATAATTGCCGGATTCATGGGTCCTCTTTTATACGTGGCTTTTATACGTGGGTCGTTCCCTTGCGAGAGCATGCGTTTTCAAAAAGCTAGCTTTTAATTGTAACGCCTATCTGCCTTTTTTGCGACCTCTCCCTTGTTTCTGCCAGCGAGCACGCTCTTTGCGATCACGTACCATCTGGCTTTCCTGCAGAAGCGACTGGTAAGAATTCAGGCGCTGGGAAGAAATGATGCCCTGGTCCAGAGCTGCCCGCACCGCGCAACCCGGCTCGCTTTCGTGCCGACAATCCCCAAACCGACACTGGCTCGCCAGCTCTTCGATATCGGGAAACGCAACGCCAATACCCGCTTCGGCCTCCCACATGCCTAAACCGCGCACACCGGGCATATCTACGATGAAGCCGCCACCGGGCAACTGGATAATCTCACGAGAGACGGTGGTGTGACGACCACGGTGGTCGTTTTCGCGCACGGCACCAATCTCTTGCACATCATGCCCCATAAGCAGGTTCACCAGGCTCGATTTCCCCGCACCGCTCTTGCCGACAAGCACAGCCGTTGTGCCTGCGGGAATCAGAGCGCGCAGTTCAGACAGGCCGCTGTCATCCACGCAGGATACGCCGATAACCTGCACCGACACACCCACGCGCGCTTCAACATCGCAGCGAACTTGTTCGATGGCTGCCTGGCTTTCCGCCATATCAACCTTAGTTAGCGCCACCACCACCCGAGCGCCCGTCTCATGGGCCAACACCAGTTCGCGCTCGAGGCGCTTCACGTTCAACTCAGGAAGGGGCTGCGCTACGATAATCACGTCAAAATTGGCCGCCAAGGTCTGCGAAATCGTGCGCTCAGCAGGATCGCGACGAATAAAAGCGTTGTGGCGTGGAAAAATTTCCACAATGATAGCCTTATCGTGAGCATGAGGCCACACCACCCGCACGAAATCGCCGATGACGGAGCGGCTGTCTCCCTCTTTCACCAGATCGGTTGCGTGCTCGCAGCGCACCGTAGAGCCGTCATCAAAGCGTACCAGCGGATACCCACGGTCAAGCTTGACCACCCGCCCGCACGCCTCACGCGGCTGCATTTCCTGTTGGTCGGTGGCGGCCACTTAGCGCGTACGCTCCATCATGCGACGGTACACCAGCATCAGCAGCAAACCCAGCGCTACAGCGATAACGCCCGGTAAAAAGGACAGAAGGTCAAAAGATGAGCTCACTTTGCTCCCCTTCTGAACCACCTGAAGGGAGTCGGCGTGAATATCGCTCAAACCCTCATGGTCAACACAGGCCAGATTGAAGGTTCCGCTCACCTGGACCCGCGTGCCGCGCACGTTGTAGCGACCGTAGGTATCGATGGTTTCTGCCAAGGAATTTGATACGTATACCTGAATTGAACTGGGATTATATACTTCTGCTGTCCCTTTTCGCAGAGAGTAGAGAGTAATCCAGCTATGGTTTGACCCCGCTTCGGCGTTCAGACGATCGCCCACCACTTCACCCGTAACAACCACGCGAGCGCCATCATAGTAGCCATCAGCACCAGCAAGGGCTTCAATGGAGGTGTCGTACAGGAAGGACCCATCGGGAATCTGACGCTCGTCAACATAGTTCTGCGCCGCGTCAACCTTCTGCGCCGCGTCAACCGAGCTATCCGTTTCTTCAGCCAGGGCAACGGCAGGAAGGGCACAGACAAGCACCAGGGCTAATACGACTCCTGCCAGGTGTTTCAGAGTCCTTTTCGCAAACGACCCCCTTGCAAGCACCCCCCTCGCAAACGAAAGAAGCGCAAAAACGTGCGCAAGAAAGTAATTCACCGACGACTCCCTCACGAGCGGCCCCCTATCCTACGCGGAACCAGGGAAACCACAATCTTGGTCGCCAGGGCCAAAAGCGTGATGAACTCCAAACGGCCAGCCCACATTTCCAAAATGTACACCAGCTCGAGGCCCAGGGGCATACCGGGAGCCGCCACGCCAATAATCACACCGCCGTTACTGGCCATACACACCGATTCATAAATAGCCTGCAGCGCATCATAGCCCGCTGCGATGCCCGCCAGAGCACCCGCCGTGTAGGTGACGGCATAGAGCATGAAAATGGTCATGGCTTCTTCGGCATCTTGCGAGGTCAGACGTCTGCGTCCTAGGTGGTGATAGTCCACAATAACACGGGCGCTATCGGGTGCCAGGGTTTCTTTCACGCGCACCACAATAGCCTTCAGAATGAAGCCGATGCGGCTCAGCTTGATGCCGCCAGCAGTGCTTCCCGAACCGCCGCCCACTGCCATCGCAATAGCGAGCAGCAAGAAGCAGCCCGACGTGAACACGGTAGTTATCTCGTTGGAGGTGACGTTTTGGAAACCTGTTGTAGTGAATGCGGAGATGATCATGAACAGACCACGGCGCAGCATGGCCGGCAAGTTCGAGAAGCTGCTGCTCGCAGAAATCGATGCGGCAAACACCAAGGTCAGCACAGCCAGCCACAGCACCATGGTGCGGATTTCCAAATCCTTGAAGAATTCCTTCAAGCGCCCGTTCCAGACCTCCAGATGCAGGGAGAAGTTAATGGCACCGCACAACATGAGAAGCAACAGCACGCATTCCAGCGCAAAGGAATGGTAGTAGAAGATGCTTTCGCTGGTAGGGGTGAAACCACCTGTCACAAAACCTGAAATGGAGACCCAAAACGCATGCAGAAAGGCCCGCAGGGGCTCCATACCCAAAAAGACGCCAAGCACGGTGATAAGGGCGGTGCCAATAAGGACAAACATCAGGGTGACCTGCAAAATCAGACGAGCAGTCTGCACGATATTAGGCACCATATGCTCCGAGCGAGCTTCAGCAGAATACAAGCTGGCGGTGCCTCCCTTGCCAAAAACGCCTAAGGAAAGCGCCACCACAATCAAACCCAAGCCACCGGCAAAGTGCATCATGAAGCGAAACATATTGTCAGCATAAGACAGATGATCCAAGTCACAGATGATAGATGCGCCGGTCGTAGTCAGCCCCGACACACCATCGAACAGGGAGTCCACATAGCTGGAGTAGTGACCGGAATAGTACAGGGGGATGGTTGCTATAAAGGCCAGCACAATCCACACCAAACCCGTCACCGCCAGGGCTTGCTGGCGTGAGAGGCGCTTGGGTTTCACGTAGAGCATACGCAACAGTCCGCCGGCGGTCAGACTGAAACCCGCCGTGAACAGATAGCGGGCAGCAGGCTCCCATTCTTGCAGGACCACTGCCGTAAGGGCAGGAATAGCATACATGATGGAGGACACCATGATAAGAACGCCCAGATAGTGGCCGATAATGCGAATATCATGAAGAGTAAATCGCTGCCACATGGCTTACCCCAGCACCAAACGAACCAAGATGAAAATCGTCCATAAAAAGATCAGCAGCACACCCAAAAAGAGCATAACAATACCCACACCCTCAAGGGGTTTGATACGATAGACGGTATGTGCGCATCGGCGCATCCTGCTCATGCTGCGTATTATACGCGAAAGAAAGCAAAGTGACACAGCGGGGCCGTGAAGCCCGCTTTCAGTCATAACCCCCTCGTAGCGAGCGGTTCTATTTATGGCGTATAAGGTCGGGGGAGGGGTGCACGGCGTGCTTGCCGCCCCGCCCTTGCAGGTTGGTGCATGACGCGCTTTGCCGCCCCGCCCTCACGGGTTGGCGTACGAGATGCCCTGCCGCCCTGTCGCAACGGGCGGCTTGCCCGTGGACATGCCTGATGAGAGCAGCACTATCGGGATTGCGACCGATGCATCATCCTCCGCAGACCCGAACCTCAGTCAAACCAACACCCAACCCTCACCTGCACGGGCGACAACGCTCATTTGTTCGGGCGTGCGGGCAAATTATTACGATTTGCGGCAAAAATCTGCCAAAAAGCCGATTTGACAGAAAATCGGAGCTCTGATTACCCCAAAAACGAGGGTGTAGCAGCACTAAAAGCCCAAAAAGCGCCTCTTTTCACCGCTAGAGCATAAAACCAGGGCGATTTTTTCTGTCAAATCGGCTTTTTGGCAGAAACGGCCCCATTTTCGTGAAAAACCATGATTCTCGCTCGTCGCAAACGCATCTTGCTCCCAAACCTACAAGCAGCACAACAGGATTCCCCTCTACAGCTTATAACGCAGGAGCCAGGCACGGAAAACGACACCGCCCCGACAACCAACGTGAGGCGACGACAAGTCGTTTCAATCCATGCCTCTCCGTTATCCGTGCTACGCATAGGCAAAGCCTCACAAGCCAAGCATAAAACCACACCAAATCCTCTGCCCTCTTTTTGCCGCATTGCGCTAGAATGATGCGCTATGACTGTCGAAGCTTTACTACACCACATTGACGCATTTGTATGGGGCCCTGCGATGATCGCGCTTTTATTAGGCACCCATCTGTTCTTGACTTTCAGAATGGGGTTTATCCAGCGCAAACTTCCCCAAGCAATCAAGATGTCCGTTGTGGACGACAAGGATTCAGAAGGCGATGTGAGCCAGTTCGGTGCCTTAGTCACCGCACTAGCGGGCACCATCGGCACCGGCTCCATTGTCGGCGTTGCCACCGCCATCCTCTCC
>CAYFWL010000100.1:5545-6822 GCA_964346845.1 uncultured Eggerthellaceae bacterium | reverse complement strand
CATGATTACCGTCACACCGCCGCCGTCACCCTTGATCCAGCGCAGGAATATGACGAAGGCGGCGGCGCCGAGATATGCCTCCGTCTTGCCGCCGCCCGTTGGGAACCACAGTAGGTCGGTTACCTTTCTCTCAGGCGACTTCGGGTCCGCCAAGGGATCGACCTCAAGGAGGAGGAAGGCGAGCTGGAAGGGATACCAGGAGATTTCGTCTTCGTTGAAATTCTTTCCGCGGGCGCTTAGGACGTTCTTTCTCTGCGTCAGCATCGCTTCATTTGCAAGTTGGAAGGCGCTGAATGCCTGATCGTCCTTTGCGAGGCGGCTGATGGAGCCATCCAGTCTGTCGGCGCATTCTCGACATCGGCTCAAATTCTCTTCAGCCGTCGCCTTGAATTCTTCCGGGAGTTCCTTCGAGGCTTCCTCGATTTCGGAGATCCACGCCCGGTACTCGGCGGTTAAGCCCTTCAAATCGTTCATAACGGTGCTCTTCGACGCCTGGCAGAGGTGCTTCATCGAGAAGCGCTGCGGTGCAGCGAGCTCCTTCGGCCTCATTTGGGTCACGCGGTGGCAGGGAAGGAACTCGGTCCGAATCCACGATGGATTCGACGAGTCGTCCCACTCGACCGAGCAGCCGTGCCCTTGTGCGAAACGGTGCGTTTTGCTGTAAAGCATCTCGAGTTCTCTGAGCTCTGCATCTCCCGCCGTAGGCCGCACGAAGTCGGTCTCTTTGAAACGAGTGAGGCCTTCGGGGAAAACGGTGATCGTCGGCTGGAAGGCGGTCATATGCGCCTGTTCGACCTTCTCGTCTGACGAGCGGTTGGTGTTGGACAGCGAGACTGTCGCCATAACGCTTCCGTCGGAGAACTTTACTCTCTGGACGAGATTTGCGGAGATGCCTCCTTCGAGGAGGACGCTGCTTGGGCCTGAAGAGGGTTCCCAGTCGATGGAGCGCGAATGCTCTGAGCGTCTGAAGAACCTTCTTTCTCTCGAAGCTGATTCGGTGGGCTGGAATTGGAAGTTCCTTCCCGCCTCTCGCGCTTCTTCTTCCTCCACGCCTTCGTAGAGGGCATATTCAATTCGCACCGTTACCCTCTGCTCACCTGGAGCGAGGGCGAAAGACATTCCCATCGAGCTGGGCTTGCTCGAGTTTGACTGGGAGATGGGCGAGTCATAAGCGTCGACTTCGGAATCGACCCCTCCATCCCGCTCCTCGAGCGCGGAGTCATCCGGCGACTCAAGCTGATGGAGCTTGCCCAGCAGGTAGTAACTGAGAGGGCTCT
>CAYFWL010000100.1:0-5535 GCA_964346845.1 uncultured Eggerthellaceae bacterium | reverse complement strand
CCCAGAAGATCCCTCCGAAGGACTTCGGCAATCAAGTCCCTTGCTTCGTAAAAGCTGTCGTACCTTCCCATTTTCAACAACCCCTCTAATATCCCTGTGGATCGTCCCTGTGCGCGAACCCTCCGATGGTGAATCCGTGCCAGACTGCAGCGGTGCCGAACTTCGTTGCGCCCGATGGAGCCCCAGAAGCTCTGCCTGTGCATGTGATGATCGCGTCGACGTACACTTCGTCGAAGGCGTCCGGGTACTTCTGGCTATTCGCCTCCTTCGCGTAGGCTTCCGCGAACGTCATCTGCATGCGCCCCAGAACCTTTCCGGTCTGGTCGTCTAAGACGATTTTGTAGGTTGGAGCCAAGCCGTTCCCGTTCGTTTCCCGCACTAGGCGAAGCGCCGCCCCTTCTTTCAAGTAATCCGAGATGAACTCTTGGAGCTCTCTGCTGGAGGCTTGCGATTTGAAATCGATGTCTTCGCCATTGAGTATCTCCATGTTGGTGATTCGGCCGCCAGCGCCCATGCTGGCTATCTTCCGCCGAGGGACGTATTTCTTGAAATACCGCTCCTTGCGTTGCCTTGATCTCGACGCCTTCTTGCCGCCGGTGAGGTAATGCCCGTCGAGACACTGAAGTACGACCTCGTCGATTGCCCTACTTAGTCCCACGTATGCAACTTTGCACTCGTCCAAGTCTCCTGCGAAAGAATCCGTGGAAAGGTCTTCGGCGAGGAGCCAGACCTTGTCAAATTCCCGTCCCTTCGCGCTGTGCACGGTGCCCACAAACACACGAGGCCGGTCTGCCTTGACAGCAGAAAGGTCAGGAGACGGCATCGTCGCGGCGATTGCCTGGAGGACTTCCTCCACGCGAAGCCTAGAGCCCTCCGGATGGACTCCCTCAATCTTTCTGAGCTCCCCCCATATCCTCTGCGAGACAACGTCATCCATCGGTCGGAGCCTTGATCCGAAGGACGCGGCATCTATCGTTTCGTTGGGGTATCCCATCAGAGCATCAGCGATGGCTCGGGTGAAACACCGGTCGGACGTGGAACGAGACAGTTCGTGTTGAACTCCCATTCTCCAGAGAAGGGAGCTCGTCTCCAATGCCTGCGCGTTCGTCCTCGTCAGGATTCCCAGCTTCTTCCCTCCGTCCGGCAAAACTTGATGGAGATCCCTGATCATTACTTGAGGCTGAGGGAGATCGCCTACCGCTGCTTCGGCTTCGGCCGCCGCCGCATCGACGTCTCGTCCGAGAATCGCCTTGCGGATTGGCGTGAGGTCAAGGGACAGGCTTCCTTTCTGCCTGTAGTTATGCGTCAAACCGATCTCGTCGGGATGGTGCTCTCCGACCACCAGGTCATAGAATCTTTCCGAGGTGGTGAGAGAAGGCCTGTCTTTGGTCTGGTAGTCGTAGAGGGATTGGCACCTGTCTCCGAGCAAGGTAAATCCGCACCCATCAGGCAACGATCTAAGCGCCTCGAGGACGAGGTCGGCCCGAGGGCCAACCAGGTCCTGGGTCTCATCGACAACGAAGTGGGAAACGCCAGAAAGAAGGTCTTTGTTCCTCTGCAGAATCAGCTTTGCCTCGAGGATGCGTTGGTCGTAGTCCATCCCGGCGATTTTCAGCTGCGGGTTCTCCTCGCTTTTTATGAAGTAGAGCAGACGCGTGCAGAATTTATCGAAGGTTGTTATGTCTATAGCTTGCCATTCGGCGTCGATTTCGCCGGATGTCGCAGCCGCCTTCAATCGCTCTTTCATTACCGCAACAGCGGCGCGGGTGTAGCTGAGCACCAGTATTTCGTCCCCGGGGACTCCGTGCGAAATCAGGTATTTCAGGCGCTCGATGAGCGTGAAGGTCTTACCGGTGCCAGGCCCGGCGTTTACGTAGACCCTTCGATCGGGACCAGATTCCACGATTTCCTGTTGGGTCCGATCGTATCTCTTGCCAGGGACCGCATCGAGATTATCAGACGACGGAAGCTCCTGCTCCTCGTCACGATTCTCCTCTATGGCAATTAGGATATCCGGGCCATCGTTAGATGAAGCTCCTCCGCGAGAGATATCCGCAAAGTCGTCTTCGACAGGCAAGACGGAGTCTTCGAGCACGTTTCCAAGGGGGGTGTTGATGGGGGCGGAGCCATTGTCTGCCTGCTCGTCCTCTCGGATTGCTGGCTGAGCAGGCTCCGTTGTCTCTCTTGGGGACTCGAGTTCCAGACAGGCCTCTTCCTCCGATCTGACGCCTTGCGTTTCTTCGAGATTCTCCGTTGGCTCATCGCATGCGTCCACGGGAAGCTCGAACTCAGGACGACAGTTCTTGATATAGGGGCAGCGATAGTGCTCGCACCTGCAGACATACGTCATCCTGCCGTCCACGAGAACGGTTCCCCAAGGATATTCGCCCGGCTCAGCGTGCATGCAGTGCACGGCGGCTTGCTGTTCCTCCTTCTGGATCGAGGTAAGGGAATAGCCCGTACTGAGGCGCTTGAATACCGTCAACGCCTCAGGATCATGGATAACCGAAAGGAACTCTCTGTCTCGGAGGCAGTCCTCGCCCTTCACGGGATAGACGTTACTCCTGAATCCGACTGAACTATTGATGGACATAGCGCGCCGCCTAGAGCCCAAGTTCGGGAATTGAATACGAGAGCTTCAGCTTGCCGTACTCCCAGACGTTTCCCCGGGAGCGCATACTGCTCTTAAGTGAGACCCTGAAGATCAGGTCTTCGGTTATCTCCGCCTTGAGCTCAACGGTTTCTTGCAGGAACCGGTAGCTGGGAACCTCGATAGACTGATAGCGATCGCCGCTGTCATCGATGTCCCTACTCCCGGAGAAAACCACGTGGACCTCCTCGCTAGTGTCGACGATGCCGAGGGTGATGGATTTGGACCACCCTTCGACCACATCTCCCGTCTTCAGGAGCTGCATCTTCAATCCGTCGGCGAGGACTATCGACACATCCTGGGCAGCAAGGTATTTCCCGGGGTGCTGCGAAAGGATCGCAGCACCCTCGCTGATGCTCCAGACCGTTTCTTCCGGGAAGTAGAGCAGTTCTTCGCCGTATTTTTCAACCATCCTGTCCAGCAATGGACCGAGGCTGCTCGAGCCGCCGACCATGACGATCCTGTCGATCGTGCTTGTTCTTTTTTCCGCTTGGACCAGCGCCTCTTCAAGACATTTCATCGCGTCTTCGACAACCCCGGCGACGATTTCGTCAAACCACTCGTATTGCACGCGGACGCAGAAAGCACCCAGATCTCCGTATCTGTTCAGCGCGACGACTGTATCGTCGTCTTCCGAGAGCGCTCTTTTCGCGCGCTCCGCTCGCACCAGGAGCATGTCTCTTGCAGATGCGGGCATATCGTCGAAACCGAGGTCCTTTCGGTTTTTCTCCCGTGCCACTTTCGCATGGATACGCCTTGCAAGCAGCTCATCGATGGCGTCACCGGCGACATTCATGCCTACAGTCGCAAGTTCTGTAATTCTTCCATTCTTGTTGCTGAGGATGGAGACATCGAGCGTGCCGCCGCCCCAGTCGAATATGACGACGTTCTCGCAGCTTCTCAGCTCGTCGAAGTTTGCGAAGAAGGCCGCGGTCGGTTCGCTGACGAAAGATTTGACTTCGAGCCCGACGGCCTTCGCTGCTGCGCGGATTTCGCAGCGCTTGGTGGCATCGGCGCCGATCGGCACGGCAATCGTCGCGCTCCTCATCTCAAGGCCTTCATTGAGGTCGCTGTTCTCGACGACGTTCTTGAGAGCTCGAAACACCTCTGAGGCGACCCTTTTTGCAGTCCAGGTGCTCTTCGCTGTAGATATCTGCCAGCCGCGCTCGTCCATCAGGGACTTCACCGAATGGATTATCTCGCAGTCGTCTGCGAGCTCGGAGCGGCGATTCCATGCTTCTCTTCCCGTAAAGACCTCGTCAGTCTGCCTGTTGATGGCGACGAGAGAGGGCACAGGACGCCCCTCCTCGTCGCCATATGGGGTTTGGATGGTGTGGTCTCCGAGCCGGGAGGATTGCATCACGGAGCTATTCGTGGTGCCAAAGTCTATTCCGAAGTTGTATTCAATCAGCGCCATGGTCTCTCCTAGAGCTCGAAGCCGGCGTCGATAAGAATCTCGAAAACAGTCCCCAGTTGCAAGCGCATGTTCTCGCCGAGGTCGGCATCCATGTCGAGCCCTATTGCATCCTGGTAGTCCCTGTATTCGATGGAGAGCTTTTTGGCAGCTCGCTTCGTCGCCTCATCGGCTTGCTTCGCCTTGGTTTTTTGCCCTAATGCAAGGAGTTCCTCCTTAGCGGCAGCCTCTGCCGCTGCATCTTCATATGCTTTTTTCCAGTCTAAAAGCTCTCTCCCGAGAGAAGAAGCGCGATCACGCGCTATTTCGACTTTGTTCTCCAGCTCGCCAACTCGCAAGCGCAGCTCGTCCCTCTCTTTCCTGAAGCGCGTTGCCGATACCTCTAATGCGGAGAGGGAGTTTTTCGCTGCCTCGAGAGATTTCTGCTGGCGTCTGATGAAGGCTATGACGTCCTCACATTCGAATTCTTTTGCGAGACGATCATTTGTCTCGTCATTATCAGACGGCGACTCTTCGGTTTTCGTGGGACTGGCGGGTTCTCCGTTCGGATTTTTCGCGCAAGTCATATCCGTGGAAGGTTGTTTGCCATTTTGCTCTTCTCGTTTTTCTTCGCCTTCGCTGATGCCGAGCCACTCGATCAGGGAACGCGCAGCGCCCTGAAGGCTTGGGGTCTTCAGTTCGTCAGTCATCGAGCGCAGCTCTGTGGAGAGAAAGCGGGCAAATCGCAAGGACTCTTTATTTGCGGCATCTTCGAGCTCTCGCTTGGGAGGAAGAGGGCATTTCTCTATTTCTTCGAGCAGCAGCTTTCTCAGGTAAGTCTTGAGATTACCGTTTATTTTCCCTTCTTTGTTGATTGCAGCCTGAGGAATCGCCTTCATGAGCCAGGAAAGCTGGTCTTCTTCGGTTGGCTCTATGAGCTCAAGGGCAAACAGGCTTATATACAGGCGAAGCTCGATATCCCCGTTGCCGTCCCTAACACAGCGATACGTTCTAATCATCGAGTATGGAAAAGCCTTGCTCTCTTCGCCGATGCAAAAGCTATGTAGCGGTCGAGCGTTTGAGTAGCGGAAACCGTCGCACAACAGTGACATGGTTTTTTCATTCACTCCCAACTCTGCGACGCATTGTGTCCAGAGTTCAGAAAACCGTTTTTCGTCTGCCTTCGATGGACTTTTCTTCTTCTTTCTCGTGTCTATGAAAGCCCTGATTTCGTCGAAAATCGTTTTATCGATTGTTTCTGCTGTATTCATCTCGCTCCTATTGCGTTCCTAACTCACCATTCCGACCGTAAAGGTTAGTCTTTGTATTTCTGCACGAACATCTCAGCAAGCGCATTCATGATCGCCTGATACTTTTGAGCATCCGAGAACATCGACTCGAACGCCGCCATGTTCTCCTTGAAGGCCTGGCGGGCGACTGAACCGCCCCGGGTTCTGTGGACAGTTATGCTTTTCGATCTCGTGAGCACTTT
>CAYFWL010000099.1:0-6824 GCA_964346845.1 uncultured Eggerthellaceae bacterium | reverse complement strand
GGCAGCTCGGCGCATTTCGATCTGAGGTGCACCCGTATGCTTTCCCTCTTTCGCTCGGGCGAATAATTTTACTGCTCCCCAAAGACCCAGCGGTGGATGAGCGATGCAGATATCGAAAAATCCATCGTCAAGCTCTGCCTCGGGACAAATGAGGAACCCGCCGCCATAGGTCTTTCCAAGTTGGACCGCAAACGTCAGCGACTGCCCCTCTTCCTGCAGACCCTGATCGAAGCGCGCGTGGTAACGGTGTATGTCGCGATGGAACAAGAGCTGATTCAGACCCGCTTCGAAATACAGGGCACCCCCTGTTTTATCGGTACGTTTGCGGCGCTCCACCGTATCGAGCGCAATGGCTGCATCGAGCCCCATGGAAACGGTCTCCACAAAATAGTGACCGTTGCACACCCCTATATCCACCGGGCGCACCCTGCTCGCAAGCAATTGCCCACAGGCGGTATCCACCTCTTCTGAGATGCCCAAAGAGCGCGCATAATCGTTACCCGAGCCTACGGGAATAACGCCCAAGACCGGACGCTTGCCCCCCTCGATGGACATAAGGCCATTAGCGGTTTCGTGGATAACGCCATCTCCTCCGAGGGCGACTACCGTCCGGTAGTGTGCGGCGTTTGCTGCCAGTTCCAGCGCATGGAGGGGAGACTCGGTGAGCACGCAGTCAAGCTGTACCCCCGCATCTCTCAAAAGCGCCGCAGCATGAGCTCCCGCCAACGCGCCCTCCCCCGTCTTCGCAGCGGGGTTCACAATCAGAAGGGTTTTTCCGAGCTCATGCTGCACGAATGTTCTCCTTAGCGGGCCAGACCCAGTTCTTCGGTTAGAGATTCACGCATCTTGTACTTCAAAATCTTACCTGCGGCGTTCATAGGAAAGCCGTCGACGAACTTGATGTAGCGAGGCACCTTGTGACGCGCGATATTATCCGCCATAAAGCTGCGCATCTCGCTTTCGGTCATCTCCTCGCCCTCTTTCAGGACAATGCAGGCAACGGCCTCTTCGCCGTACTTCTCATCGGGCACGCCGACAACCTGCACATCCTGGACCTTGGGGTGGGTGTAGACAAACTCTTCGATTTCTTTGGGATACAGATTCTCGCCGCCGCGGATGATCATATCTTTCAGACGTCCCGTGATCGCATAGGTGGGCAAAGTCTTACCCCTCGCATCGGTATAGCGCTCATCGTAGGTGCGGCACGCCAGGTCACCGGAATGCAGCCAACCCTCCGCATCTACGGCATCACGCGTCTCGATG
Organism: uncultured Eggerthellaceae bacterium; assembly: GCA_964346845.1. Classification (GTDB taxonomy): domain Bacteria; phylum Actinomycetota; class Coriobacteriia; order Coriobacteriales; family Eggerthellaceae; genus CAKUOV01. The sequence continues at coordinate 5,561 of CAYFWL010000099.1, read as the reverse complement.
GGCATCTTGTAGTAGCCCTTCATGGTGTTATACCCGCGGCTGCAAAACTCTCCGTTGGTGCCATCAGGTACTTCTTCGCCTGTTTCGGGGTCGATGATCTTACACTCGATATAGGGGAAGGCATGGCCTACGGTTTCCGTGCGCAAATCAAGCGAGTCGGTCCATTCGCTCATCGTGGAACCCGGAGAACTCTCGGTCTGCCCGTATACCGAAACGATGCCGGTCATGTTCATCTCGTCTGTCTGGGCAGCCCGCTTCATCAGGTCGGCAGGACAGCCAGCGCCTGCCATAATGCCCGTACGCATATGGGAAAAGTCGGTTTTGCGATAGTCGGCGTGGTTGAACATGGCAATAAACATGGTGGGAACGCCATTGAAGCAGGTGATGCGTTCCTGGGTGATGCAGGAAAGCGATGCCTGAGCGCTGAAATAGGGCAAGGGGCACATCGTGGTACCGTGAGTCATAGAACTGGTCATAGACAACACCATGCCGAAGCAGTGAAACATAGGCACCTGAATCATCATGCGATCAGCCGTGGACAAACCCATGCGATCCCCGATGGTCTTACCGTTGTTCACCACATTGCGATGGGTCAGCATAACGCCCTTCGGGAAGCCCGTAGTACCCGAAGTGTATTGCATATTGCAGACATCATCGGGGCTTATGTTAGCAGCCAAGCGCAAGATTTCTTCCCGAGGGACCAAAGGAACGCGCTCCATCGCCTGTTCAAACGTGAGGCACCCGGGCATCTCAAACCCTACGGTGATGACGTTGCGCAGGAAGGGCAGGGCCTTGCAGTGGAGCTGCTCTCCGGGCGTGCTGTCCTTGATTTCAGGACAGAGCTCGTTGATGATGGCTGCATAATCGGAGTCCAGTGCGCGGTCGATCATGACGATGGTATGCGTATCTGATTGCCGAAACAGGTATTCCGCCTCATGAATCTTATAGGCGGTATTCACCGTAACCAGCACGGCACCGATCTTGGTGGCAGCCCAGAAGGTGATGTACCAAGCCGGCACGTTGGTCGCCCAGATAGAAACCTTGCTGCCAGGCTTGACGCCCATCGATACCAGCGCGCGGGCAAAATTGTCCACATCGTTACGGAACTCTTCGTAGGTACGCGTGTAATCCAAGGTGGTGTACTTGAATGCGTACTGATTGGGGAATTCTTCAACAACACGGTCGAGCACCTGCGGGAAGGTCAGGTCGATCAGGTCAAACTTGGGCCACACGAACTGGCCGGTGCTGTCGTGATTCCACTGCAAGGAACGCTTTGCCCCCTTGGTGCTGGTAAAACGCTCCATATAGTTGGCGAAGTGCGGCAGGATGATCTCGGGCTCATCCACATCTCCCATCCACTCAGGCATCCACTCAAGGGAGATGAAGCCATCGTAATCGATAGAAAAGAGCGCGCGCATAATGTCCCGCAGAGGGAAAACGCCCTCGCCTACGAGCGCAGGATGATGGTCCGCCTCGGAGTCAAGCATGTGAACATGCTTGACATAGGCACCAAGGTTGCGAATAGTAATGGCAGGCTTTTCCTCGAACTCCCAATACGGATGAAGAACGGACCACAAAGCCCCCAGATAATCGCTGGCGTAAGCATCCATCAGGGCACGCAGGCGGGCCGTGTCGGCGTACATGCCCGCCGTTTCGATGAGGATAGAAACTTGGCGCTCCTCAGCATAGGGCAAAATAGCGGAAAGGGAGACGCGAGCGGCCTCTTCATTGCCCCCGAGCGCCGTGACGCACACGCCTGCGGAAAACACTTCGCTCGCGATATTGATCAGAGCGGTAAGCTCTTTGGTGTGGTCTGCTCCATCGGCAATATCGATAGACGTATTGATCACGGGAATCTGTAGACCCTTTTTGCGCAGATCGCGCGCGGTCGCATGAGTATTGTAGAGGTGGAATGGGGCACCCTTGCCTACCAGTTCTTCATTTTTAGCAACATCGAAGGCTTCAATACCCTGAAAACCCATTTCTTCGGCGAGGTCAACCAGCTCATCCCAAGAACGATCCGACCAGCCTTTCGTGGAAAATGACAGTTTCATTAGTTCTGCTCCTCGTAGACGATCTTGTTCAAGGCGTTAATGTAGGCATGGACGCTTGATCCGATGATATCGGTGGAAATGCCGCGACCGGAATACACCTTGCCCTCGGAGGCCAGCTTGATAACGGTTTCACCCATAGCTTCCTGACCTTCGGTCACCGCTTGAACCTGGAAGCTGTCCAGCTCATAACGGTGCCCCACAATCTGTTCAATAGCGTGGAAGGCGGCGTCGATAGGACCGTCGCCCAACACGATGCTTTCAATCGCTTCACCATCTTTAAGCATCTTCACGTGAGCAGAAGGAGTAGCGATATTGCTGGTGTTGATCACGTAGCTGTCCAGCACATAGGTAGGCGGCACCTGCATGGCAGCACTGGCCACGATAGCATCCAACTCCAAACCGCTCACCTTCTCCTTTTTGGACGCGATACGCAAAAAGGCATCGTAAACCATCAGGGAGTCTTCGGGAGACAGGTCGTAACCCAGCTTAGTCACGCAATCCATCACCTGCTCCTTGCTGTCATGGACGGTGAGCACCATGGTTTCATCGGCTTGCACCGAAGAGCCCATAATGGGTCCTTTTACCTCACCGGCCTCGCACAAGCGAGCAATCTGCGCAGCGATGCGATCGATTTCGGTGATACGCACCGAACACCTCGCCTGACAGACATCCTGCTTGGCAGACAAGATTCGAGCCACGGTCTTCGTGGTAACGACGTTCAGCGGATAGGAGGACGCTTTGATTTCTCCTGTTCCTTCCCTCACGCTTGCAATGGCGCAGGCGTCAGCCATAGCCAGCTCATCGCTGCAAGAAACGCCCAAGACAACATCGTTCAAAGCAGGAATTGCCTCATACAAATCGCGAACGAACTGGGCAAATTCAACAGGAAGCATTTTTCCTGCCGTATCGCAAACGGTCACCGTCGTGGCTCCCGCCGCAATAGCCCTGGTAATAACGTCAGTCAGATAATCCATATCGGAGCGACCTGCGTCAATGGCAACAAATTCAACATGGGGCGTTTTTTCAGCGCATTGAGCGATCGTCTCCACAATGCTTTCGGCCATCGATGCAGCCTTTTTACGATAGAGGTACTCGATTTGAGCAGGGCTGACCGAAGCCTCGACCTGCAGGCGCGCATTTTTTGCCTCAGCAAGAGAGGCCCACGTGAGCTCAAGGTTTTTGCCTCCCAGGGCAACGGGAACCGCAAGGGCGGCGTTTTTCACGACCGAAGCAATCGATTTGATCAGCAGACTGTCTGCCTTAGGACGCTCGATGCCCTCGATTTCAATGGCGGAAACGCCCAAACGATCAAGCAATTTAGCCATCTCGAGCTTTTCTTTGAAAGACAGAACCCCTGCTTTCGAGCGGGCAAACTGTTTTATGGTCACATCGGAGACGCGTATCTCTTTCATTTTGATCTTCTCTCTTTATATCGCACGTCTGTTACGTTTTATGTTCAGGCTTCTGCCATGTACTTGCAGGGAGCCTAAAATTTTACTCTTTTTTGCTTAAAGCATACTGAATAAGATTGTTATGCCTGGTAAAAAATACAATTCTACATTTCAATAGCATGCAACCAATCAAGGGGAAGACAAAAGAAACGCCGCCTCCCCTTCACGGGCCAGCGGCGTTTGGAAAACCTAAGATGCGTCGGAATTATTCCGCTGCCTCCTCTGAGGGTTCATCCTTCACCGGCTCGTGAATGATTGCATGCTCCACTAAGTACTTAGCGGCGCGCACACGCTCGGCACTTTCGCGTAACACGAAATTGCGACCGGTCTCCTCTAACTCTTTGCGAACACGGGAAGGATACTGAGGATTCATGTTCTTGCAGGCATCGATGATGTCCTCTTCAGAAACGACCAGCTTCTTCTTACGGAAAATGGCGTCCAGACAAAAGCCCGTGACCAACTGTTGGCGCGTTTCCATCATCATGAGCATATTTACCTGCTGGGCACCGCCGTTTTCTTCAACGAACTGATCCCAGGTCATACCCTGAGCGGATATGTTGCGACGCAGGTTGTCCTGAATCATCTTGCTGGTGATTTCATAGGCTTCATCAGCAATGGAGCCCTTAAAGCGGCTGGTCAGCGCCGAAGCCGCCTGAGCACGCAGAGCGCTGTCGTACTGCTCGCGCTGCTGAGCGGTCATCTGGTCTTCCAGGGACTTACGGAAGTCGTCAACGCTACGATACATGGGCATGTAGGTCTTAACCCATTCATCGTTGATTTCGGGAATCTGCTTTTCTTGAATTTCCTTAACGCTTACCGTGCACTCCACCATCTGGATGCGTTCGCCGGCTTCAGGATCCCAATCGGGGGCTTCGAAGGTGAACGACTTGGTTTCACCGGGCTTCATGCCAATAACGGCTTCTTCGAATTGCGGAGGCATGAAACCTTCGCCCGCCGTGAAGGGACGACCGTCGGTATTCAGACCACTCAGAGGCACACCATCAACGGATGCGTCAATAGACAGCAAGCAGGTATCACCCTTGCGCACCTCATGCTGTTCGGCGGCAGTGCCATAGCCAGAAAACTGCTCAGCGAACTGCGCGATCTGACTATCGACACCGGAAAGATCGGCTTGGAATGGCGGGAAGGTGAATTCAACGGGATCATAAGACGTCAGCTCATAGGCGGGCTTCGGCGTGACCTTCATGGTGAAAGCAAACTTCTTGCCCCGCTTGAACTCGGTCGTGCCCATAGGCGTAGGCGGGAAAAGCGGCGTGATGTCCTTTTTATCCAAAGCCATCGGAGCGATGAGCTCAAGGGCGCGTCCCTGAACCATGGAATCCAAATCGGTGATGCCCAACTGTTCGCGACATGCCTGCTCAACCGTCATATCCTTCTGAGGACGGAGGCCCATCTGACCAGCAAATTCAACGGACGCGGTATAGAATGCCTTGGCGACATCCTCTTCGGAGGCAACGCAATCAAGCAGATACTTGTCTCCGTCAATCTTCTTCTGAGTTACCTTCATGCTTAACTCTTTCTTAAAACAACTGTTTTACCCTCACTCTATATTTAGCAGTTCTGAATTGTAACCTACCTATTGAAATAAGGCATCACCCCTCTTAACAAAATGGCATATTTTTGGGAGAGCGGTCACCGCAGAGGGACGCACTTGCGCGCGTGGCAAGGGAAGCGACAGACCCCCTCCGCTGAGCTTGCTGCACACAAAATGCGTTTGTCATGAAGGGAGAGCTTGCAATGGACGTCCTTTTCCCTGGAAAGTCGCTTTTTTTGGAGCGGTTACTCCTTTTTCCTCGCTGACGAGCCCGTTTACACCACGTCCTTGAGGGGACGATTGACGTTTTCTCCTGACAAACGCATTTTTTGTGCAAGCATTGAGCTTTTAGGCGCCTTCAGCCCCGCTTCCACGCCTGAAAACACACAAAAGACCCCCTCGAATGAGGGGGTCTTCCGATTCAGTGCCTTGAAAGCATCAAGCAAACTAACGCACACTCGATGCACAACTGAACAAACCTCGGTGCCATAAGGGCACGCA
>CAYFWL010000098.1:0-7013 GCA_964346845.1 uncultured Eggerthellaceae bacterium | reverse complement strand
TTTTTTTGCTTTTTCGGGCTGCTTTCGCAAAAAAACTCCCGCCTCATGAAGAAGCGGGAGCACATAAGTAAGAGCTTTGTGTTAGAAACGCCTATTCCGTGGAAGCTTTCGGAGAATCGGAGTCTTCCTCAACCTCAGGCGGAGCGGAGGCAATAGGGGCGCTCACGGGGGCGGTGACTTCAGCACCTGAGGCGGGCGCGGCAGCTGAGGCATTCGCGGCAGCTGAGTCGGCGGCCGAGGCGGTCGAAGCAGCACCCTCAGAACTCGGAGCAGGGACGATAGGAACACTCGCAGGAGCAGCAGCTTCTTCTGATTCAGCCCACTCAGGAACATTGCGCCTTACCCAGTAGCCAACAGCACGCATAATCCATAGATTCACAAACCCCTCGGCAAAGAGAGCGAGAATCACGATAATCGTCAGAGCAAAACTCAGACCAGCAAGAACGCCGAAAACTGCCGACGGATCAACATAGCCATATCTGAAGGAGCCCAAAAAGCCATAGGAGGAACCGTTCATGGCAGAGAAAGCTGCATAGCTGCTCACACCAACAAGAGCCATCAAAAGCACACCGATGACAAACACAACCAGACCGCCCAGAAGAGCAGGGACGATGGAGGCAGCCAACAATCCGCTTAAGTTCTTACGATATGCACGAAACAGCTCCGAGAGATCGAAAGCCCTGCTCAACTTTCCCGTAACACCCGCGCGCATCGTGGACATAACATAGAAAGCATACGCCAGCAGATTGACGACAGCAACAAAAAGGGCACCTATGATGGGAATGAACAGGAACATGAAAAAGATCGATGTACCCAGAGCCATCAAAATGCTCAGCAAGAGCGGGAACAGGCCCAACAGGAAGGTCTTTGCATCGAAAGAGCCCGGAGCAAGCGGCTCGCTTTTTCCTCGGGCAGCCTGGGCACCCCACTGCAGGCTATAGCCTGCTACATAGATATTCAAGATGGGCACGCAATTCATAAGCATCAGCAAAAACACGCGCTTTATCCAATGGGGAGAACCAGTGATATCAGACAAAGCCTGACCTACGCAGCCTTTGGGCGCGGGGGCAAAGGCGGCGGGAGCGGAGGCGGAAGTCAGAACAGCCGTGTTCAAGGGGGCGCCGCATTCAGCGCAAAACGACCACTCGTCCGCGTTTTTCATTCCACATTGAGGGCAATACATGCGAACTCCTTTCAATGCTTTCGGTGCGAACGTTCAGCATACCCCCCACTATACAAGAAAAAAGAGGCATTATCGGTTCAGAAACCTTCCAGAACCCCTCATTTTCTCCACTGAAGCACACCTTTGCGCTACTATTGAACTGATTACTAAGGAAAGGAACGCTATGCTCCATGCCTCCCATAAAAACATACGTCAAGTTCTTTTCCAGGGCAATTTTGGCCTGGAGCGCGAAACGCTGCGAATCACCGAGGACGGCTTTCTGGCACAAACACCCAATCCCTTTCCCGACAACCCGCATATCGTAAGGGACTTCAGCGAAAACCAGGTGGAGATCAATACCGGCGTACAGACCTCACCTGCTGCAGCCCTTGCTGAACTGGCCCATTACGATAAGATGGTGCAAAGCACTCTGGCGGCCCAGCATCCTCGTGAACTTTTGTGGCCTTTTTCCAACCCGCCCTATTTACGCGACGAAAACGACATCCCTATCGCACAATTCTTCGCGGAAGATGCCGAGAAAATGCGCTATCGAGAATATCTGTCACGTCAGTACGGCCGATACAAAATGACCTTCAGCGGAATTCATTTCAACTTCTCTTTCGATAACGAGTTGTTGCAACGCGATTTTCCTTTGAGCGATTTTGCCTTGAACGCCCCCGATGAACAGGCATTCATCGACTACAAAAACGACTTGTACCTAAGCCTCGCCGAGCGTTGCGTTGCTTATGGCTGGATTATGAGCGCTATCACCGCCGCCAGTCCCATCATGGACTCCTCCTATGTTGAGCAAGGCAATATCGGCGGTGACCTCTATTTTGGCTTAGGCACTGTTCGCTGCTCTGAACTGGGATATTGGAATTATTTTTCCCCAGTGTTGGACTATTCGTCGCCTGAGGGATATGCCGACAGCATTCAGCAATATGTTGACCGCGACTATATTGCCTACCCCAGCGAACTGTATTACCCCATTCGCCTCAAACCACGAGGTGCCTACAACTTGGATGCGCTGCGTGCGGGAAATATCAGCCATATCGAGCTTCGTATGTTTGACCTCAATCCCACTGACTCGATTGGCCTGAAAGAAGAAGATGTGTTTTTTGCCCAGCTGTTGCTGATTTGGCTAGCCAGCACCCCTCGGCAAGCTTTCAACCGTGCCGACCAGATTCAGGCAATTCAAAACTTCAAAAATGCCGCTCATTACGACCTCCGCACGGTGAAAATCATTACTCCCCTCGGCGAGGTATTCACGGTAAACCAAGCGGCAATCAATGTGCTGGGTTTCATGGAAGATTTCTTCCGAAGCGTTGGCGCAGATCAAAATGTATTTGATTGCCTGGCGTTCCAACGGGGAAAATTCACCAATGCCATCCACGAACGCTACACCCACACCGTACGACACGCTTACGGTACAGAGTTTGTGAAAAGCGGCCTAAAGCTTGCCCGGCAGCGCCAAAAAGAGGCACTCGAGCGCCCCGACGATTTTACCGATTAAAGACGCGAAACAAGAAGGAACCTTTAGAAAAAGCTTGCGCCGCCCAAGGAGCCCCTCAACAAAAACTTGCACCGTTTAAGGGGCCTCCAAGCGTATTCAGCGAGGACACGACCCTCGATAACCAGAACCCTCAGCAAAAAAAGAAAAGGGGATCGTGCACTGTTTTTCTGATGATACAGGGTGCTGCCTCTCATCTTCGTACTCTTTCGTCTCACTTGTTTTCGAAGCTGCCGATATTCTTTAATTCGATGGAAAACGTGCCATCGGCACTGCTGGTGAAGCTCAGGTATTCCGAGTTTCTGCTGTACTCTGCGGGAAAGGTGATGGTGATGCCCGTGTCGGTCACGATTTTGTGGTTGCGAGCCACACGCCGCGCGACATCGCGTTCCAGCGACATGCGTTCAGGCAGTTCGCGAGCTTGCGCCACCTCATAAGCGCGCTGGGCCAGAACGGGGTTTTGGTCAAAAGCATCCTGAACCAAGGCATGTACGTTCACGCCCTCTGCATCCGTATCGCCTTCCTGTGCCATACGGGACACATACGCTTTGGCCCTCGACACCGCTATTGCCGTATTGGCACCGTGCTCTTCAGCGACATCCCGCACCAACTCGGTGACAGCGCCAAAAGCCTCTTTACTGGAAGCCTCTCGAGAACATTGCAGCAGTTTGTCGGGGATAAGCCAGCACTCTTCCCCAGCAATGACGCGTTTTTTGTCAGCGAAAAGCACCGCCTGTGAACGCAGGTCAATCACGGCATAGGACTGCAGTTTCTGCGATGGATTGGGCAAAACGGCGTAATGGCGAGAGATGTCATTGCACTCCCCCGTCTCCCCCACACCCACGTTGTGCATGTAAGCCTGTTTACTGTCCAACAGAAAGACGCCCAGATAGCGATTGGTGCGACCCGAAAAGAGAGCATCCACCTCTTCGTCGGTCATTTCTGCCGTAGGCTTTTGAGGCTCATCCTCGTAATCGACCACCAACACATCCGTCGAAGGGGTATGCTCCATATGCCCCAGTTGCTCTACCAGATACTGGCCAATTTCCTGAGAAAGACCTTTAAAATCGCGCCGCCCTTCGTAGTAAGCCCGCAGTTCTTTGGCAAAATGGCTGGTTTCAGAAAACGTACCGCGATTGTTCTCGATGCTGTTCAGCGCCTTGACCGCATGCTTTGATACATAGTTTTTGGCAGTCTTGTTGGATAAATCTATCTCTTCTTGGGAAAAAGCATTCTCGCACGCAACAAAATCAAAGACGTGGAGAATTGCATGATTAATCTTCATAAGAGCCTTTCCTTATTGAATTGCGAATCAAACTAACTCCTCATCGGAAGCTTGTAGCAGGGGGTCTACCCTCTGCCAGAGCGCTCCCGTGCACCAGCGCGCCGCAGCGCGTTGCGCAAAAGGCACCGTGCACTCGCTGTCTCGCCGCCTTGTCACCTCGTCGCCTCGTTGTCTCGCCAACTCGTTGCCTCGCCGCCGTAACACCACCGAGGGTTTCAGCCTGAACAACCACGCGAGACCCTCCGGGGGAGCCTACAGCCAAGCGCCCTGTCGGGACCCCTGTCCGAGCGCCCTGTCGAGATGCCGTAAAATCACGGGCAGAGCACGCTCCAGCAGTTTATGCATGGTACCATGACCCCATGAAAAAACAGCCACAACATAGTAGACGAACAAGCAACGCACCCCCACCTTCGATTCCGCCCTCAGCCCCGTCTTCAACCCCACCTTCGGTTCCGCCTTCAACACAGCGACGATCGCATCGCTTCGGCACCCACCCTGGCCGAGCACAGCACACCTCCTTGCATGAGGAACGAAAGCGTGGTCGCGTGGGTTGCTCGGTCGGTACGGCTCTCCTCGCCGTACTCACCGTGGCCGTACTCGGCACCTTTGCCTTCGTCGTGTCTACCCTGCTCGACCTGTTTCCGGCGGGATACACCAGTCCTTACACCTGGAGCAACCTCAGCTGGACCAGCGACAACAGACCTGTCTATACAGAAGAAGGTGTCGTAGCGAGCAAGTTAGGCATCGATGTTTCTGCCTATGATAAAGATATCGACTGGGAAGCAGTCGCCCATGATGGTATTGAGTTTGCCATCATCCGCGCAGCATGGCGCGGCTACACCGAAGGCGGTCTCAACGAGGATGTGAATTTTCGCACCAACATCACCCAAGCCCACGCCGCAGGACTACAGCTTGGCGTGTACCTGTTTAGCTCAGCTATCAGCGAAGACGAGGCACGCGAGGAGGCCCGCTTTGTCTTGGGGCTCCTTCAAGAAACAGGGATCGCCCTCGATTTGCCCGTCGTTTTTGACCACGAACCGGTACCCAGCAGCGACGGACGCGCGAACAGCCTCGACAGGGAAACCATTACCTCGATAGCTCATGCTTTCTGCCAAGAAATCGAGGCTGCCGGGCTGCCCACCATGATATACGGCAACCCGTCCGATCTGGCCCGTTACGACGAGAGCGTCACCGCCAATCGCCCCGTATGGCTCGCCCATTATGACACTGCCCATCCCACCGTTGACTACGATTTCAGCCTTTGGCAGTACACCTCAACAGGCGTTGTTGCCGGTATCACCCGCAACGTTGACCTGGATGTTTGGTTCACAACCACAATCCCCTTGGAAAAATACACCAACACGAAATAAGGAGCGTATCGCCCCACAGCCATGCCATAATGAACTCATGGAAAAATCCACCAAAAAAAGTCTCCTGTGCGCTGCGATCGTCACGATTATCGCAGCACTGATTCTTTACGCACTCTCTGCCGCCGATATAGCCCCCACGCTCAGCATAACGACCCCGCAGGGATTCTCGTCGTCTTCCGCTTCGGGCATCATGATGATGCTTTGCCCCCTTCTCACAGCCTGGGGCGGTACCATCTATTTCCGCTGTTCAGACAGGATGATCCGCAAGCGCTTGCTGATTACGTGTGGCCTGATGATATTCTGGCTGATGGTCAGCCTGCTGAAACGCTGCTCTGAAGGTACCGTTGCCATCACCTTGTTCTGGTACCTATACTATCTGCCCTTCCTGTTTATTCCCGTCCAATTCCTATTCTGCGTGATGCATGCTTCCACCAGAAAAGACTCATCCTGTACTCATATAATTCAACGCGTTGTCTCCATCATTTCAAGCCTGATGCTCCTTCTCGTGATGAGCAATAACCACCATTTTGCGGTGTTTCAGTTCGATTATGAAAGTTTTACCTCGGGTGGTGCCTACACCTACGAGTGGGGTTATTTCATGATGTTGATCTGGGTTTTTCTGCTCGTATTGGCATCTTTTGTTCTAATTGGCATAAACGCACGGCGCAATCTTCTTCCATCGCTTCTCCTTATTGCAAGCGTATTTGTCCTGCTCATGATTTATGGCGGACTCTATATCACGCGTGCAGAGCCGGTGTTTGCCGCAAATCTCACCCTATATTGCACTGGGTTCATCTTCATCATAGCCGAACTGTGCCTGCGCCTTAAAATCCTGCCTACCTATTCGTCTTTCCGCGAGCTCTTTCGCAAATTACCTCTCGACACGAAAATCCTGGACCTCACCGGCAATATAGTTTTGCAAACCGATACGGCACAGGACCTTTCACCTCGGGTAAAAAAACGCTGCTTCAGCGGAAGCGGCGCTCAACAGAACTTCACCTTTTCCGATACACCGAATGCCCGTTTTCGCACTTTTCCCTTAAACGGCGGCGTCGTGCTCTTGACGGAAGACATCACTCCCCTCACCAAAGAACAGAACCGCCTGGACCTGCTGCATCGAAGGCTGCAGCGCCAAAACAGGCTGCTTGCTCGCGATGGCGCCATGAAGGCCCAGCTGTTCATGCAGCAACGAAAGCGCCAGCTCTATGACGAGATTCGCGCAACCCTTTCGTCTACCGTAGCTGAAATCGGCACGCGCATTGAAAAATTACCCGGTCAGAACACCCCCGAGGAAATTGCGCTGCGCAAACGTGAGCTCCTGAAAATCAAGATGCTCATTGCCTACTGCAAACGCAAGGGCAGCCTGGTCCTGAGCAAAAGCGATGCCAACCCCGACTTCAACCGCGAGCGTATCACCCTGGTGACCAACGAAACTGCCTCTGACCTGCGTACCGCGAACATCGAATGTGCCACTTTAGTGGAAACGCACCACGATCTGCCCGCTGAAACGGTGAGCATTCTGTATGACTGTTTCTACGACTTCTGTATGGCTTCTTTCGACTACGAAAATCCGGCTATCATGTTCTTCCTCCACGATAAAACCGATAGCAGCAATATTGTGGAGATGAAGATCGCTCTGGAAAGCGATAGTCAGCAGGAGCCGGAAAACCGCGAGGCATTAGACAA
>CAYFWL010000097.1:3074-7104 GCA_964346845.1 uncultured Eggerthellaceae bacterium | reverse complement strand
GGCCCTTCTAGGGCCGATGATCAAGCCACCGGCTAGGCCGGTGGTCATGACTTTCGCTTGTTCTAACGAGCAAGCGAAACGTTCAGCGCCGCACGCACACCTGACGGTCTTGTGCTTGTTAGTGGCTTCGCCTCATGGGGGATGCCAGGGTCAGAGGTTTGCGTGGTCACCTGCCGAGGCAAGCAGTTTCGCCGATCGCGCATTCGCTGGCGTTGATATGAATGAGATTGAGAAAGTAGGATGAGATGCTATCAGAGCGTATGCTGAGCAGGGTGGTTCGCCGGTGCTCAGAAGGGTATTTGAAACTTTCTCCCACAGAAGAGGTTCGTATGCCGGGACCCACGCCGGGAAAGAAGTATATGCTCTACCTGCATATTCCGTTTTGCGAGCGTCTGTGTCCCTACTGTTCGTTTAATCGCTTTCCCTTCAAAGAAGAGCGCGCGCTTCCCTATTTTAAGAATTTGCGCAAAGAGATGCTCATGCTCAAGGATTTAGGCTACGACTTTGAAAGCGTTTATATTGGTGGGGGTACTCCTACCGTCATGATCGATGAGCTTTGCGAGACGATCGATGTCGCCCGAGATACCTTCCCCGGCATCAAGGAAGTGTCCAGTGAGACCAATCCCAACCATCTGATTCCCCTATATGTGGAAAAACTGGAGGGTCGCGTGCAGCGTCTTTCAGTTGGCGTGCAAAGTTTTGATGACGATCTCCTGAAGCAGATGGATCGTTATGAGAAATATGGCAGTGGCGCTGAAATTATCGAGCGCATCAAGTATGCAAGCCCTCATTTCGTATCAATGAATGCCGATATGATTTTTAATTTTCCTGCTCAGACGGTAGATACGCTCATTTCAGATATTGAGCGGGTGGTGGAAAGCGGCGCAAGCCAGACCACGTTTTATCCTTTGATGGCTTCCCCTGCGGTGGAAAAGTCTTTGGCCTCCACGGTCGGCAGGGTAGACTACAATCGTGAGCAGCAGTTCTATGAGATTATCAGCACGCTTTTGACCGAAGGTGAGCAGGCACCTTTTGAGTTTGGTTCTGCTTGGACTTTTAATCGCAAAAGCGGGGGAGCTTTGTCAACGGATGGTGCCGACGAGGCTATGATTGATGAATATGTGGTGAATTACGAGGAATATCCCGCTATTGGTTCCGGCGGTATTAGCTATCTGGGCGAGAATCTGTACGTCAATACGTTCAGCGTGAACGATTATAATGCCGCTATCGAGGCGGGTCGGATGTCCCTCATGGGCAAAACCTCCTTCAGCGTACGTGATCGCATGCGGTATCGTTTTATGATGCAGCTCTTTGGTCTTCGTTTGGACAAGAAAGCGTTTGAGCGCGATTTTGGCACCGGCGTTGATTTCGGTCTTCCGGTGGAGATGGCCTTCATGCGTGCCAATGGTGCCTTTGCAATCGACAACGACGAAGAACTCACTCTTACGCCGAAGGGCCGCTATCTAACCGTTGTCATGATGCGCCAATTTTTTATTGGTGTGAACGGCCTGCGCGACCAAGCCCGTGCTGCTTTGCAGGGCGAGGAACGTCAGCTGATCTTCGGTGAGTAGTTCGTGGTGCAGCTGAAGGGTACATATTATGTTGGCTCTCCGGGTAACCATCAATCGCCTTCGTCTGCAGGCGACCTGGATATGGTCGATATTGTCTGCGGACTTGCGCTCTTCGTTGGCTGGATTGCGGTGTTCCTCCGTTATGGCTTAAACGCTCAGGCTTTTGTCTTTGCGGCCTTGTTTGTGTTGCTGGTTGTATCGGGTGAGCTGGACCGCAAGACGGGGCGTGCCCCTTTTGGGCTTTCTCTTGCCATGGCTCTTCTTTGGCTTGCCACGCTTTGGTTTATGCCTTATGGCGTGGGGCCGATTGTTTCGGCGCTTGGGGCAGGCGGCCTGGTTCCCTTTTTTGCGAGCGTGTTTGGTGTCGGTCCTTTGGCGGTATTGCTTGATGGTGTGCTGGGCGCGGCGCTCATGTTTGTGTTGTGCGTTTTCGCGGTCATCATCATTGGGGTTCTGACTGGTGCTGAGTTGTTGAATTCTTCAACCTTTACGACAGCGATGGCATTAGGGTGCTATCTGGGCACCTTGGGGTCTCTTGTGCTGGTGACACTGACGCTGACGGTTCTTCTGGTGTTTTTCGTGATGCGCGCCCTGGTCTCTTCGCACGCATCCGATAGCTTGTTGGCCCCTCAGCTTTACAGCCGAGGCTTTGGCAGTGGGCACAAGCAAAAGATGCTTCCCGTGGGGTTAGCGCTTGCCGCCGCCACGATGATTATGATCGTTTTTCTCTAAGGCACTCATGTAGCGGCAAACATCGATGACAAATTGATCAGTGCCCGCGCATAGATGGTCAAGGCCTCTTTCAGGCTCTCTTTGCTGATGCCTTCATCAGGGCCATGCATGCTGCCCACCCAATCAGGAACAGGCACCCAAGGTCTTTCGGGACCAAAACTTACCGCATGGGAGAACTTGCGGGCATAGGTGCCGCCGCCCATGGTAAAAGGGGAAACATCTTCGCCGCTCACTGCGGCATAGGCTGCCAGGAGAGCTTTCACTTCGGGGGATTGGGGATTCGTGAGGAAGGGTTCCATCAGAGAATCACGCTGGAGGGAGACGCCATATTCAGCGGCTGCCTGGAGAATGCGATTTTCTATCTCGTCGGCAGTGATGCAGGTGGGAAAACGGCAGTCAATCGTCTGCCTTAAACGACCTTTCTCAAGCGAAATCATACCACCCACCATGGTAAGTGCGCCAAAATCAGCATCCGAACAGGCACAATCAAAACCGCTGCCGTCAGTGTGTTTCAGCAGGCGTTGTTCGAATTGCAGGAAAGCGCGTTCCTCGGTAGTGCACAAATCCGTCTCCAGCAGATAATCCACCACAAGGCCAATGGCATTAATGCTTCCTTCGGGGGTTGAGGCGTGCCGACTTTTTCCCGTAGCGTCGATGCGTACGGTGCCGTCTTGCAAATCGCTTACTGCAATGCGGTTGGCATGAGGCAGAGTGGTAGCGTTATCGCAGGCCACAAGAGCAAAAGCAGACCCCGGCACCGCGTTAGGTGCGGTGCCTCCCTGAAAAGCGCGGAGCTTCCCTTCGGTGAAGGGTGAGCTGACAAGGGTGCCATCATAATGGCCCTTTTCGCCATAGCACACGGGAAATTCTGCATCAGGGGTAAACAAAAAGTCGGGATCAGGAAAGCGCTGCTGGTAAAAATCAACATCCTCCATACCGGTTTCCTCGGCAGCGCCAAAAAGAAAACGTAGCGTATAGGGAAAGACAACGCCGAGCTGCCGCCACACATTCATCGCATGGAGTGCCACCACAACAGGACCCTTATCATCGATTACGCCGCGTCCCATAAGGAATCCCTCTTTGCGGGTGAGCTCATAGGGTTCC
This sequence comes from uncultured Eggerthellaceae bacterium, assembly GCA_964346845.1. Classification (GTDB taxonomy): domain Bacteria; phylum Actinomycetota; class Coriobacteriia; order Coriobacteriales; family Eggerthellaceae; genus CAKUOV01. The sequence goes on along the minus strand of CAYFWL010000097.1, from coordinate 3,697 downwards.
ACGGTCCAGCCAGAACCTGCGGGGACCACATCCACATGGCCAATGATGCCAATCTGCTTTGTTGCACCAGGTTCACCAGGGAAATCCGCTAAACCAAGGTAGCCGTCTAAATCGCGGGTTTCAAAACCCATGCGTTGGGCGATGTCCAAAATGGCAGTCAGTGCGGCGCGGGGACCAGGTCCAAAAGGCGCTCCTTCTTCCAAGCGGGCTTGGTCGTTTTCCCGGAAACTGGGAATACGCACAAGGGTTTCCAGGTCTGAAAGCACCTCGGACCAGTGGTCGTGCAGGTACTCATCAAGAGCGGCGTCAATTTGTGCTGCAGTTAAATTAATCATGGGGACACCTTACGCTTATTGCCCTTTCCTGCCAAGGATCATAGACCAAAAAGCAGGTTTCGGGTCTTTCGCTTTGCGGAAGGCCTTTTTGAAGCGAGTGTAAAGGAGCAAATGTAAAGGAGCAAATGTAAAGGAACACATGTAGAGAAACGAGGGTAAAGGCGCAAGGGCAAAGGAGCGCGGGCAAACGAAACGCTCAGAGCGTTTTCCGCGCCTTGTCTTTCGCAAGGCTGCTTTCCGAGAGAAGCGGCAATCAAAAGACAGACTGCCGCCTTTTCTAAGGTCATA
>CAYFWL010000097.1:0-2974 GCA_964346845.1 uncultured Eggerthellaceae bacterium | reverse complement strand
CTTTCCGAGAGAAGCGGCAATCAAAAGACAGACTGCCGCCTTTTCTAAGGTCATAGACAAAGCTTCGCTTTTCAGACGGAGCTTCTCCGAATCTTCCTTTAGAGGAAGAAAAGCACGGTATCCAAGACGAACAAAGGGGTTAAAACAGCAAAAGACCAGCCCATATAGCCAAAGAAGCTGGGCATTTTCACACCACCAGAAGTCTCGGACATATTTTTCACCATAAAGTTGGGCGCATTGCCAATATAGGTGAGGGCACCCATGAACACAGCACCCGCGCTAATAGCGAGCAGTACGTCTTCGGCAACCGTACCGACGGTGGTGGCGATGCCGGTGGCGGAACCCAAAGCGCCCGCAGTAGTCAAGAATACGACATAGGTGGGGGAGTTATCCAGGAAGCTTGATAAAACACCCGTGATCCAGAAGAATTTCAAGGGGGAATCGATACCTAAATCGCCGCCGTGCGTACGCAGGAGCGCCAGCGCAGGGATCATGGTGATAAAGATACCGATAAACAGCTTGGCAACCTCAGAGATAGGACCCCATTCAAAGTCGTTCTTTTCGCGCAGTACGGGATTTGTGGTGGCCCAGGAAAGGCCTGCTGCGATAGCAATCAGAACAATCTGGAGAAAATAGTTAAACCCGAGGTGGATTCCCTCATATGCCTCTATGCCGATCACGCGACCCTGAGTGTCTAAGAACGTATCAATCTGAGGAATCGTGCCATTGAGGATAACGGCTGCAATGATAATGGCCAAGAAAATAACGTTGTGGCCGCCCTCAATGCGGAAGGGAACACGACCCATAGCCTTGCGTTCCAACTGCAGCGCCTCAAGACCTTCAGCTCCTTCCTTTTTGACGAAGTGGCGGTCGAGCAGAACAAAGACTACCAAAAGCACGACGGTATTCGTGAGCAGGATGGGCCAGATATGCTCCATGGTCCACAAGAAGGGCACGCCCCGCAAGAAACCCAGGAACAGGGGTGGGTCACCCAGCGGCGTGAGGCAGCCGCCTATATTGGCAACCAGGAAAATAAAGAACACGATGATATGGGTCTTGTGACGACGCCACACATTAGCACGCAGCACCGGACGAATCAGCAACATGGCAGCGCCGGTAGTGCCGATCCAGCTCGCCAAAAAAGTGCCGATAGCCAGCATAATCACGTTGTTTCGCGTGGTGCCGACAATGGTGCCCGCCACATGGATGTTGCCCGCAACAATGAACAAGCCCAGCAGCAGAACAATGAAGGGGATGTAGTCAAGAACCACCGACTCCATAAGCTCGTAGCCAGTTTCGTGAAAACCATAAGCGACCGTAAAGGGGACCAAGAAGAGCAAGGCCCAGAAAACGGAGCCATGAAGCTGATGATGTTCCCACCATTTCGCGAACTTGGTGAGGGGCAGAACGGCGATACAGAGAAGCATTCCGACAAAAGGAACGATGCTCCAAAGGGGCAGGGTAAAGCCAATATCCATGAAAATCCTCCGATAGTTTTTGCACCGAATCAGTTTACCCTATCCGCATAGAAACGGGTCTTTTCCCATAGAATGAAAACAGAAGTGTTACCAAGATACTCGCTCTTATCGCTCGTTTCGCCGGCGTATCCGGCTGCAGCCTTATTTCATGTGCAGGTGTTGATCATGATTCGTTTCTTGTATTGATTCGTTTGATGCTAAGAATGCGATAGATAGCGGATGGATGGTAAAGGCCCCTGTGAAACCTTGCCCTAAGCTATTTCATCAGGTCGGCAAGGCTAACGCTGTCAATGTACGTGCCGATGACATCATCCAAGCCACGCCAGAAAGAAACCGTGGTGCACACATCTTCGCGGGGGCACTCCACATCGCCTTCAAGGCATGAAACAGGTGCGGTTGAGCCTTCGGCTGCGCGCAAAATGTCGCCAGCTAAGATTTCCTCTGGTGGGCGCGCAAGGCGGTACCCGCCATATTTACCACGAGAGCTGGCGATGATTTTTGCGTTCGAAAGACAGCGAGCCAGCTGTTCAAGGTACTTCATGGACACACATTCCGCTTCAGCAATGTCTTTGAGCGAAACAGGTGCAGCTTTCTTTTCTTGCAGTTTTGCAAGGGCGATAACCATGCGAAGTGCGTATCGCCCCTTTGTGGAAACGAGCATCTTGCCTCCCAATAGTAAGTAGTTTTGTATGATTTTACCATTAAATGAAAAGGGACGTTCTTTGTTGTCCTCGCTCCGAGGCCTTTGTGTCCTTGTTGGAGGCGTATTGAGAGGGATTTGTGGACTCTTTGTGCGTGAAACGTCGCCCCTTGATAGCTTTACCTGCTACGGTTCTTGTATCTTACAGGAAGGGGGAGCTGTGGGGGGAACGGTGTCTGATGGCTTTGCTTGGTTCACGCATGTAGCACTGCTGATGGCAGTTGTTTGCGTTTTGGCGATTATCGCGGTAATCGATGCCCGTCATCGCATTATTTCACCGTCGTTTCTGCTTGTGCTGGTAGTGCTTTGGTTTGTCTCCATCGGAGTCGTGGCGTTTTCAGATGGACTGCAGTCTTGTGCGATATATATTGCTGAAGGACTGAGGGGTTTTGTGTTTACGGGTGCACTTCTTTTGGGTGGAGCTCTTGGCTACGAGAAACTGCGTGGCAGACAATCGCTGGGCGGGGGAGACATTAAACTTTTTGCGGTGTTGGGGCTGTATCTTGGTCCTATGTTGTCATTGTTCAACCTGCTGGTAGCATGTGTTCTTGCGGTAGGGGTTGTCTTTTTGAAGTGTTTCGCCTGGTCGAAAGAGCAGGTAGAGAGTTTTTCTTTTGGTCCCGCTATCAGTGTGGCAAGTTCATGTTCGCTCTTGGTTGCATCAGCGCTCGCGGTTTTTTGATGGCAAGAAGCTTTTTAGGGAAGAGAAAAATATCTTGCACAATTCAGGGGTATTGCGTAGAATATCTACCTACACTAAGGTGCGTTTAGTATGGTCAGGTAGCTCAGTTGGTAG
>CAYFWL010000096.1:1853-7146 GCA_964346845.1 uncultured Eggerthellaceae bacterium | reverse complement strand
AAGGAGAGCAAGGCTGTCTTGGCTCAGGAGGGCGTGACGTCCGTTGAGGACATTGATTTCTTCGGCGCTGTGGGCGGGTCGCTCTATATTCCCAATGAGTTTACGCGTGTATCTGTTTCGAAGCTTTGGTCGGATCGAACGGGGAATGAGGTTCCCGCGCCGGATGATGTTTCGATAGTTGTGCGGCTGAAACAGAGTGTTGCCTACTTGGACTACAAGACTGCCACCGTGAATGTTTACGACATCTGGAGTTCGTCTCCGAGGTTTACGTTCACCTACCGTGTCGCTACGGGGAGCTCTCTAAAGCTGGAATGGGGAGCGAAGAGCGGTAGCAGTACAAGCGGTATTGCAAGCGTGCTTGTTGATGGTGTTTCGTACAGCGGTTTCACCAACGAGGCGCCCCCCGGCACCTATCTTTCCAATTATGCCAAACTTGAACTGGCAAGCATCGCTGATGACAGCGTGATCGATGTGTATATGGAGAGCTGGGTGAACGGCTCTCCTGCGGCCGTCTTTGCGGAGCCTGGTTACAAGCTCGATGGGGCTAACACGACGGTGTACGACAGCGTTGTTCTCGGTGCCGATGTACCGAGCGGCTGGGAGTACGAGTGGAGCAATTTGCCTCAGCAGAGCGCTGATGGAACCCTGCATTACGTTTACACGGTGGAAGAAGACCCCGTTGAGGGGTACCAGGTGTCGTACTTTGGCAACAGCGGCATTCAGACTGGTTCGATAACGATTATCAACCAGAAAGATAAAGGCAGCGTTGTCCTTCCTTCAACGGGCGGAAGGGGATCGCTTGCACTCTATACGGCTGGAACGGCTCTTGTTGTTCTTGCCTGCCTGATTAAAGGGTGGACCTCGATTCGAAGGCGAGGAGGGCGAGGCCATGCCAAGAGCAGGATGTAGAGAAGTACCGTAGAACGCGCAATCATAAAACCCCACCATCAAAAACAGAAAGGAACGTGAGAAAAGATGCAACGGACAATGAAAACCAGTGCCTTGGCGCTTGCTGCAGCAGTGTTCGCCGCTGTGGCGCTTACCCTGGCGCTCGCTGTGCCCGCCTTTGCTTCGTCGAAGCCGCCTGATACTGCCGTACCTTCGCCGGCGGAAAACTCTTCAACGACGACTCTTGTGGCAAGCACGGGAAACAATGGGGATACGCTCAACGCTTACAAGGTTGTGGAGGTGACGCTGGAAAGCAACGTGCTGAACTATGCCTTCACGGAAAAGTTTGCGACGTTTTTGACGAGTACCGCTGGAGCTCTCGCGCCTCAGGTTGACTATTCGGGTCTTTCGGTTGACGGCTACAAGGAGCTTCCTCAAGCCGCCGAGAGCGGTGAGGCAAGTCTGCAGGACCTCCTCGGTGCCTACACTGCTTATGTGAGGGCAAATGGTATTCTTCCCGAATTCTCGACGACCACTTCGGGTACATCGGGTACCTTTTCGGATGTCGGTTTGGGCCAGTACATCATCGTAGGTATGGGTAACACCTCAGGTTCCTACGTGTATGGTACCTCAACGGCTAACATTGTTCCGGCAGAGGGGGCATCCGAATACGTTATCTATGATGCATATGAGGTTGACCTGAAGACGAACGTTCCGATTGCTGATAAGACGATTACCGGCGGCACCAGTAAGGATACGGCGGGAGAAAACAGCTATGATACCGTCAATGTGGGCGACGCTGTTAACTATGAGCTGACCGCTCAGCTGCCTGTCTATGCGGCAAGCGCCACTAATAAAACCGTGTTTTTAGCTGATGAGCTTTCCGATGGATTGTCGCTGATGCGTTGGTCGATCAAGGTATACGGCGTGCAGGCATCAAGTGCACGCACCGAGCTTTCCGCCGATACCGACTACGAGCTGACCTACAGCTCCGATGGCCAGACGTTCTATGTCAATTTCGATTATGACAGGCTTATCGCTGGGTCATACACCAGCGTGGCGGTTACCTACAGCGCTACAGTAAACGAGGAAGCTGTGGTAGGTGTTGAAGAGGGCAATCCGAATACCCTTGTGTACTACTACAGCAACAGCCCGTTCAATGGCACCACCTTTACTCCCGGCCCCGATCAGCCGACCCCGGGCGAGGGCTACGGTCAGATTGAAGATACGGAAACGGTCTATACCTATGGTATCTATATCCACAAAACAGCAAGTGATACGGGAGCCTCCCTTGCCGGTGCAGTCTTCGATCTGTATGCTGGCACAAATAAGATTGCCCAGATGACAACCGATGACAGAGGCTATGCCGTCTTCAATGGCATAGCGGCGGGAACCTATACGCTGAAGGAAACGAAGGCACCGATGGGCTACAAGCTTGCAAGCGACGTGCAGATCGTCTTGAACGCCTCGAGCGCTACGAGTAAGGTGCAAACACAGCGCCAGGAAAACACGACCGAATGGAATGGCACGACTACGACGACGGCATGGCGCTACTACAGCAACCCGTTCTTCGTGGGCCAGGGGCAGGCTCAAAATAGGTCTGGTCAGTATCTGTGGGTTGTTGACAAGGTCAACAATCCCCTGCAGCATTCGGGCATGATCGCCACGGCAACTCAGGACGCTAGCAGCGTTCCTGCCGGTTATGTTCCCGCCTATGAGGATCCTGAGTCGAAGACCGTGTATGTGGTCACGAACAATACGGCTCCTGTTGTAGATTCGGCGGGTGCAGGTTATTACCCTGCAAACATTGTGGACGTGAAGGGCATCGACCTTCCGACCACGGGTGGTATCGGTACCTACATCTTCTATGCGCTCGGTGCGGGACTGGTGATTGCTGCTGCGGCATTCTTGGTCAAAAAGCGCAAGGGTGCGCCGAGAGAATAGCATGTAGGTGGTTTTGTTGAGGGAGGCTCGGGCGCGGGTTCAGGGCGCGCATCGAAAGGGTTCAGGTGCGCGGCGGCCTGGTGCATCAAGCATTGTTGCGGTGCTTGCACTGATGGTTGGCATCCTTTTGCTGCTGTATCCCAGTCTGAGCAACCTCTACAACCAGATTGGCGCGTCGTATATTGTGGACGGCTATGTGGACTATACAGGCGGGCTTTCAGATGATGAAAAGGCTGCCATGCTCGCAGACGCCGAAGCCTACAACGATGAGCTGCCGTGGGAAGCGATGAGTTTTTTTGCGGGAGAACCCCATGATGCAAACTATGCATCGCTACTGAATCCGCGCGGCGATGGGGTGATGGGTTTTCTTACCATCAATAAGATTGGCGTTCAGTTGCCGATATACCATGGGACGGAAGAGATAATTCTGACTAAGGGTGTCGGCCATGTTGAAGGATCGTCCCTTTCTGTAGGTGGCGGAGGGACGCACGCGGTGCTCATGGGGCATCGCGGTTTACCCTCCGCGCGCCTGTTCACCGATCTGGACAAGATGGGCATAGGCGACACCTTCGTGATCAGCGTTTTGGGGCGGAAGCTGACCTACCAGGTCGATGGCGTTACGGTCGTAGAGCCCGAAGAGCTCAATGACTTGGAAGTACGTGAAGGGGAAGATCGGGTGACGCTTGTCACCTGCACACCCTATGCGGTGAACACGCAGCGCTTGCTGGTGAGTGGGACGCGTATCCCTAACGGTCCTGAACCGGTTGACCGCTTGGATGCTGCCCCTGTTGATCCACTGGCGGTGGTGTTTGCCGTTGTGGCGGTCATAGCGTTTGTTATTGTATGCGTGGTGTTGGTGCGACGCGTACGGCGCAGGAGGCAAGCGTTTGTGGCGTCGGGAAAGCACCGAAAGAGATGAGCTTAGTACTGATGGAGGAAAGGAGGAATCAGTGGAAGTGACGAACAAAACGACAAAGATGCTTCGAATCGCGGCATGGCTGCTCGTCGCTGGTGCGCTGTTCCTTTTCGCCGTGGTGGCTCTGCCTCACAAAGCCTATGCTGAAGAGCTCATCGATACGAGCCGCAGCTGCACACTGACCGAATCCTACGATGATGCGAAGGGGACTGCCCTGAGCGGTATCTCGGCGCGTCTGTATCGGGTGGCTGACTATGCATCTGACGGGCAGCTGTCGCTGAGCGAGGACTTTTCAGCGTCGGGCGCCGATTTCTCACAAGTGCTTGATGCAAGCAGCTCTTTGTCTCTGGCGGCATCTCTTGCAGGTTACGCAGAATCATATGATGTTGTTCCTGCTGCAACAACACTAAGCGACGAACAGGGAAAAGCACGCTTCACGGGGCTTGTTTGCGGAGTCTATCTGTTCGTTTCTTCGAATTATCGCACGGATGATAGGGAGTATCTCTTTACCCCCGTGCTGATCTCCCTTCCCCAGATTGATAGTTCGGTGAGCCCTCCTTCTTTGAGCTATGAAGTAACCGCGCGGGCGAAATACACCGTTCGACCTATCACCCAGGAGAGCAGGTCGTATGCGGTGGTGAAACACTGGTCGGGCGATAGCGCCGAGAGCCGTCCGACAAGCGTGAGGATAGACATCCTGAAAGACGGGGTGAGTCAGGGAATCCACACGCTTGATTCAAGTAATAACTGGTCGTTTGAGTGGGATGCGCCCGACGATGGGTCGCTCTGGCGTGTAGCTGAACTTGACGTTCCCGCAGGGTATACGCCTACGATAAGGACTATCGAAGACGGCACCGCAAAAACATACTTCGTGCTCACGAATACGCAGGAAAGCAACGAAGAGCCACCACCTCCCAGTGAGGTTCCTAAGAGCGGTCTTCCCCAAATGGGGGATAGCATATTTTGGCTTGCTTCGTCCTTGCTCGCCCTTGTGGGTATCGCCTGCCTTATCGCTGCAATAGCGCGTTTCCGCTTGCACGATGGTGAATGATTCCTCACGCATAAATCGCTCTTCGTCACGACGGCTGACGCGGCTTCTTTCCCTGATGGGGGCCGTTCTCGTGCTGCTCGCTGTTTTTGTCTTGGCGGGTGGTTTATGGGGCGAAGCGGCTTCGGCGCGCAAGACGCAGGAGGTGCTCGATCGCATTCAGGCGGTGACTCCTGCAGTTGCGGGCGGTGTTGCAGAAGATTCTTCCCCGAACTTCTCTTACTTCGACATTGACGGCGTTTCTTATGTGGGCGTGCTGTCGATCCCATCGCTGGGCGTGGATTTGCCGGTGCGGGCGCGTATGTCTGAGGGGGATTCGAGTGTGGCCCCCTATCTGCAGAGCGAGTCTTTTGCCGAGGGGCTCGTCGTTGTTGGGTCCAATGCTCGAACTCAATTAGGAAATCTAAGAACGCTGCGCAGCGGTGAGGCGCTCTTGTTTACCGACATCGATGGCAACACGTATGCCTATCGTATGAAATCTCTGTTCACCTGTGAGA
>CAYFWL010000096.1:0-1843 GCA_964346845.1 uncultured Eggerthellaceae bacterium | reverse complement strand
ATTGTGCTTGTCACCCGCGATTCCTCGACGGACGCTTACCTTGTAGTCTTGGGGTCCCAGGGCGTTGCAGGGGAGAGCACCTGATGCATGATGGCATGGGGGGCAGACGATGCCCTGCGCTGGCGTGCGTTGACCAGAGCCGAGATGTACGCTTGAACGCCGGCATGCGCTTGCTGGCACGTTGGTGTGCGCCCTGAAAGCCGTAGGTGCGCGCTGAAACTTCGCAACCCGAAATCCCCACCTGATGGCCGCAGACAAGCGTAGACGATTGGCTCCAGCTTGAGCATTGCCTCAGTGCTCCAAAAATACGGGGAAACATCGAGAAAATGTCTCTGGCTTCCTTTTTTGAAACGCCCGAGCGTTATCGTGGGGGCAAAGGAGTGGGAAAAGGTTCGTCCGTGCTTACACTTCGCTACTCCAATAATCCAGCGGCTGATATTTTTTCACCAGCTCAAGGCGAAGGGCCTCGATGGTTGAGCAGTTGGCGATAACGGTAACGGGTTCCCCAGCTGAGGCCAGTACGTCCACAAGGGCGGAGTAATCGGTCTGCACGGTAAGGCGCTTCTCGTCAAGGCCGGCACGGATGAGCCGTTGGCGCATATCCTCGAAGCAGGGGCCTCCTACTATGGCGTGGGTTTCAGGGCGGATGAGTTTTTCCCAGTGGACGCCTTGAATCCAGTCGGTATCTCTGCCATCCATGATCTCATTGCCTAAAAGGCATACAAGTTTGGTGGGTGGGTGCTCTTCAGATACCAGCATATTGATCAGCTGATTGCAGCCGGCGGTGTTTTTCATCAAAAGGAGACGTGCTTCCGTGTCATTCAGGATGAAAATCTCGAAGCGGTGAGCGGCGTGCTTAAAATCCCCCAGGGCTTCGCAGGCTTGCTCTTCGGATACGCCGAGCATAATCAGGCTTGCGAAGGCGGCAACGGCATTGTAGACGTCATATCCTGCGCGTATATTGACGGGGAAGGTGAGCTCATGGTCGTAGACGCGCAGGGTGAGCTTGCAGCTTTTTTCTTGCTTGTCGCTGATGCCCGTACAGGCGATAGCGGCCCTGTGGTGGGTGTGACCGCACGCCGTACAGGTGAAATTGCCCAGATGAGCAAAGGTACGGTGCTCAAAATCTAAAGGGTGCCCACAGCTTATGCAGTCTACCTGGTTATCGAAATCGGCTATGCCCTCATCGTAGACATCGCATTCCACGCCAAACCAAACTACCGTATGGGGCAGCGCATCGGCAAGGGAGGCGGTTACCTGGCAATCAGCGTTCAGCACCAGCGTGGTGGAGGGACTTTTTCGTGCAGCTTCGCTGATGTAGTCACGAGCAGTTGTCCAGGTGGGGTAGCGATCGACCTGGTCGCGGTATAGGTTGGTGACCGTCAGCACCCGGGGAAGGGTGGCGGGCATCAGCAGCTTGGTAGCGCCCTCATCGCTTTCGATAACCGCCCAGTCGCTCCTGCGTTTGCCGCTTAAGCTGCTGTCGAGGCAGAGCGTGGTGGCAATGCCTTGTTCAAGATTGGTGCTAGAAGGGTCATAGGCAGCGCTTCCAAAGGCGTTGATGACCGCCTGCTGAACCATGTGGGTGGTGGTGGTTTTGCCGTTGGTGCCGGTGATGATGATGGTTTGGTGGTCCTGGCTGAGCTTTCGCACGATGTTTCGATCAAGCAGCAGAGCCAAGCGCCCCGGCAGGGCGCGGCCCGTGCGGCCTAAGGCGCGCATGATTTTGTAGCTGGCATGACAAACGGCAATAGCCGCAGAGGTTCTAATGCTCATACTCTGTTCCTTTTGAAACCAGAACTGCTCTATTCATCGGACTATAGTACGAGGAGAGAAGGCGTGC
>CAYFWL010000095.1:0-7230 GCA_964346845.1 uncultured Eggerthellaceae bacterium | reverse complement strand
CGAGCGCTTCCCAAAGCGTGGCTTTTTGTGCTGCTTTTGGGTTTGCTTTTGCACTAAACGAAAAATTATGACAAATCACCTGTCCCCCTGTCACAATTAACCACCTGCCTTTTTTATCACAATGGGAGAAAGAGTAAGCCATGAGTAAGCCTCATATTCCTTTAGAGCTCATTCAAGAACAAGTGCGCGCATGTTCAGCGTGCTCCTTGGCTGATGGGCGTACCCATACGGTGTTTGGTGTGGGAAATCCTCAGGCACGCGTCATGCTGGTCGGGGAGGCTCCGGGTAAAAACGAGGACTTGCAGGGCGAACCCTTTGTGGGCGCTGCAGGTAAAAACCTCAATGCTATGCTTGAAATTGCCGGCCTGAAACGGGAAGACATCTATATCGCAAATGTGCTCAAATGTCGCCCGCCGAGCAATCGCGATCCGCGACCTGAAGAAATTGAGCTCTGTACGCCCTTTTTGCGTGAACAAACGCGCACGATTGATCCTGAATACATAGTGACATTGGGGAATTTTGCCACCAAGTTTGTCCTTAAGACCGATGTGGGCATCACGCATCTCCACGGCAAAGTGCAGAAAGCGGGTAAATTCAAGGTGTTTCCTATCTATCATCCTGCGGCGGCAATTTACGATAAGGCTAAGCAGACAGCTCTTGAACAGGATTTTGCTACTCTCGGTATGCTTTTGCATCAAGAGAGCTAAACTGCTAACTGCTTTCAGAAATGATATGCCGCGCATTGTTCGGCTGCTAAGAGGAGCATCATGAAAGAGTTCGACGCCGTTGCCTATATCAACACACCTCGCTGGCAGGATGTGAACTTAGGACTGGAGCGCACCCGCCTGCTGATGGAAAAACTGGGCCGTCCCCAGGATCAGGTAAAGTTCGTGCATATAGCCGGCACCAACGGTAAAGGTTCTACCTGCGCCTATACCGCAAATATTCTGCAAGCAGCTGGCTTTACCACAGGCATGTTCACCAGCCCCTATATTGAGGTCTTCGAAGAGCGCATTCGAGTAAACGGCCGGTTCATTCCCTTGGATGCGCTAACGGAAATCACCTGGGATGTTAAGGAAAAGGCCGAAGAGGTGGAGCGCGAAACGGGTGAGCACCCTACGGAATTCGAGCTGATGACCGCCGTGGCTCTATGCCATTTTGCCCGATGCCGCTGTGATATCGTGGTCATGGAGGTGGGTTTGGGCGGCCGCTTGGACTCTACCAATGTTATCGATGCCCCCGAGGTATGTGCTATCGCTCGGATCGGCCTGGATCACACCGCTTTGCTGGGTGAGACCCTGGCAGAAGTCGCTCGTGAAAAGGCCGGTATCATCAAAGCGGGCGCATCGGTGGTGAGCTATCCTCAGGATCCTTCCGCGCAGGCGGTTATCTCAGCTGCAGCGCGTGAGGCGCATACCGTAGAAATCATCCCCGATTTCGCTCAGCTGCAGAGGGGGCGTGCTGTTGTTGTTTCCGACGAAGAAGGCAAACAGCGCCTGATGCGAAGCTTTGATTATGGCAGTTTAAAGGGTTTGCGCACCTCTCTTTTAGGCGAATATCAGCCGGGCAATGCCGCTTTTGCCATTGAAATCGTGCGCGCTTTGCAGACGCGTGGTTGGCTTATCTCCGATGATCACATCCGTGCTGGCGTGGAAGCTACCTGTTGGCCCGGGCGCTTTGAGGTGTTTCCCCATAAAGAGGGTACGCCCTGGGTGGTGGTGGACGGCGGTCATAACCCTCAGGGTATCGAGGCATTGCGCCGCACCTGCGAAGATGTGTTTCCGGGAAAAGCTCCCTGGGTGGTTTTAAGCCTGCTGGCCGATAAGGATTACGATGCTATGACCGATAGTTTGGTCGGTTTTGCTCAGGGCTTTGTGGCTATGACGCCGCCTAATCTGCGTGCGTTGCCGGCGGCTGATTTGGCGGAGATTCTTCGCCGGAAATGCACCGAGAACGGGTACGACGATATTGTCGTTATGCAGGCGGAGAGCTTCGAGGAGGCTCGTGATGCGGTGATGAGCCTGGCATCGGGGGAAGATCTGGTGGTCGTTTCCGGCAGCTTGTATTCGGTGGGTAGCGCCAAAAAAGCCTTCAAGCAATAGGCCGATTCAGAGGGCTTTTTGTGTGCAGGAGTAAGGTTATGCCCGGCTACGTCCTGTGCATCGGGTATACTATCATGGAATTTGACTGAGAGTATTTCGAATGGGCTTGAACGGCGCCATGCCTCGAACCTGGTCAGGTCCGGAAGGAAGCAGCCATAAGGACCTCTGACGAGCGTTCAAGCCTAATCGGGATACTCTTCTATTTTCTCGGAAAGGCATCATGGGCGTTATTGACTTTTTCATAAACCTGCTCAAAGACCCACGCGGCGCTATTGCAGGTTGGATTATTGCTCTCGGGCCCATCTGGGTATACGCGCCGCTCTTCCTGGTGGTGTTTGTAGAAACGGGTCTGGTGTTCTTTCCGTTTTTGCCCGGCGATTCGCTGCTTTTTGCGGTGGGTGTGTTTTCCGCCGATGGGGGCGGCCTGAACCTGGCAACCACGCTTGTGGTGCTGTATGCGGCGGCTATTCTGGGGAATACGTCCAACTACTGGATTGCCCGCTTCTTCGGCGCGCGCATCATCGATTCGGGTAAGGTGAAAGCCCTTACGCCTGAGCGTATGGCCAAGCTGGATGACTTCTTTGCTCGTTTCGGCGGCCTGACCATCGTTATCACGCGTTTTATGCCATTCTTCCGTACCTTTGCTCCCTTTATCGCGGGCACGGGGCATATGAATTTTTCCAAGTTCACTTTTTTTAACGCTGTTGGCGGTATTTCTTGGGTGAGCCTGTTTGTGCTGGTAGGATATTTCTTTGGCAGCGGGCCTTTTGTGCAAGAGCACTTCGAGTTTATCATCTTGGGCATTGTGGGTATTTCTGTTCTGCCGGCTATTGTCGGTGCGGTGAAGGCTGCTCTGGCCTCACGTAAGGAAAAGAAAAACTAAGGAGGGTTTTCTGTGGCCGAGGCGCTGTATCGCAAATATCGCCCTCAAGTCTTTTCGGAGGTCGTGGGCCAAGATCACATCGAGCGCACGCTAAAAAACGCTATTGACCAGGATAAACTGAGCCATGCGTATCTATTTTGCGGTCCGCGTGGTACGGGAAAAACCACCACGGCGCGGCTTTTGGCCAAAGCTTTGCTGTGCGTGCAGGGTCCCACATCGAATCCTGATGGTACCTGCGACAGCTGTGAAGAGATCGCTCGCGGCGAGCATCCCGATGTCTACGAGCTTGATGCCGCAAGCCGTACAGGTGTGGAAAACGTGCGCGAGGAAATCATCGGTCGCGTGCAGTTTGCTCCCACCCGAGGTCGTTCCAAGGTGTACATCATCGACGAAGTCCACATGCTGTCGACGGCAGCGTTCAATGCGCTGCTGAAGACGCTGGAGGAGCCTCCCTCTCACGTGGTGTTTATCCTATGCACCACCGACCCTCAAAAAGTCCCCGAGACCATTCTGTCTCGATGCCAGCGCTTCGATTTTCGCCGGATTGCCAACGAGGGCATGACGGCGCGTTTGGAGCAGATTTGCCAAGCCGAAGGCGTGAGCTACGAAAAGGAAGCTTTGGAGCTTATCTCCCGTCGTTCTGACGGGGGCTTGCGCAACGCTCTGACCGCTTTGGAACAGGCCATTGCCTTTGGTGATGGCGTTGTCTCCCGAGCGATGGTGGACCAGCTGGGTGGCACCCAAGCGGCGTACGATTTAACGGCCTTGGTAGATGCTCTTGCTCACCGCGATACGAGCGCGGCTTTTTTGTGGCTTGACTCCTTTGCTCAAACGGGAGGCGATTTTGCATTCCTTGCGAGCGGCCTGGCTCAGCGCGTGCGTGATTTGTATCTTGTGGCTTTGGCGGGTACGCAGGCGCCTCTTTCCGCGCGGGGTGAGATTCGCGATCAGATTATTTCGCAGGCAGCATCTTTTGCGCCCGACCGGCTGGCGTATCTGCTGGAGGTCTTGGGTGACACGACGGTGCAGCTAAAAACGGCTTCCAACGCGCGTCTTTGCTTCGAAATCGCTCTGACGAAAATCTGTCGTCCAGAGAGCGATTTGACCTTGGCTTCTCTGGCTGCGCGCATTGAGGCTTTGGAGAAAGGCTCCGGAGTGGCGTTGCGCGCGGCTGCGCCTGCGTCTGTTGTGGCTGAGCCTGCTGCGTTTGCTGAGTCCGCTGCGGCCGAAGCATCGTCCGGAGAGGCGTTTGTCGAAAAAGCGGCACTGGTGGTTGAGGCAGAGGCTTCGGATGCG
Source organism: uncultured Eggerthellaceae bacterium (assembly GCA_964346845.1). Lineage (GTDB taxonomy): Bacteria > Actinomycetota > Coriobacteriia > Coriobacteriales > Eggerthellaceae > CAKUOV01. The sequence goes on along the minus strand of CAYFWL010000095.1, from coordinate 2,949 downwards.
GTCGAAGCGGCGCCCGCGTTTGCGTCTGAGAAGGCGCATTCGTCCGCAGCTGCACTCGCGCCTGCGTCCGAGGCGATCCTTGCAGATACCGCTTCTGCGTCTGCTCCCTCGGTCGAGTCCGCTGCGGTCGCGAGGCCTTCGGCACCTTCATCATCGAAACAGAGCTTTGAGGGATTCTCGAATCCTGCGTCGGTGCAGCGTATGTGGCAGCGTGCCTTTGCGGAAATCAAGCGCGACCGTCCCGCTTACACCACTCTTCTGATGAGCGCTCGGGCTTCCTTTGACGCTTCGACGGAGTCGTTGTTGATTTCGTTTCGCCCGAGTTACGGCTTTGCTCTTTCGGTGCTCCAAAAACCCGATGCCCTCGATTATCTGCATCAGGTGGTTTCGCGTGTTGCCGGGGTCGATATGCCCGTTGTGGTAGCTGTGGTAGACGAAGCGGGTGCAGTGCTCGCCGACCGATCTGTTTCCTCTCGGGAGGGTGCAGTGCCCGCCGATAGTCTTGCTGCTTCTCGGGAGGTCGAGGCGAAAAGGACTGCTTCCGATCAGGCATCTGCCCTTGCGTCCGTGTCGACGGGGCCAGTCGATGCCTTATCCTCGGCGACGCCTGGATGGAGCCCTGATGGGCGGGGGCCTGCCACGCAGTTACCCGATGATGGCGATCCGTCTTACCGATACGAAGAAGTGCCGTTGGACACCTATGACGATGTGGGGTTTTATGAAGGTGAGGACGAAGGGGCTTTCGATGAGTTTTCGCCTGAGTTTTCGACTGCGTCCGCGCTGGTTCCTGAGTCCGAGCTGCCCCCTGCTTCTGGGTCGGCCTCTGCTTCTAGGTTGGTGCCCTCATCGGCGGTTGAGCCTGCATCTGAGCTGACGTCTGCATCTGTGTTTACCGCTGCAACTGCGTCAACGCAAGCGCCCGGGCCAGCTTTGGCTGCTTCATCGGCGTCGGTTGCCGCATCGGAGCCAACCCCAGCCGCCGCGCAGGCATCGACCCCGGCCGCCTCACCTGCGTTAGCATCGGCATCAGCATCGAACCCGGCCACCGCGCCGGAACCTGCAACAACGCCCCCCGCGTCTGAGCGGGCACCCTGGGATGACGATCCCTTTGCCCTTCCTGAAGACGATGGGCCTGTCATGGAGCTTGACGAGTTCCAAGAGATGCTGTTTTCCAGCTTTGGTGACGGCGTTGTAGTGGAAGAAGTGTAATTTTTAGCGACGTTGAACGTCCTGATGATAGGAGAGACCTATGGATATGAAGAAAATGATGAAGCAGGCTCAAAAGATGCAGCGTGATTTGGCCATCGCCCAAGAAGAGATCAAGTCGATGGAATTCGAGACCTCTGCTGGCGGCGGTATGGTCAAGGTTGTCGCTCTAGGTGACGGCACGGTGAAGTCCCTTGAGATAGCTCCCGATGCTGTTGATCCCGAGGATATCGACATGCTGCAAGACATGGTTTTGGCAGCGGTGAACGAAGCGCTGCGCGGTGTCGCTGAAATGGGCAATCAGCGCATGAGCTCCGTTACCGGCGGCATGGGCAATATGGGCCTTCCTTTCTAAGCCATATGTTCGCTGCGCCTGCTATACAAACGCTGCTGGATGAGCTTGAGCGACTTCCGGGTATTGGCCCCAAGTCTGCCCAGCGCATTGCCTACTGGATTCTCAACACCGACCATGAAACGGCCCTGCGTCTGTCTGAGGCTATTGTGGAAGTGAAGGAAACGGTGCATTTTTGCCCGCGTTGCTTCAACTACGCCCAGGGAGACGAATGCGAAGTGTGCGCTTCATCCAAGCGCGACCAGACGCTGCTGTGCGTGGTGGAAGAGCCGCGCGATATTCCTCCCCTGGAGCGCACGGGCGTGTTCTTTGGGCGCTATCATGTGTTAGGGGGTGCCCTTTCTCCCATGGAGGGCATCGGTCCCGAGCAGTTGCATATTGCGCAACTCATGCGGCGATTGGCTTCCGAGGATGTTCGCGAGGTGGTGTTGGCGACCAATCCCAATGTGGAAGGGGAAACCACTGCGACGTATTTGGCACGCCTGATCAAGCCTCTGGGCATTACGGTAACGCGCCTTGCCAGTGGCTTGCCTGTTGGCGGCGATTTGGAGTATGCCGACGAGGTCACGCTCGGGCGTGCGCTGGAGCAGCGTCGCACCCTGTAGCGGACGTGCGCTGGAGTGGCGCCGTACCCTGTAACGGACGTGCGCTGGAGCGGTTCGCACACCCTATGAGCCGAACTCTGGAGTGATGCGGGACCTTCTGTGCGAGTAGGCGTAAGGGGGGCGTGCCTCGTGTCGTGTCCCGCAGGCGTCTCCCGCGGTGCGCTCCGTCGGGCCCTTCGTCACGATTAGACGGTGTGCTGGAGGATGCGTCTCTCTGGTCTGTAACGAGGGTTTGTAACGGGCATGGGTGTGCGTTGGAGCGATAGCGGACAGTGCGCCCTGTGATTTCCGTCACGCTTGCTTGTGTTTGTGCGGGGAAGCGGCAGTGTGCCCTATAGCTCGCATCGTGCTCGGGTGTGCAATTGGAGCTGCGGGTGCATCTTGGGGGCCACTTGCGTACGGAGATGAGGCGGATCCCGCATCCGATGTGTGCAATTGGAGCTGCGAGCGCATCTTGGGGCCCCGTGGTCTCGACCTTGCTCGAGGAGCTAAGGCGTCAGCGTTTCACCCGACAACGGGTGAAAGAGAGAGCAGCGCAAGTGAGTGCCACCTCTGTTTTCGCGTGCTTTGGTGCCTTGACCCGGCGTTGCGGCTCATTTTCTGGGTCTTGCACCCCTTTTTTTCCAACTTGGATTCCTTTTTAGACATTTTTGGACGATTTTGAGGGTATCGGGACGAGTTTCCCCAGGTCGCTTATGACGGCAAGCGAAAAAATGTCTATGGACGGCAGCAATTTGGATAAAAGAGGCTCCTCGGCCGGAAAAGCCTCGGTATCGGTGGAAGTGT
>CAYFWL010000094.1:0-7560 GCA_964346845.1 uncultured Eggerthellaceae bacterium | reverse complement strand
ACAGCCAGCCAAAATGCTTGCATGCGTTGTAGATGCCATCAGCGTCGCAGGCGTCAGTGATATAGTCGGCCTGCTCTTTGAGTGCTGGCACCGCGTTTCCCATAGCAATGCTCGTCCATTCAGAGCAAAACATGGAAAGATCATTTTTGCCATCACCAAACACCACCACGTCTTCCAGGGGTGCGTCAACATGATTCATGAGATAGCGAATACCTACCTGTTTTTCCAGTGGCTCTATAAAAACAGCACCTGAATTGTAAGCAACCCAGGGCACATCGTCGAGCACGCCTTGGGCTTCAAGCTCTTCGATCTTGTCGCTCTCGCAGGGTATGTATGCTTTCATGACCTGGGTCAGATCATCGATTCGCAGCGTGGCATCATAGCGCGTGGGCAGATAGTAATCACCCGAAATAGTTGCAAAATCGGGGTTGTTGGATACGCGCCAAGGCTCGTTTACGGTGGTCACCGCCCAAGGAATGCCCGCACAGTCTAATTGCCGCAGACATGTCTTCACGGGTTCAAGGTCAAGAGGGCGCATCCACAGCAACTGACCATCCACCGTAACGGAGTAGCCACCATCGGCAACAATGTTGCGAATGCCCGCACTTTCGATGAAATCGAGGGCATTGCATTGCAGGCGCCCCGTGTTGAGCGCAACAACATGCCCGTTAGCTTCCAGCAAGCGAAGAGTTTCTCGCGTGCTGGAAGGAATATCACGACGCAACGGAATGGCCAGGGTCCCGTCATAATCGAAGAAGAAGTATTTCCGTTTTCCCACCGTAAACCTCCCACGGCTTATGACAAGGGGACAGGTCATTTGTCACAATTCCACAGGGATTGCTGACAAGGGTATGACAAAGGGACAGGTGATTTGTCATAATCCCCCGCGAAGACGAGAGGGGAACGGTGACAAGCGGTCATATTATGACAAATCACCTGTCCCTTTGTCATAAGTTGAGCAAATTGTGACAAATGACCTGTCCCCTTGTCATAATCCCAGACCGATCAGCAGGCCGAGGCAGCGCACCGCAAAAGCCACCAGCCAGGCCACCGCACACTGGCCAACGACGATGCCCAGAGCCCACTTCCAGCCCAGCTCGCGGTTGATGCTGGCAATGGCCGCCACGCAGGGCGTATACAGCAGGCAGAACACCAGAAGGCAGGCACCCGCAAGAGGCGTGAAGAGAGCGGCGAGACCCTCGACGCCGCCATAGAGAACGATCATAGTAGCAACAACGCTCTCCTTGGCAATAAAACCTGAAACCAGCGCAGTACCCACGCGCCAGTCCCCCAGGCCAAGAGGCGCCAACAGCGGCGAGAAAACCCCCGCGATTTGCGCAAGCATGCTATCGGCAGAATCTTCCACTACATTCAAACCAAAGCTGAACGTCTGCAGCGCCCAAATGACCAGCACTGCCAGCAGGATAACCGTAAAGGCACGATGCAAGAAGTCGCTACACTTATCCCAGAGCAAATGAAGCACGTTTCTCGCTGCAGGCATACGATAGTTGGGCAGCTCCATAACGAACGGCACCGCTTCGCCTTTAAAGAGCGTCTTTTTCAGCAGAAACGCCGCCAGCACCCCTACCACAATGCCCAACACGTATAAGATACCGACCACCAAACCGGTCGTTTCGGGAAAAAATGCTGCTCCTAAAAAGACGTAGATAGGCAGTTTGGCTGAACAGCTCATAAACGGTGTCAAGATGATTGTCAGCTTGCGGTCACGCTCGGAAGGCAGCGTACGACTGGCCATAACACTGGGCACACTGCAACCGAAACCGATAAGCATGGGCACAATGCTGCGCCCCGAAAGACCCAGCTTGCGCAGGGGCTTATCCATCACGAAAGCCACGCGAGCCAGATAGCCGCTGTCTTCCAGCAGCGAAAGGAAGAAGAACAGCACGGCGATGATGGGAATAAAAGAAAGCACGCTGCCCACACCACCAAAAATGCCATCGATGACGAAAGATTTCAGCACCTCGTTAACCTTGGCGGCATCCATCGCCTGAGCACACAGATCACCCAGAGCAGTGATGCCATCGGCGAGCAGCTCTTGCAGCCAGGCGCCGATAAGCTCAAAGGTCAGGTAAAACACCGCCATCATAATGACAACGAACGCAGGAAGAGCGGTAAAACGGCCTGTCAGAATGCGGTCAATGCTCTGACTGCGCGCATGTTCGCGGCTTTCACGAGGTTTCACCACCGTAGCGCCACACACCCGCTCGATAAAGGAAAAGCGCATGCTGGCGAGTGCCGCTGCCCGATCAAGGCCGCTTTCGGCCTCCATCTGAAGCGCCAGATGCTCGATGGTGCTCACCTCGTTTTCATCAAGCGCCAAGGCACGCATCACCAAAGGGTCCCCCTCTGCCAGCTTTGATGCGGCAAAACGCAGGGGAATCCCCGCTCGCTTGGCGTGATCCTCAACAAGATGCATGATGCCATGCAAGCAGCGGTGCACCGCACCCCCGTTTTCCGTAGCATCACAGAAGTCCTGACGACGAGGTCGTTCGCGATAGCATGCCACGTGCAGAGCGTGATTTACCAGTTCGGTAATGCCCTCACCCTTCGTGGCACTGATGGGTACCACGGGAATCCCCAGCTGAGCTTCTAGTTCGTTGACGAGCACCGAACCGCCATTAGCGGACACCTCGTCCATCATATTCAAAGCCAGCACCATGGGAACGCCCAGCTCCAACAGCTGCATGGTCAGATAGAGATTGCGCTCGATGTTAGTAGCATCCACAATATTGATGATGCCGCGCGGCTTTTCATCCAGAACAAACTGACGCGTGACAATTTCCTCAGCGGAATAAGGGCTCATGGAATAGATGCCCGGCAAGTCGGTAACAAGCGTATTTTCATGACCCAGCAAGGAGCCGTCCTTGCGGTCCACCGTAACGCCAGGAAAGTTCCCCACATGCTGATTGGACCCCGTAAGCTGATTGAACAGGGTTGTTTTCCCGCAGTTCTGATTGCCTACCAGGGCAAAAGTCAGCTTTTGGTCCAAGGGCAAGGGGTTTTCGGTGGCAGCGTCATGATAGCGGCCCCCTTCGCCCAAACCGGGATGGTCGGCTTCGTGGGGATGACCGCCGGGAAACACGCCCCTTTTCTGAGGAGCACCGGCATTGCGCTGCAAGCTGGCAGTACGTGCTACCTCATCATCGAGGACATCGCACACCGTGATGCGAGCCGCATCCTCCAAGCGCAGGGTAAGCTCATAACCGTGAATGCGCACCTGTACCGGATCGCCGAGAGGAGCGTACTTCACCATAGTCACCGGGGCATCGGGAATAAGACCCATATCAAGAAAATGCTGACGCAGGGCTCCTTCGCCGCCCACCTGGCAAATAAGCGCATTCTTGCCAAGAGGAAGCTGATCCAAGGTCAAAGAGCCTTCTTCAAGCTGAACAGAGGGGCGCCCTGCACTCATGGTATCTATTGAAATATCCGGCATTGCCTGACCGGGTTAGCAGCAATTTGCCATGCATTCTCCTATGTTTGTTAAGGCTAATAATATAGCATAAGCCCGGTAAAACACCTAAGGAAATACAAAAAGTACTGCACTAGCGCGATCGAACGTAACCCTTTTTCAATCCGCCGCCAACCCTGAACCCCCTCAGAAGCAAACGGCTCATGCCAAACACGCCCCCGGCGCACAAGCGGTGAGCAGTCGCTGAGCGACCTCAGCGCGCCATCGGTGCACAACCTTAGCATGCAGCCGACATACAAGCGACTCTCAAAAAAACGACCCCGTTCTTACACGGGGCCGTTTTCATCATCAGCTCACGAGAGCTTGGGATTATGCCATATCCGCCAGTAAACCTGCTAACTCTGCCCTGTTCATAAAGGGCAGAGCCTTTGCGCCAGGGGAAGCGAGAGCAACCTCTCCTTGCCAGGTGGGCTCTTGGGTTTCCTCTGAGGCTGCTTCGTAATGCTTCGTGCGAACGACTGCCTTTATACCAGCCTTAGTGATATCGTCGATTCCCGAATTGGTGAAGTCGTACTTCAGGCCCTTCAGAGTTTCTTCGAGAACTTCAATAGCGGTGCGTCCTTCGAGGGCAACGGTGCCTGACTCGCTGTTGAACAGGAAGCCTGAACCGATATAGGCCGTACGAATCTTTTCCTTCCGTATCTTTTCCATTTTGGCAATGCCCACAATCGTACCGATAATAATGACCCACCAGCCTATGGACACGAGCAAGTCGAGCGGAGAGTCAATCTTGTCGAATCCCAGGTAGTACCATAGCCACAGCAGGAAAGCGGAAAGCAGAACCGCAATGACAGAAATGATGATGTTGGACTTCTTCATGTCTATTCCTCCTTTCCTCTTTAAGCTTCGGTCGGGGCGGTCAGCTCTTTATCGAGAGCAGAGACGCTACCGGCAAACTTATTGCGACGGATGCAAACACCGATACCGTAAATCAGATTAATCAGGATACCGATAAGCATCAACCAGTGCACCCAACAATTCTGAGCCAAAGGTGTGGGGTTATCGGGGATCACTTCAACGCCGGTTGGAGCGAACACCTCACTTGTGGCAGTCGCTGTAGGCGTACCCGAGCCAGCCGGCGTTGTGCCCGTTGCAGTCACGCTGTTCAGAACAGAACCTTCCGTAGCATCCGCCTCGGTCACCGTATAGGTGTAGGTGACGGTCTGAGAGGCACCTGGCGCCAAAGAAGGAATCGGCTCCAGGGCAACCAGCGTGTCATTCAGCACGATGTTGGTCAGTTCGATATTGCCCGTATTGTTCACAACAACCTGATAAGAAATTTCCTCACCCTGTACGTAGAACCGGCCATTAGCGGGTTCGTTCGTAATGCTCTTCGCCACGGTCAAACCAGAAACCGGGGTGGAGGTAATAACCGTCTGTCCACCAGGAGTCACGTTGGTGGGGTTACCCGTAGGATTGTCAGCGGTTGCAGTGACCGTATTCACCACAGAGCCCGCAGCCATATCGGCAACCGTCACCGTATAGGTGGTAGTGAAGGTCGCGGAAGCTCCTACTGCCAGAGCATCAAGCGTCCAGCTATCACCCGTAAGCTGGTCAACCACAACTATATTGGTCAAACCAACCGTACCGTTATTGGTGGCCACGATGGTGTAGGTGATCACATCGCCCGCTACCGCACCAAAGGTAATATCGGAAGTCTTGGTGAGAACCAAGGATGGAGTCTGGTTTTCTACCGGAACCGTTACGTCGTCCTCGCCTTCGGGGGCCGGATTCTCCGGATCATCAGTTTCGCCACGAGCCACCGCCGTGTTGGTCACAAAGCCGCGGTTGGAGTCAGCCTGCGTCACCTCATAGCTCGCGGTGAAGGTCTGGCTTGCCTGAGGAGCCAAGGTATCGATAAGCCATTCCTGACCAAGCATCTGGTCGCTTACAAGCACATTATTCATGCTGATATTGCCATCATTGTAAGCAGTGATGGTATAGACGATGGTGTCACCAACAGCAGCGATAGTACCTGCAGGAATATTGGTGGTCTTATTGACAACCAGATTCGCGTAGGGTCGATCAGTAGGATCATCCGTATCGGGATCAGGGCCCGTAGGATCATCGCCCGTGGGATCCTCTGCTCGAATCGTCACCGAATTGTGGACGCTACCGGCCACAATGTCAGCTTCGGTCACCGTGTAGGTGGCCGTGACAACAGCCTCTGCTCCAGGCACCAAGCTAGCGATGCCCGCAGTACCATCGGCTTCCACGGTATAACCTGCGCCCGCCACAAAGGTGGCACCCGCAAGCTGCTCGGTCAACATGATGTTCTTCAGGCTTACATTGCCCGTATTGGTGACGGTAATAGCATACGTCGCTACATCCCCTGCGCTCAACGTGGCACCAGATGCAGCTACCTCGCCATTGATGGTGGCAAGAACCTTGGTAGCATCCCATCTGCCTTTAGCAGGCTCAGGGGTAACGCTATCATCATCTTCCCAGGTCTTACCACCTTCAAAGCTTACCGAAACAACGTTGTTGATCGTGCCTACCAGAATATCTGCCTCGGTCACCGTATGCGTTGCCGTAACGGTCTTCTCTTCGCCAGCCGCCAACGTAAAGACGGATTCGCTCAGAGTGAAGCCCTCCTTCTCAACCACGGTCACCGTCTTGGTCTCGTTGTAGATATTCTTAACCGTAATGTCGAAGCTGATCGTCTTGCCCAAGCCAGCGGCAGAAGTACCATCGATGCTGCCATCATGGGTCTTGTTCAGAACCTTATGAGGATCAACAGGAACTTCATCAGTGCCATCATTGATAACCAGGCTACCGCCAATGACGAGGAAGGTCACATCGGCAAAGTTGGCATTGATGTTGGAGAAGTCCGCAGGCTCGATACCAAGCGGATAGGTGCCAACCAAGGTGCCCTTGGCAGTCCAGGCATCGGTCGGAGTTTCGGCTACCGAGGTAGCCACGTTGTACAGAGCGTTATTGGACACCATCGTGGTGTAACCGTATACGCTGTGCTCGTTGCCGTCATAGGTTGCCGTTCCGCTCTTTTCCGTAACGGTGACAACTACCGCTGCAGCATACGGAGTAATGGTCTGATAACCGTCGGTCACGTTGAAGGTGACGGCAAAGTTCGCATTGGCGTTCGCGAACTGGCTCGCCGCGAGACCCATCTGCGTGGTGCCCGCGTCGGTGCGCTTGGCAGAGGCGGCTCCGCTGAAGCTGAAGTCTGCCTCGGCGTAGAGCGGGTTGGAGATGGTCACGTCGTAGCCGGTCACAACATGCTCGGCGCCGTCGTATTCGGCGGTGTCGTTGTTGCCGGTCACAGCCACGGAGACCGCCAACGGGTCGACCTTCACCCAACCGTCAGCAACCTGGAAGGTCACATGGGAGAAGTTGGGGTTGGTGTTCGCGAACTGGCTCGCCGCGAGACCCATCTGCGTGGTGCCCGCGTCGGTGCGCTTGGCCTCGGCGGTGCCGGAGAACGTGAAGTCGGCGCTCACGTCGTACAGGCTGCTGGAAGCGGTGGCAGTGTAGCCGGTCACCGTATGCTCGGTGCCGTCGTACTCGGCGGTGTCGTTGTTGCCGACGATGTCCACCGTTACCGCAGTCTTACCAATAGCCTGGAAACCATCAGTCACCTGGAAGGTAACAATGAAGCTGGCATTGGTGTTGGCGAACTGGCTCGCCGCGAGGCCCATGTAGGTGGTGCCCGCAACAGTACGGGAAGCAGAGGCTGTTCCGCTGAAGCTGAAGTCGGAACCAACATTATAAAGGCCGCTGTTGGCAGTAGCTACGTAACCGGTCACCGTATGCTCGGTGCCATCGTAGGTTGCGGTGGCATTGTTGCCCACGATATCCACCGTCACGGCCAGCGGATCGACCTTCACCCAGCCGTCGGTGACGGCAAAGGTGACGTTGGAGAAGTTGGCGCTCACGTTGGCGAAGTCGCCCGCCGCGAGGCCCATCTGCGTGGTGCCCGCGATGGTGCGGGAGGCCTCGGCAGTACCCGTGAAGGCGAAGTCCGCCTCGGCGTAGAGCGGGTTGGAGATGGTCACGTCGTAGCCGGTCGCGGTATGGGCTGTGCCGTCGTAGGTTGCGGTGGCGTTGTG